>DASSGJ010000143.1:0-8028 GCA_035693545.1 Candidatus Acidiferrum sp.
TGACCTTAGCTGAGGTCGTACTAGTTCGTGTAAATTATTCCCCCTGACGTTTCCCTTTGGGTTGAATGGCGCGCTAAGGGTTGAGGTGGCGAGTGGCGGAAGAGGAGGCGGTTGAAGGCATGTCGTTTTTGCCGGGCTCCAACATTTTCTGGCCTTCTATTTTGCAGTTGTATTCTTTGCCGTTGTCATGGGTGATGTAGAGCCGCCGGTCATCCTTGTCCGTTTCATCCACGCGGTAATTGACGGTCTGGCCTAAGCTGAATTTTCCTGCCTGGAAGGAGCCGCAGTAGGCAATGAGGTAGACCGTGCCGGGGCCGTTCAATTCGTAGACGGTTTTGTCGCGGGGAATCGTCTCACCGCGAGGGCCGATCCAACTGGTGAAGTCGGTGCCCTTTTCCCACCCCTTGATGGTCCCCTGCTGATAGGTGGTCTTGCCAGCGACGTTGGTTTCAATTGTGCCTACGATCGCGCACTTGTACTCCTTGCCGCCCTCGTGGCGAATGTAGACCTTATCGCCTTGCACCCGGTAATCCACGGGTTGCCCCGATTGGAAATCGCCGCAATTGCCGATGAGTTTGTGGATATCAGCCCCGGTTAGTTCACAGGAGGCATGGTTGCCGGAGACGTTGGAGATTGTTCCTTTCTGGTAGGCGGGCGGGGTCTTGTCGGCGGCGGCTGCGATTGAGGCGATCAGAAAAAAGAAAAGTGCTGCGCGGGATATTGTCCGAGGGATCATGCCGAGGTCTCCTCTTTGATCGGAAAAAGGGGCTGCGTTGCCGCTGGCTGAGCGGTCCTGCTTTTGTAGACGGCGGCAGAGGAAGGGAGGTTTCAAAATTGTTTACTACGCGCTTTTCTGGTATGGGTGCATATGGATTGTGGGCTATTTTCGCAAGCGGCAGCATCCGTAGGAACGACAAAGCACATTGTTGCCGCTGAGCCTTAGGTGAGTCGCGGACGAGACCGAGGTTGCGCGAGCGGTGTGAGGATCTGAAAAACGCGACAACTGGGAGGTGAAGTAATAATACGGAACTTTTGATGAGTCATATGCTCCGATTCCGCGAAGGCATTCAGCTTCTTGTCAAATTGGGGGCCCAAGATGAACGATCAACAGAAGAAGGAGCAGTATTCTGGAGTGCGAGATCAAAAGATCCGTGCAGCACTGGACCAGCATTGGGCGGCGTCCGATGCGAACGATTTTGAAACCGAGCACCGGATCTATCACGATGACGCGGTGCTGGAATACCCGCAGTCAGGCGAGAGAACCCGCAGTCGACGCAACATACAGAACCAGCGCGCCAGTCAGCCGAGCGAAAAGCGGTTTAGTGTCCGGCGAATCATTGGCGGTGGTGATCTTTGGATCACAGAATTCATCCTGACCTATGACAGTAAGCCTTCTTACACCGTGAGCATCATGGAGTTCAGAGGCGATAAGGTTGCGCGAGAAACACAATACTTTGCGGATCCATTCGTGGCTCCTGCGTCGCGCGCTCACTGGGTCGAAAGGATGGACAAATAATCTGGAGAGAAACAGATGGATTGGAAACGTCTGGTCCAGTTTGCGTTGTTGGGTAGCAGTGATTTGGAACAATACGCGATTCTGCTGGTGCGCGTTTCGATGGGACTGTTCTTCGCCATCTCTGGGGCAAACAAATTGTTTGCCGCCGACAGCACGCGAACTATGTACGAAACGCTCGTTAAGGCCAAAGTCCCATTTCCCCACGTGATGGTCTATTTCGTGTCTGGTGTCGAGTGCGCTGGCGGATCCCTGCTGACGGTGGGGTTTCTTTCGAGCGTGGCCTGCATGGCTCTAATGATCGATATGATTGTCGCCACGCTGACCAGCGCGCTTTCCGCCATGCCCAAAGGACTTTCGCTTCGTAACTGGCTCGACGATTTCCTCTATCTTCCGGAAGTCCTGTACGTGCTCTTCTTTATCTGGCTGATCTGCTCTGGCCCGGGGAAGTTCAGCGTCGATTACTGGCTCGCCGGCAAGTTACTGAGGTAACCGATCGGCGAAGCAGCTTGTTTGCTAAGAGTCTGATGGCCATTATCAGAATTTTTCAGCCGCAGGGCTGCCGCTAAGTCCTGATTAAGGCGGTTGCCGTACGAGTGGGTAGTGGGAGCAGTTCTTGTGGTAAATACCGGTTGATGGATTTCCAAGGATCAAGAATCGATTAGCCGGGGGATTTTTGGCCGAGGAGAACCGGCTCGGGCACGCGGGTCGGGGCTGAGACTCTGGCGGGGGCGGGTTTTGTGCGGCGGAGGTCCTGCCATTGGAGGACGATGTCGGCGAAGAGGAGGGAGAAGGCTACGCAGGCCCAGACGATGGTTTCAGTGACGGACTCGCCCAGGTTTTCCCAGCCGGTGAGGCCGCCGAGTACACGGACTTCCAGGAAGACGATGGCGACGGCGAAGCTGCGGACCATCCACTGGCGGTGCTGCTGGACTTTTCCTCTAAGGATGAACATGAGGGCGATGGCGGTGGTGGTGAGCCAGAGAGCAGCGTCGGTGGCGCCGGCAAAGCTGAAGGAACGCGGGGCGCCCATGCGCTCCTGGAAATACTGGATGTAGGCGCCGAGCGGGGCGGCGATGAAGACGCCGGTGACGTAGATGCGTCCGACGACGCGGTGGAATTTGGCGTAACGCTGGCGAAGGCGATCGGAGAATTGCATGGGGCCGAGGATGAGGGCGCAGGCGCCGGCGATGCCGTGGGGGAGGAGCCACCACTTAAAGGATTGGATGTGCGGCCATTCGGGATCCCTGGCGTCGAGGAGGAAGCGTTCGTTATGGCCGAGAACGTAGAGGACCATGAGGCCGATGAAGGAGAAGAGTAGATATTTCGGGCGAAGCAGGGAAAAACGGGAAGGCGAGCTGGATTGATCCAATCGGTTGCTCCTTTTGTAGAACCTTTTGTAGAACCTGGTGAAGCGGGGGGACCGACTGCCGTGCGTTGCAGGGAGGATAGCGCCCCAAGATGAGTTATGCAATTGGGAAATGAGAGGGGAGGAAGCGCCTGGTTCGGGTGCGCTTAGAGGTGTATCACCCAAAGGCGCCTTTGCGGTTTAAAATATGGTCATGACCATGATACGGAACCGAGCGATATGCAGGCTTCGAAGTCTTACGTCCGGAGGGATCGGATGGTTCGCGACCGTCGCGCTACTGGCGGCCATGTTGCCTGGCAAAGCGGACGGATGCCCTGGCGTGCAAACATCTGCGTCCGTCCAGAACTCAAGCGCGGACAAGTCCATGCAGAAGAACCTGCCAAATTTCGGTGAGGCCTCCGAGACGCTTTACCGTGGCGGCCAGCCGTCGAAAACCGGATTTCAAATGCTGGCAAAAATGGGAGTGAATATTGTGGTGGACCTGCGCGGAGACCGCGACACCGAGCGGAAAATCGTCACGGGGCTGGGCATGGAGTATGTGCCAATCCCATGGGAATGCTCTTTTCCCAGGGACAGAACCTTCGCGGAATTCCTTACTTTGCTGCGGAAGAATCCCGGCAAGAAGGTTTTTGTGCACTGCCGCCTGGGCGATGACCGCACGACAATGATGATTGCATCCTACCGCATGGCTGATGAAGGCTGGTCGGCGGAAAGAGCGGAAAAGGAAATGGAGAAGTATGGATTTTCGCCCGCTCACCGATGGATGATTTGCCCGCGCCTCCTGTGGTATGAGGAACATTTTCCCGAGCGTTTCCGGAGCAGTCCCGCGTTCCGGGAACTGCGGTAGTGCGTGGCCTTATGTCCATTCCGTTTGACGACGTCAAGGGTGACCCGGCTGTTCACGGCTGGCTTCACACGCCCGAGCGGCCCACGGGACGGGCCATTGTGCTGGCGCATGGAGCCGGCGCGGACTGCCAGTCGAAGTTGCTGGTCGAGATGTCCAATGCACTTGCCGAGGCGGGGTTTAGTGTTTTGCGGTTCGACCTGCCATTCCGGCGCGAACGGCCGCATGGACCGCCGTCGCCGGCAAATGCTGCACGGGATCGCGACGGGCTGCGCCGCGCCGTCTTGCTGATGCGAGAGCGGAAAAACAGGCAGGTATTTTTGGGCGGGCATTCTTACGGCGGGCGGCAGGCGACCATGCTGGCTGCGGAAGAGCCCGAACTTGCGGATGGCTTGCTGCTGCTCTCCTACCCGCTGCATCCACCGCGAAAACCGAATCAGCTTCGCACGGGGCATTTTCCAAAGCTGAGCACGCCGGCGTTTTTTGTTCACGGAACGCGCGATCCGTTTGGTTCGACGGCGGAGATGAACTCCGCACTGGAGCTCGTTCCCGGCTTACATGCGATGTTGGAAGTGGAGGGCGGGGGGCACGACCTTTTGGGGAAGAAGGCCGGTGGTGAATTGCCCTCGCGTGTGGCACGCGAGTTTGGGATGTTCCTGAAGAGCTTGTCTGAGAACGCCAAGTCCTGAAGAGCCGCTGACCCGACAGGTGGATAGCGGCGAGGATAAGAGAAAAGCAGATCCCTCACCCGCAAAAGGCGCAGGTTCGGGATGACACAGAGACTATTCCGGGTGGCGGCGGTTGTGGATGGCGCGGCGGAGGTCGGGCCAGAATTCCTTGGCGAGGTTGCAGATGGTGTTGAGGACAATTTCGGTGCCCCAGACGTTCATGGTGTTACCGAAGGTGCGCTGATATTCGGGATGGTAGGTGTTGGAGATTCCGGCGGCGACGGCGTTACCGACGACTTCGGAGTAATTGAACTGGGTGGCGCCATTATCAGAGCGGGTGATGAAGATGCGGCTGACGGAATACTTGACGCGGTGCCATTTGCCGCCGGTGCCGAGTTGGAAATAGCGCGGGTCTTGATGGAGTAGGGTAGGGAAGACGGAAGTGGTCATGAGGGTGCCGACGCCGGTGTCGGCGAAGGTTGTGGCGTAACGCTTGCTGTAGCCCTGGAGACCCTGGCCATAGGAGGGATCGCTGTTGCGGGCCTGCCCTATCAAGGCGATCGCTCCGAGGAAGGAAACCGTGACCGGGTCGGTCATGGTTTTGATGGAGAGCTTAAATTTGGTCCTGGCGGAAAGCGTGGAGAACTCGTCGTGTTTTTCGACGGTGGAGTAATTGGCGAGAACGTAGAACAGGCGATTATTTTTCAGAACGGGCTGCGACGAGGCCGGAGGCGCGGGTTCGCTGAAGGAATTGCCGATGAAATTGATTTGCTGCGGTGCCGGAGCGGCAGGCAGAGGGCCCGAGTTGGTGGGAGAGGATTCCTGGGCATGAAGTGAGAGCGCGCAAAGGAGCCCGAGCGGAGCGGTGTAGCGCAGGAGTTTCGGCAGGGTGCACGCTACCCAATCATTTTGCATGTGAGCCTTTCTGTTCGGACCAAGACGTTACCACCAAGGTGACTTGATGGTGGCAGGTTGTGTTGCGGGGCAAGACTGACCAGAGGTTCAGGTGTTCCGGGGAAGCAACTTGGCCTGTGAGAATTTTTTTCGTGATGTGCGAGCTTCGTGGGATTGCACAACGGCTGGTCAACGAGCTTTTTCAGGCGGGTGTTGCTTTTAGCGAGGCGGGGATCTGTAACCCGTCATACCTCTTGATTGCCGACCACATGGCCTGGTGTTCCTTGAACTTCACACCGAGGAAATAGCGGTCGTCCGCCAGCTTTTGGCAATAGACGACATTTCCCGAAGTCGTTTCTTCGTTCAGAGGGGTAACCGCGATCTCCTCGCCGAGTGCCCAGGAGCGTTTGGAAAATACACGGGCGCCGTGAGCGCTGATGTTATCGGTGTAAGTCCACTCCACTCCTTCGGTGATCGCGCGTTCGATCTGCGCGAGAGATACGACCACGATGATGGGAAGACGTCTTTCCATTCGGCCATTCAACGCTTGGTCTTGAGGCATGCCGCTTAGACCTTGGATTCGACAACATTGACCAGCAAAGCCAAGTCTCCACGTGGATACCACTCGCGCGAGTCTCGGACAATCGAGTAAAGACCTTAGTACCCTTCGAAAGCCGGCGGGGCCATTGTGAGGTGGGGTTACATGTTCCGGCACTCTAGCCCTTTCGACCGGTGGTATCCAATTCCGTGTGTCCCGTAAAATTGGCGTGTGTCCAATCGAAATTGTACAAGCCGCGCGGAATGGCGGCTCCAGACGGGAAAGGCGGCGGAAGCTTTGTCCGCGCACTACCGGCTGGACTGCGACTACGGAACCGCGGTGATTGTCTGCTGGGAAAAGGGCGGCACGGAGCCCATTTATGTCTGCGAGAGCCATGCGAAACAGCTGGGGCGCTCGCGCGAGCACGGCCCAGAGGCCCGTCTGATTACGGCGGAAACGAAACAAAGCGACAAACCAGCTGCACGCGAGGAAAGCGCTCCGACTAAAGAGGCCGCTCCGGCTAAAGAAGCCGCTCAGGCAAAGCCGAAACGCGCTGCTTTGCCGAAGCCCGCGCCGAGTAAGCCAGAGACGAAAAGCGAGCGGGCTGTGCCGGCCGCATCCGGGAGACCCGCCGCTCGCGACCTTACTTTCGGAAATTCAGCGAAGGCCATGGTGGACGAAGCCATCTGGAATCTGTCAACCGGAGACTTCCAGGCGTACCGGAATGCGCTGCAAGAAGGGAAGTCTGCGAACGATGCGGCGCAAGCAGCCGGAGGGCAGTTGGCGGTGATCCATCAGAAGATCAACGAGTACACGGTGAAACTGGAAGCTCTTCTTTCGGAGTCGAAAGCGACGATTAAGGTGGAAGAGACCATAGATAAACCGCTGGAACAAGCGATGCTGGAAATTATCGGCAGCGGGGCGATGGGCGAACCGGAAAAGGACGCGGCGATTCAGCGGCTCGGGGCGCTGCAAGAATCGGTGAAGCATGGATTGCAAGGGGAGATAACCCCGCTCCAGGCGAACCAGGTGATCCTGGAAATTGGAGAGCGCCTGAACTGGGGAGGAAGCAACGAAATTCCCGCGGAATTGAAGCCAGTTTACCGGACGCTGTACGGCGGATTGAAAACGGCGGTTTGCAGCGCCGTGCCTGAGACACAAAATCTTCATGACCGGCTGACGAATTTGTACGCAGCCAAAGCGGATCTGGAGAGAGAGCTGCTGACAGCGAAAGAGTTCGCCTAGTTTTCCCGCCAACCGTCCCGAATATATTTTCGCCCCAGCAGAGATGAGCGAGTTATGCAGGCTTGCGGCCTGTGGCGCAGATCCAATTTTTCCCCGGGACGTGCTTTGTCTCCACCTCCGTGAATCCCGCTTGCGTCAGGAGGTTGCGGTGCTCCGCGTCGCTGAGGAACGCGGCCCGGAGGAGCGGCATGACGATGCCGTAGAGGAATCGAAATGGCCCGCCGCGGTAGGTTTCAGCGATCAGCGCGAACGTGCCGCCGGGTTTGAGGACCCTGAAAATCTCCCGTGTGTTGGCGGGGAGGTCGGGCCAGTAATAGTGGGTCTCCACGGCGGTGACGATGTCGAAAGTGCAATCGGGAAACGGCAAGGAGGCAACCGAACCCTGCTGGATCTGGACTCGCCCGGCAGCGATCTCTTCAGCGTTGGTGTCGCTGGAGACGGCGACGCTGGCCGCGGAGTAGTCGAGGCCAAAGACTTTGCCCTCTGGTGCCAATGCCGCGAGTCTGTGTATGGTCCTGCCGCCGCCGCAGCCTACGTCGAGGATCGAGGCGTTCGGCGGGACGCTTAGCTGTTGGAGCCCCCAATCCGTCATGCTGGAATGACCGAGATTCATGGCCCGCACCATGCGTTTGCCCAGCGGGCCGCTGGGCTTCCGAACCTGCCGGAATACCCAGAGGATTAAAAGGATCGCGAGTGCCCACCGGAGAATCGAGAACATTCAGGGCGTCCGGCGATTACTGGCGGCTGGCGGGAGGCACAATGCCGTTCATGCGGAGGTATTCCGCCATCTGGCCGTAGTGGTCGAAGCAGTGGCCCACGTTCAGGGTGGCCACCCACAGACGCGTGACCATATCCTTGCCGAAGGGATTCTGGATGGGAGTCAGCAGATTTCCCTGATTGATGCCGGCCACGGCTTTATGGAAATAAGCAAAAGAGTCTTTAAGAAATTTCACCGTA
>DASSGJ010000144.1:0-4457 GCA_035693545.1 Candidatus Acidiferrum sp.
ACGCCGCGGGCTTGCCCGTTGAAGGACAGCAGCACGGTTTCATAAATTGCGGGAGTCACCGAGCGGACCCCAGGCATCTGCTGCAGTTTTTCCGATAGGGCCAGATAGTTTGAGATTCCCCCGGTGCCGGGACGGGTGAGAGAAATGTGGGCGGTTACACCCAACAGGCGGTCCTGCAGGGTTTCGCGGAATCCGCTGTTCATCGAGAGAGCAATCACCAGGGTTGCCACGCCCGCGGCCACGCCAATGACGGAAAAAAGGGTGATTAACCGGAGGATTGCCGGCCGGTGCGGCGACCTGAGATAACGCCGGGCCACAAACCATTCGAAGCTCATGGCGGGCGGTATCCTCTACGCCTTCCCGGCGGCCTGGGCCGGTGGTTCTGGTTCAGAATTTCCTTCCGGTCGCAGCAGGGGGAACAAAATGACGTCGCGGATCGAATGCGAATCGGTCAAAAGCATGGTCAGGCGGTCTATGCCGATGCCTTCGCCCGCGGTCGGGGGCATCCCGTGGGCGAGAGCACGAACGTAATCCACGTCCAGTTGCTTGGGCACTTCGTCGCCGCCCTGGGCGATCTGCGCCAGGAAGCGGCGCTCCTGCTCCGCGGGATCGTTCAACTCCGAGAAGCCGTTGGCGATTTCCATCCCGGCGACATAGATTTCGAAGCGCTCGGTCAGGCTGGGATCCTCGGGCTTCTGCTTGGAGAGCGGAGAAATCTCCGTGGGGAAATCATAGAGAATTGTGGGTTGGACGAGTTTGTCTTCGGCGATGGTTTCAAATAGCAGGCCGGTCCATTCACCGTCGGCCAGTTTGCCTTTTGCCGCAGCGTACTCAGCGTGATTTGCCTTGGCCCACTCGTTGTACCGTACGGTCGCGCGTTGTGCCCCGCCCGGCGCGGCCAATTCTTCGACGGCCGGCGCCGCTCCCGCACCGGCGGGCCAATACTTCACAATCGCTTCGCGCATGGTCAGGCGCTGCATTTTGCTGAAATCCAAATCCACCTCTCCGTATTTCACGGTTGCCGAACCAGTGATCGCCTTGGCTATGTGGGCAAAAAGCTGCTCGTTCAGATCCATCAAGTCACGGTAATTGCTGTAGGCCTCATAAAACTCCAGCATGGTGAATTCGGGGTTGTGCTGGGTGGAAATTCCTTCGTTGCGGAAATTTCTGTTGATCTCAAACACCCGGTCAAATCCGCCAACGGTGAGACGCTTCAGGTACAACTCCGGGGCGATCCTTAAATAGAGGTCCACGTCCAACGTGTTGTGATGAGTCACAAACGGCCGGGCCGCGGCGCCGCCCGCGATCGGATGCATCATGGGGGTTTCCACTTCGATGTAGCCGCGCGCGTCAAAAAACTTTCTCAACTCGCGGACGATTCGAGCCCGCGTTTCAAAAATCTCCCGCGACCTTTCGGTGGCGATCAGATCCAGATAGCGCATCCGGTATCGCAGTTCGATGTCCGCCAGGCCGTGCCACTTTTCCGGCAGAGGCAGCAAAGCCTTCGACAAGAAAAACAATTCCTCGACCCACACGGAAAGTTCACCCGTTTTGGTGCGGAACATGTGCCCGCGCACACCAATGTGATCTCCCAGATCCAACAATTGAAACAGTTGAAATCCGCGATCGCCCACGACGTCTTTCTTCACATAAATCTGAATCCGCTTCCCGCCTCCCTGCAAATGCGCAAAGCCAGCTTTGCCCATGAGCCGGTAGGAAACGATCCGCCCTGCCACGCGGACTTCTTTTTTTGCCGCTTCCAATTCCGGGGCTTGCGCCGACGCGTATTCCCGCGCCAAGTCGGCGGCGGTGTGTGTCCAGCGAAACTCGCGCGGAAATGCTTCAAATCCAAGAGCTTGTATCTGCTCCAGCTTTTTCTGGCGCTGTTCAAACTGGTCACGCGGCTCGAATTGCAAGTTGAAGGTCCCTTTCCAGGTGGCTGCAAGAGGAGTATAAAGGCGGCTGGTTGATTCGAGCAAGGAACGCACGCAGGTGATTCGAACGAACCATTCCCGTTTTGGTACACGTAATAAAATGTTATTGCTTGTTAAAAGTTTTGTTATACTCTCTCGCACTCTTTGATTCGTCCCGCGGAGGTTACCAGTGCCACTCTCTTTTTCCCCTCTTCGTGCCGGCTCCGTGTCTCAAGACTGGCGATCCCCGCTCAACAACCAAAAATCGACAACGTACCTGGACACTCTGCGCGGGCTTGAAACAGCTTATGCCATGTTCAGTGTCAATCTGGATGAAGCTCTTGGACTTCGCCGCACTGGCCGCTATGGAAAGGCTCATCAAGCCCTTTCGGTTGCTCCGACTCTATGCAAGCGACTCGCTGATCCCCTGCAGATTCTTCTGCGTGCAATGCTCTCGCATGCCAAGCATTTTCGCGTGGTCCCGAATCTCAGCCCGCTCGATCCCGAAAATTTCCAACAAGCCAAGAGCCGCCGCGCGGCCAGCTTCAATGGAATCTGCAGCCGCATTTTTTTGAGCCAGCGTTCGCAATTTCTTCATAAAATCTCAACGCTCATTGATCTGGTCGAGAATCTCAGGGAATCTTTCTCGGACGCCGCGGAGCAGCTGAACGACCCTTCCTCTCTGGAACTCGAATGCGAATGGGACACGCTTGACGCCGCGCATTACGACCTGAATACGTGCCTGCGCGAATCCTTCGTCCTTCTCAAGTGCTTTTTGCTGGCCCTGCCGGATGAGCAATTGCTGGAGTTCGACGCCGCGCTGAGTGGGTCCCCTGTCCCATCTTCCTCTCCACTGCTTGCCCCGAAACGGCATCTTGCCCATAGACGGATGACGCTGCTCAAGGGACAATAACCGTGACCCCTTGGGGATGTCTTTTGGCCCCATGCAACCTATAGACCTTATTCGCCCTCTATAGCTGCATATGTGCGCCTCGTCCGTCATCATCCCAGGGACAACTTTAGGAGCGACTCGGCGCATCCGTACTAGTAGTGGCGCCGCAACTGGACAGTTGGCCCGTCAAAGACCAGCACAACCGGTAGCGTGGACCGAAGCAGAGGCTATCCGTCTGGCTCAGGCGGGGAATGCGGCTGCTTTTGAATTCCTGTACCAGCTGCACGGCCGGAGGGTGTATGCCCTCTGCCTGAGGATGGTGGGGAATCCGGCGGATGCGGAAGACCTGATGCAGGAGGCATTCCTGCAGCTGTTCCGCAAGATCGGGACGTTTCGGGGCGAATCGGCTTTTTCGACTTGGCTGCATCGCATGACGGTGAACGTGGTCCTCATGCGTTTGCGGAAGAAATCGCTGCCGACCGATTCACTGGAAGAGACTATGGAGCCCGA
The DNA here is from genome assembly GCA_035693545.1 of Candidatus Acidiferrum sp. Lineage (GTDB taxonomy): Bacteria > Acidobacteriota > Terriglobia > Acidiferrales > UBA7541 > Acidiferrum. The sequence goes on from DASSGJ010000144.1 coordinate 3,316, forward strand.
CGCCGAAAACAGCGGCCCCAAGAGGGATGTCGGCGCGCCGGATCTACGGCTCTCCGGTGCCGTGGATCGGGTCAACCTGGAACGTTCGATTGAAAAGCTTCCTCCAGGCTACCGGACCGTGTTCGTGCTGCACGACGTGCAGGGTTACGAACACAACGAGATTGCGGGCATCATGGGATGCTCGGTGGGAAATTCGAAGTCGCAGTTGCACAAAGCGCGCACCCGGCTTCGCGAACTGTTGCAGGAAGAAATCCGGCAGCAGGCACGCGAGGAACGCAAGGCCGCAAAAAGTCCGACAGGTTCTTTGGATTAGGTTAGAATGAAGAAAACACTCCAGTCACCCGGTGCACAAAATTGGTGGAATAGGTTTCCAGGGGCGGCCATCCAGCGCTTCTCCCTCGGGAGTTCCTTGTATGCAGTGTAAAGAATTGGAATCCGTTCTTGAAACCGAGGGACTCGGGCAGCTCTCCAAAGACGCGCGACTGCACATCGCCACCTGCGGCAATTGCCAGGGACTGGTTGCCGATCTGAACTCCATCGTCTCCGCAGCCAAGGCTTTTCCCGCGGAACTGGATCCGCCGGACCGGATCTGGATTGCCCTGCGTGCCCAACTGGAAGCGGAAGGGCTGATCAAGGAACCTGCGGAAGTCGCCGAGCGGTCTTCCTGGTGGGAGTCCCTGACCGCGTCGTTCAAGCCCCGTACATTCGCTGCTGCCGGAGGCGCGGCGCTGGTGCTGGCCGTGGCCGTTTTCATAGCGCGGGCTCCCCAAGTGAGTCATCCGAACGTCGCGAACAATCCGGCGGCAGTCGAAGTTCCACATACGGTTCCATCTCAGGCAACTGCATCATCGCCGATTGCAAGTACGACTGCGCCCGTGAATGCGCCCTCTCAGGCAACCAGTGTTTCCAAGACGAAAGAACTTGCTCCGTCGCCTTCGGAGTCCGCTTCGTTCACGCTAAACCAGGCGGAACTCGATGTACCCAGCATGCAACTTGCCGGGAACTCCCAAGTGGACGTCGCCTTGCGGCAGAACCTGCGCACGCTGAACGCCTTCATCGCGGAATGCGAACTGCACCTGAAGCAGAATCCGCAGGATGAACTGGCGCGGGAATACCTTAATACTGCGTATCAGCAGAAGGCC
>DASSGJ010000145.1:0-16954 GCA_035693545.1 Candidatus Acidiferrum sp.
GTTTGGTTTGTGCGCCTGCGCGCGATCGTTAGCTTGGGCAAGCTGTCCGATAGCCGGGCGGTCCCTTCCCTGCTGCGCGGGCTGACGGATTCAAACCGGCTTGTACGGTTGCGGGCGGCAGAAGCGCTTGTGGGCCTCGCGACGGACATGGCCCCAATCTTCGAAAAGGTCGTGGCGACGCGAGACCGCTACGGGCTGCACGCGTATCTGACCGCACTGGAAAATGCGAATCTGAAGAGAAAACTTGAGGCTGAACTGCAGAACCCTGCCCGAATGGACGAAGAGACAAGGGAATTATTGCAGGGCGTTCTCCAGACCGGGGCTCTGCCTGCACAAAAGAAGCGGACGGGCGAAGAAAGCGTTCCGCAGATGGTGACGCTGTGATTATTCGTCTGCTGGACTTTTCCAACCACGGGCTGTTTTGGTACTACCTGGCAAGCAATCTCGCTTACCTGGTGATGCTCCTCATCGCTTTGAAGACCAGCTTTGCACATCAGCGGCGGTTGGAGAGTCACCGACTGAATTGGTTAAAGGAAGCACCTCTGTCGCCGCCCATTACCATCCTTGTCCCCGCCCACAACGAAGAAGGTTCTATTCGCATTGCAGTGAAAAATCTGCTGCAGCTCGATTATCCGCAACTTGAGATCATCGTTGTGAACGATGGATCCGCTGACCGAACGCTCGAAGAGATGCGCGAAGAGTTCAAGCTCAGGCTTGTCCGGGCGGTGTACGTTCCGCAAGTGAAGAGCGCGCCCGTGAGGGGGCTCTACCGCAGCGACGTGGATGCGAGGCTGCTGGTAATTGACAAAGAGTCTGGCGGGAGCAAAGCGGATGCGGTGAATGCAGGCCTGAATGCGGCGACTTCACCCTACGTCTGTGTAGTGGATGCCGACTCCATTCTTGAAAACGACGCATTGTTGCGGATCATGGTTCCCATTTTGGACGACCCCAAACGCGTGGTGGCCGTGGGGGGAATTATCCGGGTCTTGAACGGATCGGAAATCACAGACGGACGCCTGCGACGTGTTCGATTGCCCCGCAAGAGTATTGAGGTGATCCAGGTAATTGAGTACCTGCGTGCCTTCCTGATTGGCCGGGAAGCCTGGGGCCAGGGAAATATGCTGATGATCATCTCCGGCGCATTCGGCGTGTTTCGGACCGATCTGGTTCGCAAAGTGGGCGGCTACCGGGCCAGTGCGATTGGTGAAGATTTTGACCTGGTGGCCCGGCTGCACAAGTATTTGCGGCAAAATAAGACCGACTACCAGATGAAGTTTGTGCCGGATCCGATGTGCTGGACCGAAGCTCCTTCGGACTTGAAGTCGCTTGGGCGGCAACGAGCGCGGTGGCAGAAGGGGTTGCTGGATGTGCTGTGGCCCAACCGGGACATGCTGTTCGCACCACGTTACGGGCGGATTGGATTTCTGGCGCTTCCGTACCTGTGGGTGTTTGAGTTACTGGCCCCCATCATTGAGGTCGCGGGGATTGCGACCATCGTTCTGGCCGCGTGCCTGGGCGCGCTCAGCCAGGCATTCTTCCTGCAATTTCTGCTTTTCGGCTATGCGTTTGCGACCATGATTTCCATTGGGTCGGTTCTGCAGGAAGAGCTTACCTACAAGCGATACAACGACTGGCAGGATGTGGCCCGGTTGCTCAGCTACTGCTTCCTGGAGCATTTTCCGTATCGCCAACTGCACGTGGTCTGGAGGTTGCAGGGTTTGTGGCAATACTTCCGCGGCGATAACGTGTGGAGACCCCTCACGCGCAAAGGTCTTGCGTCGGCCAGCGTTCGATAGTCTTCTAAAGCTTTCCCACGCGAAGCAGAGGCCCTCGAACAGGCCGCTATATCAAAACGCTGGATATTCTCCCTTTCTATGCGATTGCCTTGGGGGATTTCCATGCGCGCACGAAAGCGCGGCAGACGGCAAGCCATTTATTCATCTACCATGAAGGCCTTCCAAGGGTGTTTACTTCCTGTATGCTTATCGTGAATTGTATTCTCAGAGAAGGAACTGGTTTGGGATACTTCGGGTGAACGTCAAAGGCATGGCTTTTCTTGGGACCGTCCTGCTTCCCGCCTCGATCCGCAAGAGTGCGTTCGCCAGCCTGCAAGTCCGGTAGAAGAATTGCCGAGGAAGGGTTATGCAAGTCTCGCTCACCTCGCTGCATCTCCATCTCTCCCGCTCCCGCAACCCCTTGGCAACCCGCTGCCCCACGCAAAACATTTCATTCGAACGGCTTTTGGTCATGATCCAGCACGAGAGAAAACGCTCGTGCACGGAATTTCGACTTCTGGTTCCATTAACTTGTTGGGAAAGCAGATAAACAATGCGATGGAAAACTGAAAAACGATGGATTCTTACCGGTTTTATCGCCTCAGCAATCATTCTGGCTTTTGTGGGGTGGGAATCCTACCGCGATACCGTTCGAACCGCGGAGGCCGCCGCTTCCCGGAAGCACAGTTTTGAAATTCAATTGGCGCTTGATGAAGCGGCCGCGCGCCTGGTTGATGCGGAGACTGGGCAGCGGGGCTATCTCCTTACCGGAGACGATGCATATCTCGAGCCCTATCACGCGGCAACAAAGAGCCTTGGCCAGGTAATGAATCAAGTAAAGCAATTGGTCGCAGACGACCCGGCTCAACTGGAACACGTACAGGAACTGGAGCCGCTGGTACAACACAAGCTGGACGAACTGCAGGTGACAATCGATCTGCGACGGAGCAAAGACCTGGCCGCAGCCAACAGGGTAGTGCAGCAAGGGTCTGGAAAAGAACTGATGGACAGGATCCGCGAAGTGCTCTCGGAAATGGGCGAGGCGGAAAGCCGTATCCGGGCTTTGCGGACGGAAGAAATGGCAAGAGCCTCGGCCCGCAGCAGCCGGACGGTGGTGCTTGGCAACCTCACAAGCCTGTTTCTGCTGCTGCTGGTCTTCGCATCTTTGTTGCGCAGCTTGTCAGAGCGAAAGCGGGCGCAAGAGGAATTGGCGAAGAGTGAGAAATGGCTTTCGACCACCATCTCCAGCATTGGGGATGCGGTGATTTCGACGGACATGAACGGGACCGTGACTTTTATGAATCCCGTTGCTGAGGCGCTGACTGGATGGAGCCAGCGGGAAGCTTCCGGCAAGTCCATGGACCTGGTGTTTGACATCATCAACAAAGACACGCGCAAAGCCGTCGAAAACCCCGTGAAGAAAGTCTTTCGCGAGGGCAAAGTTGTCGGATTAGCCGACCACACTCTTCTGCTGTCCAGGAACGGCAAGGAATTTGACATTGAAGACAGCGCCGCACCCATTGTCTCCAACGAAGGAGAATCTTTCGGCGTTGTGCTGGTTTTCCGGGATATCACCGAAAAGAAACAAACGGAACAAGAGACAAAGCTGCAAAAGGAACTGCTGGAATTGATTCTGGAAAGCGTTGCCGAAGGCGTGGTTGTGGCCGATTCCAATGGCAAGTTTCTGCTCTTTAATTCCGCTGCGGAGCACATCCTGGGCGTCGGCGCCACGGACGGCGGCCCCACACAGTGGTCGGATCGCTATGGCACCTATCTCCCGGACGGTGTGACTCAATATCCATCCGGCGAGCTGCCCCTGGCGAGGGCAATGCGGGGCGAAAATGTGGACGACGTTGAGGTATTCATCCGGAATGCCAAGGTGCCGGAGGGCCGCCTGATCAGCACCACAGGGAGACCGCTCAGAAACGATGAAGGCATGTTGCGGGGAGGTGTGGTCGTCCTGCACGACATCACCGAGCAAAAGCGCGCGGAAGAAGCCCTTCGCCAATCCGAAGAGCGCTACCGCTTGCTCTTCGACAGCAACCCGCATCCCGTTTGGGTTTACGATCTGCAATCGCTGGCCATCCTGGACGTGAACCAGGCCGCGATCCGCAACTATGGCTACTCCCGGGGAGAGTTTCTGTCTCTGACCATCAAGGATATTCGCCCGGCGGAAGATGTTCCCGCGCTGCTCGAAAACACCAGGAATACTCCAAAGGACCGCGAAGACATCGGCATCTGGAAACACTTGAAGAAAAACGGCGCGCAAATCGACGTTGAGGTTACTTCGCATCCGCTTGAATATTCCGGCAAAGCCGCTCGTCTTGTCGTTGCAACCGACATCACCACGCGCAAAAAAGCCGAGGAGGCCCTCAGGCAAAGCGAAGAGCGTTTTCGCCTGCTGATCTCAGAAGTGGTGGATTACGCCATCCTGATGCTGGATCCGGAAGGAACAGTTGTCAGCTGGAACGCGGGCGCTGAGCGGATCAAAGGATATGAAGCTCGAGAAATCGTTGGCCGGAATTTCTCCTGTTTCTATCCGGCAGAGGAAGTGGAACGAGGCAAGCCGGCTCGACAGCTGAAGCTCGCCCTGGAGCAGGGACGAGTGGAGGACGAAGGCTGGCGGGTGCGCAAGGATGGATCGCGTTTTTGGGCCGATGTGGTTATCACCGCGTTGCACGATGCAACGGGGCGTCTGCGCGGTTTCGCAAAGGTCACACGAGACGTCACCGAGCAAAAGCGCGCGCAGGAACTCATCTTGCGCGCCAAGGAAGAGGCCGAACGCGCCAGCAAGTTCAAGGATCAGTTCCTCTCCACCATGAGCCATGAATTGCGCACGCCGTTAAACGCCGTTCTGGGTTTTTCTGATTTGCTGGCCGAGGAGCTGTACGGACCACTGAACGATCGTCAGCGGCGTTATGTCGAACATATCCATACCGGCGGGAAACACCTTCTCAGGCTTATCAGCGATATCCTCGACCTGTCCAAAATTGAAGCCGGCCGGATGGAGCTTACTCGAGAAGATGTCAAAGTGGCCTCGGCAATTACAGAAGTAAGCAGCGCTCTGTACCCCTTGGCGGCCAAAAAATCGCAATCCCTGGTTCAAGACGTTGATCCCAATCTTTGTGTTCGCGCCGACGCGATGCGATTCAAACAAGTGCTCATGAATCTTGTGGGCAACGCGATCAAGTTCACCCAGGAGGGCGGCCAAATTAAACTCTCGGCAATCCAGGTGAAGGACCAGGTCCGAATCGAAGTTCGTGACAATGGGCCAGGAATTTCCCCCGAACAGCAGCAGAAGATCTTTGAAGCCTTTTATCGCGTTGCGCAACAGGGCAACGTTACGGAAGGAACGGGATTGGGCCTTGCGATCACCGCGCGCCTCGTCGAACTGCACGGAAGCAAACTGCAGGTTGAAAGCCAACCCGGCAAGGGCGCTTGCCTTTATTTCACGCTGCCGCTTGCAATCGTCACCCATAACCAACCCGAGCACACGCCGATCGTTGTTTCCAGTCCCCGCAGCATTCCGCGCATTCTTGTTGTTGAGGACGACCCGGCCGCCGGCCAACTGATTCAATCCCAACTCGCCTCTTCCGGCTATGAGGCCGTGAAATGCGATCAGCCCGAGCGGGTTACGGATCTTGCCGCCGAATTGATGCCAGATGCCATCACCCTGGACCTGATTATGAAGCCGGTGCACGGGCTCGAAGTGTTGCGGCGATTGAAGAACGATCCGCGCACCGCATTGATTCCTGTCATTGTCGTAACCATCGTGGACCAGCCTGCCATAGGAACGGCTTTCGGCGCTGACGAGTACCTGCTCAAGCCGGTCGAAAAGACGACCTTGCTGGCTGCCGTCGAACGTTGCCTCCAGTCGCGCGGTGGGGGCGCGCCGAAGAAAAACATTCTTGTGGTCGAAGATGACTTGCCTACTCTTGAGATGATCGTCGAATTGCTAAGGGCAAAGGGATACGACGTAAGCGTCGCGACGGACGGTGAACAGGCGCGCGTCCGGGTGTCGCAGGCTTTGCCTGAGCTGGTCATTCTGGATCTATTGCTTCCCAATGTAAGCGGTTTCGAACTGTTGCATGAATGGCGTTCGAATCCTCGCACGGCGGACCTTCCCGTTTTTGTGCTGACCAGCAAGGATTTGACAAAGGAAGAGCGCGAGTATCTTCGCGTGCATTCCGAATCACTTTTCCGGAAGCAGGATTCCTGGCGTGAGCCGCTGATTCAGCAATTGGGGCGGGTGATGCCCTCTCCGGATTTGGGGAACAGCTGAATTGAAAAACCGCGTTCTCGTTGTCGAAGACCAAGATCTCAATCGCGAGCTCCTTTGCGACTGGCTCGAAGCGGAAGGGTATGAAGCCTCGTCGGCTGCGGACCTGAAGGCGGCTCACGATATCTTTGCCAAGCAAGCCCCGCACGCGGTCCTGCTCGATATCAACCTGGGCGGCGAAAACGGCCTCGACCTGCTTCAGTGGATGTGGCAAAAATCAGAGTTTGCGGAAATACCCGTCATCGCTGTGACGGCGCACGCCATGGTCACAGACCAGGATCGGATTATTCGAGCCGGGTGCCGTGCATGCCTTGCGAAGCCGGTTGAATTTCGGCTGCTGCGTGAAGAGTTGAAACGCTGGCTGCAACAAGCAAAAGGACCGCAATTGGATTCTTAGGAAAATCCCTTTGGCTCAAGAGTGGTACCCATGTGCGCGGGTCAACCTGGCGGGAATGGTAGGCCCGTGGGGACTCGAACCCCAGACCTCTACCGTGTCAAGGTAGCGCTCTAACCAACTGAGCTACGGGCCTGCAACCTTTTAAGAATATCACGCCTGTGCCTGCCTGAGAATTTCATCCACGGCCTGCAATTCCGCTTCGGATTGTGGCTGCCAGGCGGCTCCCAACTGTGCCAGCACGCTTTGAAAGTCGGGTATGGCCCGCCCTGAAAAAGCCTGCCGTAACGCTGTCCATTCTTCCTTCACATTGCGAATCTGGTCGCCGTTCGCGTCGGAAACCATCGCCGCAAAGGCCCGCGCGGCGGAGCCGTACTCTTCTCCAAAATCTTCGTGCAAATATGCGGGCAGAAATTCCAGCAACGCCGGATAATCCTCCGGGTCAAATTGATTCGGCTTTTTCGCCTCTTCCGTCATTCCCGAGCCTCCGGATAAGCGGTCAAAACATAAAAATTCTCCGGCCCGTCCGCGCGCAACACAATCACCGCGTTGGTACATCCCACTGCCTGGGCATCTCCGCGGCGCAGGCTCCGGCCGATTATCCCGCCGGAATTATAGTGCAGCGCCAGATTGGCGCGCGGAAATCCGCGCCGCATCCAGCTTTCCACGCGGTTGCGTTCCGCCGCCAATGCCGCTCCCACGGTTGCTTCCGCTGTTTCGCGGTCCGTCCACGTCGAAGCCGCCGAAATATTCCGTTCGCGCTCAAGCCTATCGTGCAACTCCCCATCGGTCCGCGCCACATGTCTCGCCAACGTATGTCCGCCGCGCTGCTCATCGCGCCCCAGATCGTACCCAGGCGACGACACAGGGAACTCGGCTCTAACCTTGGGCTGCCGGTCTTCTTGCCGATCTTCCGGCGGGCGCCCGGAACCGCATCCGGAAACGGCAAGCAATCCAGCCAACAAGCAAAGCAGAAAGACAAATCTGAGTTTCAGCCGATTTCCCATCACAAAACCGTCACCCTTGCCACCCGATGGACATTTTCCTGGACTAACAGCCTCGTGAGTATACGAAAACAGCCTTCTCACCGCACATCCCACCTTCGGTTGTGGGCCCGCCAAACCCGATGCTATCCTCGTCTTTATGGCGAAGCTGTCAGACACATCTCCGGAAATCGCCCCTGCTTCGCCCCTGACCCAACCCGTACGCCAGTTCGAAGCGCTGCTCGAAGTCAGCGAAACAATCGCCCAGCAGCGCGATCTCAAGCTCCTTTTCCACGCGCTTTCGGATCGTCTCCGAAATGTCCTGCAATTCGATTTTCTCGGCCTGATCCTTCACGACCCTGCCCGCGGCATGATGCGTCTTCATATTCTGGAGACGCGCGATCCGCTTCCGAAGGAAGGCCCGGAGGAGATGCCGGTAGCCAATTCTCCCTCCGGCTGGGTTTTCGAAAATCAGGAACTCTTCCTCACTCAGGACACTTCCAAAGACGAGCGGTATCCCCATTTCATGAAAAAGTTGCAGTCGGTGGGCGTTCACTCCACGGCCATTCTTCCCCTGACCACCGCTCACCACCGGCTGGGCACCATGGTCTTTGGACGTTTTGTCCCGCAGGGCATCAGCGAAACTGAAATCCAGTTCATGCGGCGCGTTGCCGCCCAGGTGGCTGTGGCCGTGGACAACGCGCTGAATTTCGAAGCCGCGGAAGTCTATCAGAAACAGTTGGCGCGGGAACGCGACCGCCTGCAGGTTCTCCTTGAAATCAACAATCTGCTGGTCAGCACGCGCGATCCTGCGACGGTGTTCAAAGGTATCGTGTCCTCGATCAAGCCCGTTCTGCAGCACGATTACACCAGCCTGGCGCTGCTCGATGCCGCTTCCGGCCTGCTGAAGATTCATTACCTGGATCTGCCGGGGAGTTCCTCCATCACCAAGCCGGAAATTACCGTGCCGCTCGAAGGTTCGCCGGCGGGGCAATGCTTCTCCAGCAGCCAGGTGCTCATCACTCGCGGCAAGGAACTCGACAAATTTCACCACGACGTTTTGCGTTTCTTGCGGGAACAATCGGTGCAGGCGATTTGTTGCGTGCCGTTGATCACGCATGGCCGCACCTTTGGCACAATCAATCTCGCCAGCCGAAATCCCGATGCGTTTACTCCCGCCGACGTCGAACTCATGCAGCAAGTGGGCGTCCAGGTCGCCATCGCTCTGGAAAACGCTTTGGCTTTCAAAGAGATTGACGCGCTCAAAGACAAGCTCGCCGTCGAAAAACTGTACCTGGAAGAAGAAATTCGCTCGGAGTTCAACTTTGAGGAAATTATCGGCGACAGTCCCGTGCTTCGCCGCACACTGGCCCAGGTGGAGCTCGCTGCTCCGGCTGGAACCACGGTTCTGATCCAGGGCGAAACCGGAACCGGCAAGGAAATTATTGCCCGCGCGATTCACAACCTCAGCCCGCGCCGCGAACGCACTTTCGTCAAAGTAAATTGCGCCGCGATCCCGGCCGGCCTGCTCGAATCCGAGCTTTTTGGCCACGAACGGGGCGCGTTCACGGGCGCGCTCACCCAGAAAATCGGCCGTTTCGAATTTGCCGACCGCGGCACGCTGTTCCTGGATGAAATCGCGGATCTGCCCCTGGAGCTGCAACCCAAATTATTGCGCGTGTTGCAGGAGCAGGAGTTCGAACGCCTCGGCGGCAACCGCACTTTGCGCGTGGATGTGCGCTTGGTGGCCGCAACCAACGGAGACCTTGCCCAACTTGTTGCCGAACGCAAATTCCGCAGCGACCTTTATTACCGCCTCAATGTCTTCCCCATTGTGGTTCCACCGCTGCGCGAACGCCGCGAAGACGTGCCGCTGCTGGTGCGCTATTTCGTTCAGACCTTCAGCCGCCGGCAGAACAAAACCGTCGAATACATCCCCGCCGACGTCATGGACGCGCTCGTCAACTATTCCTGGCCGGGAAATATTCGTGAACTTGAAAATCTCATCGAGCGGGCAGTCTTGCTCTCAGCAGGCAAGGAGTTGCGCGTTCCCATTGGCGAATTGAAGGCCGCCTCTGCCGCCTTTTCATCCGCCGCCGGTGCGGCGGAGTCGTCAACCGCTCCTGTGGATCTGACGGCTGCTCCCAGCCCTTCCTCCGCTCCGATCGCCACCCTGGCGGACGCCGACCGCCAACACATTCTTCGCGCGCTGCGCCAAACCAATTGGCGGATTTCCGGCCCACGGGGCGCCGCATCCTTGTTGGGTATGAAGCGCACAACCCTGCAGGCGCGCATCCGCAAGCTGGGCATCAAGCGCCCGGTCTGAAGCGAAACGCCCGCTTGGATTAACCGGGGGACTATGCTCTCCTGAAAAGGTAGATGATGAACTCGCTTCTGGATCGCAAACTCCGAATCTCGTGGGCACTCGTCGGCCTCGTTTCGGCACTCACCTTGCTTCTTGTCCCGGGAAGCGCGCTTGCGCAGTTGCCCGTCATCCGGTTTGTCCGCGACCCTGATCCGGCCCCCGATTTCAAGTTAAAGGAATTCTCCGGCAAAGACCTGACCCTCGAGGAGTCCCGCGGCAAGGTTGTGCTTTTGAATTTTTGGGCCACCTGGTGCGGTCCGTGCCGTGAAGAAATTCCGGAATTGATAGCCCTGCAAAGCCGCTATAAAGACCGCCTGCGGATTATCGGCTTGGTCGTGGATGATGACGACGAGAAAGAGATTCGCAACGTGATCTCAGCCGAAGGAATAAATTATCCTGTCGCGTCGGCTGACCCCGAAACCCGGTTTGCCTACGGCGGAATTGCCGCGCTCCCCACCGTGTTTGTCATCAACACCGAAGGCCGCGTCGTCCAGAAACATGTCGGGCTCTTCAATCCTGCTCTATACGAGACCGAAGTGCGCGCTTTGCTGGGCCTTCCCGTTGCCGCGAAAGTGGAAACTTTCCAGGATCAGGGCGACATTTTCCTGAAGCATGCCGACCGCGCCAAAATTCTACCCGGCGTGGACATGAGCAAGCTTTCTCCGGAGCAGCGCGATGCCGCCCTCCACAAATTCAACGCAGAGTCCTGCACCTGCGGCTGCAAATTCACGCTGGCCCAGTGCCGTATTTACGACGCTGCCTGCCAGATCAGCCAGAAGCGGACCACGGATATCATCAAGGAAGTTTTGAAGTCGGAACCCCATCAACCGGCGGATTCTGAAAAAATGCCCGCGCCTGCGACCACGCCCGGGTCCGTGGAGTCACCGAAGCCCTAACAGACTTTTCTTCTCTGCGTCCTCTGTGCTCTTCCTCTGCGAACTCTGTGTTAAATCTGTGTTTCGTTCGATTTTTCCTGAATTATTTGTGCAACAATTCCGTAGCCGCCGCGGTCATCGCCTTGACACCCGTGCGAATCGCCGGCTCTGGCAGGGGCGCAAACTCGCTCGAGTGCGGTCCGGGCAATCGCGTCCCCTTCTCCTGCGCCTCTTTCCACTTGGCGGGATCGGTCGCCCCCAGCCAGAACATTGTGGTCGGCGGCTTAGGATCCTCCAGCGCATACAAACTGAAATCCTCGCTGGCCATGATGGGTTGGCCCGGCCAAACATTTTCCTTGCCCAGTGATTTTTCCAGCGCAAGCGCCACCCGTTGCGTCAGCGCCGGATCGTTGATCGTCGCCGGCACATTGTTTTTCACGAATTCGATGATCGGCGCCCGCTCCGCGGGAATCCCCGCCGCTTCAGCGATCCCGTTCGTGATCCGTTTGATGGCCGCCAGCACCTTCTCGCGCTGCGCCGGCGTCATCGTGCGCACCGTCAACTGCAGGTGCGCCTCGTCCGGAATAATGTTGTACCTGGTGCCCGCGTGAAAAGATCCCACCGTCACCACCGTAGGCACCAGCGGGTCTGACTCCCGGCTTACAACGGTTTGCAAAGCCACCACCAGTTCGGATGCGATCACGATCGGATCCTTCGTCACGTAGGGCGCGGCTCCATGTCCGCCATATCCTCGAACGGTGATGTCCACGGAATCCGCCCCGGCCAGCATCGTCCCGGCGTGCCAGGCCACCTTTCCCGCCGGCAGAGACGACGAATCGTGCAGCGCTATCACATAGTCCGGCTTCGGGAATTTCGTAAACAAGCCGGTGCGCAACATCGCCGCCGCCCCTCCCATACCCTCTTCGGAGGGTTGCCCGATCATCACCAGTGTTCCGCTCCACTTATCTTTTGTTTCCACCATCATCTTCGCGGTGCCCAGAAAAACGGTCATGTGCAGGTCGTGGCCGCACGCGTGCATCACGCCCACTTCTCCATTCGGCCGCTTCTCCCGCACTTTGCTTGCATAAGGCAACCCCGTATTCTCTGTCACCGGCAAAGCATCCATGTCCGTTCGCACGTAAACTGTCGGCCCCGCCCCATTCCGCAGAACCGCCACCACTCCATACGCCGCCAACCCGGAATCGTATTTTCCAAAGTGATCGGTCACGTCGTAGCCCATCTTCTTCAATTGCGAGGCCACCAGCGCGGAAGTCTCTTTTTCTTCCGTGGAAAGTTCCGGATGCTCGTGCAGGTGCTTATAGGTTCCGACCCAGTCGTTGATGTTCGTATCGATCCGCTGATCCATTTCGTCCTGAGCGGCCGCCGGCTTCCCCATCACAAGCACAATCGCCACGATGCCAATCCAACACGCGAGTCGAGTCCTCATTTGTGTCTCCCAATGCGCCGGCATTCTATCAAATGTCCGCGCAGAGCAACGCCCGAATCCTTTCGCCGCCGGTTTTTCCTTGCCGCCGCACGGCCTCCGAATTACACTCGCGGCCTGTTGCCAATCCTTTGAATAAGGAGTTTTCCATGAACCGTCGTGTGTGGGTCTTAGTCTTTGCCCTCGGCATTTCCGCGGTATTCACCGTTCGCGGCGCCTTCTCGCAGGGAGAAGCTCAATCCAAGCGTCGCGTCATCAACTTACAGGACAAGCCGGTCCAGGCTCCATTCAGCAACGCTATCCTTGCCGGTGACACCCTGTACCTTGCCGGAAGCATCGGCCTGGACCCCAAATCCGGAAAGGCGCCCGAGAAGATAGAAGACGAACTCAAGAATCTCTTCGACGGCTACAAGGCGACCCTCAGCGCCGCCGGCATGAGCATGGACGACCTCGTCTTCGTGCAGGTCTTCTGCACTGATCTCTCGCTTTACGACAAGTTCAACGCCGCCTACCGCGCGCAATTCTCCAAGGATTTTCCGGCGCGGGCCTTTATTGGCGCGGGCTCTATCCTTCGCGGAGGCCATTTCGAAATGCAGGCGATCGCCGTCCGCCATTAGGAAAGATTCGTAGGCATAGGCCAAAGGTAGCGATACTGAGATGTTGGTTTTCCCTTTGCGGAGCCCTGCCTTCAGGATATGACCATATATTGCCTAATGATATGTGATAATATATGGGCATATGGCAATTATTCGTCCATGCGTGTTCGTCCAGCAGTTTCGTCATATCAACGTAAGTCATAGTAAAATAATAGTTTAATTGTTAACACAATTAAACCTCAATTGGTACCCTCCGTGCTTCTCTTTAGGAAACGAGACCCAATCAACATGTTAAGAATCACTACCGAGAATAAGCGGGGTAAAGTCTTCCTCAGCGTCGAAGGTTCACTTTCTGGACCCCGCGTGGCCACCCTGGAGCAGTGCTGGCGCGAGCTTTCCGCCGCCGCTCCCCGGCCCAAGTTTTGCATCAACCTCTGCGGCGTCAGCTTCATCGACAACGCCGGTAAAGCCCTTCTCAAGGAGATGTACCAGCTGGGAGCGGAGCTTCTCGCCGAAGGCTGCCTCAATCAAGCTGTCGTCACCGAGATTGTCCGGCCCGGCCGCAAAACCGAGCCGCGCGGGGCCAAGGGTCCCAAAGATAAAGACAACGATCCTTCCAAGGGCTCTCCGTTTATCTTCTACGTCATTTTTTTCAGCTTGCTCCTGATTCCCTCTTTTGCCGGCGCGCAGACCAAAAACCCTGCTTTGCCTGCCAACGCTCCAACGGACACCCTCAAGCTGACACTGGAACAGTCCGTCGCCCTGGCCATCAAGCAGAATCCCACGCAGCAAATCGCGGTCCTAAACGCCGCCGAGAGCATTCAGGACAAGAACATCACCCGGGCCGACCTCTTGCCGCAGGCAAATTTGCAAGTTGCCGATTCCGCGACTCGTGAAAACGTCAAAGCTCAGTTTGGTGGCAAGCTTCCTCCGGGATTTCCGTTTCCGGGCCACATCGGTCCATACCAGATTTTTTCGGCTGGGCCGACCTTCGGCAGCAATATTTTCGATTTCTCACTCTGGAAGCGTTTTCGGGCGGCCCAAAGCAATGTGAACGCCAGCAAGGCCGACAGCCTCACCACTCGCGAGCAGGTGATTCTGCTCGTGGTTTCGCAGTACATCGGCACGTTGCGCGCCGTCGCCAACGTCGAAGCCTCGCGGTCGCGGGTCGAGCTCGCCCAGGCGCTTTACGATCAGGCCGCCGACCTGCAAAAAGAGGGCGTAGGCACGGGCATTGACACGTTGCGCGCGAACGTCGAACTGCAAAATGAAAAGCAGCGCTTCATCGAAGCGGAAAACGACCGCGAAGCCTCGCTCTTCGGCCTCAGCAAGCTGCTCAATCTCGATCCGCGCCAGAAAATCGAGCTGGCCGACGCGCTCAGCTTCTTCGATATACCGCAGCCCGACGTGGAAGCCAGCATTGAAAACGCTCTTTCGTCTCGCCAGGAATGGAAAGCCATTGCGGCTCAGGAGAAGTCGGCGAAACTTGAAAAACAAGCTTCGCAATTCGAACGCCTGCCGTCTCTCCGCTTCGACGGCAACTGGGCCTACCTCGGGAACAGCTCCAGCACCGGCATTCCCACGTATCAATATCAGGCTTCCGTGAACATGCCGCTTTTCACCGGCGGCCGCATCCGCGCCGAAGTCGTCAAGGCCGACCTGGAATTGCAGAAGATCGATCAGCAGAAAGCGGATCTTCGCAACCAGATTGCCCTCGACGTGAAAACCGCGTTGCTGAACCTGCAATCCGCGCGCAACGAAGTGCAGGTTGCCAACCTCGGCGTGCAACTTGCCAAGGAAGAAGTTGACCAAGCCCGCGA
This sequence comes from Candidatus Acidiferrum sp., assembly GCA_035693545.1. GTDB lineage: Bacteria > Acidobacteriota > Terriglobia > Acidiferrales > UBA7541 > Acidiferrum. Next base: position 14,532 of record DASSGJ010000145.1, read on the forward strand.
CCGCTTCAAAGCAGGCGTCGCCAACAACATTGAAGTCATCTCTGCCCAGGATTCTCTTTCCCGCGCCAACGATAACCAGATTGCGGCGCTCTACCGTTTCAACCAGGCCCGCGCCGACTTCGCGCGCGCCGTCGGGCAGATGGAAAAAACTTACGCGAAGTGAGGACCCATGAGTGTTGAGATCGATGTAGGACTGGAAAACGCAGTAAACGTAAAGGTGCCCCACCCGGAGACACAGAAGCTTGATCTCGGGCCTGACACCCTAATCAGTTCCAAGCTGCGCTTCCGCTTGGTCGTTGGCGGCGTTGCGCTGCTGGCCGCTGCGCTTGGCCTGTTCCTTTACTTTCACAACCGCGAAAGCACTGACGACGCCCAGGTGGATGGCCACATCACGCCGATCGCCGCGAAAATTTATGGCCGCGTCGGCAAGGTTCAGGTGAGAGACAACCAGCAGGTGAAAGCCGGACAAGTTCTTGTCCAACTCGATCCAGCGGATTACCAGGCGGCTCTTGACGAAGCCAAAGGCGCCCTCGCCCTTGCTGAAGGCGAAGCGCGCTCCGCTGGCGTGGACGTTCCGCGCACCAGCGAAGACACTGCCAGCGGCACTTCCAGCGCTCAGGCGCAGCTCGCCGGCGCACAGGCGGACCTGATGCGCGCCCAGGCCACGTATGAGGAGTCGCAAACCGCCGACCTCGCCTACGCCCAGGCCAACATCGAAAAGAGCCGCGCCAACGCGCAACTGGCGCAAGCCGACCTGGCGCGTTACTTGCCCCTGATGCAAAAGGGTGAAATCTCCAAGCAGCAGTACGACGCCGCGAAAGCCAACGCCGACGCCACCGCCAGCGCGCTGAACGCCGATGAGCAAAAGCTCGTGCAGGCCCAGCGCAACGTCGAAATCAGCCGCGCACAACTGGATGCCGCGAAGGCCCGCGTTCTGCAAGCCCAGGCCGGAGTAGCCAGCGCGCACGCCGACACCAAGCGGGTGGCCATGCGTTCCGCTGACGCGCAAGCCAAGGTCGCTAAAGTCGAACAGGCCCGCGCGCAGGTCGAAGCCGCGCAGTTGAATCTCAGCTATTGCAACGTCGTCGCGCCGATTGATGGCGTGGTGACGCACAAACAAGTCGAAGACGGCCAGATCGTCCAGCAGGGCCAGGGCTTGATGGTAATCGTTCCGCTGCAAGACGTCTGGGTCACCGCCAACTTCAAAGAGACGCAGCTGCGCAAGATGCGCCCGGGGCAAAAGGCCTACGTCGAAGTCGACACCTACGGCAAAACTTTCCCCGGCCACGTGGACTCCATCTCCGGAGCCACCGGCGCGGTCGTCAGCCTGCTGCCGCCCGAAAATGCAACCGGGAATTTCGTCAAGGTGGTGCAGCGCATCCCGGTAAAGATTGTTCTCGACCCTATCCCCGCGGACGTAGCGGTGCTGCGACCGGGCATGAATGTGGACGCAACGGTGATTACGAAGTAGGACCAGGTTCTTGAGCGAACGTTATGGAAAGATTCCTCTCCAAACTGCGCATGCCGGACGGCTCGATCAACCCCTGGGTGATCGCCGTGACGGTGACGCTCGCCACGTTCATGGAAGTGCTCGACACTTCCATCGCCAACGTCGCGTTGCCGCACATCGCGGGGAATCTCTCCGCCAGCGCGGATGAATCCACCTGGGTGCTCACTTCGTATCTGGTTTCGAATGCGGTGATTTTGCCCCTATCCGGCTGGCTCTCGTCGCTCCTCGGCCGCAAGCGTTTCTACATGGGCTGCGTCGCGATTTTCACGCTCAGCTCGTTTTTGTGTGGCTTTGCCGCGAGTCTCGGCATGCTGGTATTTTTCCGCATTCTTCAGGGAGTCGGCGGTGGCGGTCTGCAGCCGAGCGAACAGGCCATCCTCAACGATACGTTCCCGCTCTCGAAGCGTGGCATGGCCTTCGCCGTTTACGGCATCGCTGTGGTCGTTGCCCCGACGCTCGGCCCGTGGCTCGGCGGCTGGATCACCGACAATTTTTCCTGGCGCTGGATTTTCTACATCAACGTTCCGGTGGGAATTATCTCCCTTGGCCTGACGTATTTCCTCGTCTCTGATCCGCCGTACATGAAGCGCATCAAGATCAGCGACGGTTTCCGCATTGATTACATCGGCCTCGGTCTTATCAGCCTCGGCCTTGGCAGCCTGCAGATCATTCTCGACAAGGGCCAGCGCGAAGATTGGTTCGACTCCGGCTTCATCCGCCTGTTCGCGGTGTTGATGGTGATTGGTTTAATCGGCGGCATCATCCGCGAACTCAAGGCCAAAGAGCCCGTCGTGGATTTCCGCATGTTGAAGGATCGCAATTTCGCCATCTCGACTCTCGCGATGTTCTTCCTTGGCTTCGTTCTGTATTCCAGCACTGTGCTCATTCCGCAAATGCTCCAGCAGCTTTTGGG
>DASSGJ010000146.1:0-7421 GCA_035693545.1 Candidatus Acidiferrum sp.
GGTGCCGCGCTCCGACAAGCTGATGAAGCTGACCGTAAGTTTCGGCGACCACGCGCGCACGATCCTGGCGGGAATGAAGAAGGAAAGGGAGAATCCGGTGGAGATCGAGGGTAGGCAGGCGCTGTTTGTGGTGAATCTGGAGCCGCGGAAGATGGCCGGAGAAATTTCTGAGGGAATGCTTTTTGATATTGGCTATGCGGACGGAGTGACGCCGGTGCTGGCGATGCCGGAGAAGCCGGTGCCGGATGGGACGCGGGCGGGGTAAACGGGACTCGATTGATAAATGTTGCAAGGACCTTACCTTGAGGTCCTTCGGGGCGCAAACGACGCGCCCCTCAGGATGACAGACCTTCCAACAAAGCTAAGAGCTAGGATTGGGCGGCGCGGAGGAAATCGGCCAGGAGGCCGTAGCCGGTGGCTTCGATGCCGGGGCTGTGCTCGACGAGAGAGATGCTCATCACGTCGAGGTCGAAGCGAATGGCGGAGCTGGTGCCTTCGAGGCCTGCCATGGGATCGGTCATCAGCAGGAGTTCGGGGCCGACGCGGCATTCAACGCCGTCGCCGCGGCGTTCGGCGCGGCAGATCAGCTTGTAGCGCATACCGGCCGCCCGGACGGAGCGGATTTTTTCCTCGCTGAGTTCGCGGATCCCGGTGCGCTGCACCTGCTCGATGCGCAGTGGAACGCCCATCAGAACATTGACGATCGCGGCGACTTTGACCGCGGCATCCCATCCATCGAGATCGTGAGTCGGATCGGTCTCGGCGATGCCGATGGCCTGGGCGCGTTTGACGGCTTCGTCGAGCGAGCGGCCTTTTTCCATCTCGGTGAGCACGACATTGGTGGTGGAGTTCAAAACGCCGGCGAAACCGCGCAAGTCCGTGGCGGGAAGCCCCAGGGGAAAGAGCGAAAAGATCGGCGCGCCATCCATGACCGTGGATTCAAACAGAAACTGTTTCCCCTTGGCTTTCGCGAGAGTGGCGAGGCGCTGGTAGTCGTGAACCAGCGGCCCCTTGTTGGCGCTGATGGCGTGGGCGCCGGCCTCGAGCGCGGCGACGAGATGATCGATGGCGGGCTGGCCGGATTGGGTATCGAGCGAACTGGCTTCGAAGAGCACATCGGCTTTGGAGCGTTCGAGCCACTCGCGTACATTCCGCGGCGGGTTGACCGGTTGCGGAAAATGACCGCTCAGCGCGGCGATGGGGTTCAGGCCTTCCGGATCAGCGATCCAGCCGAAGCGGCGCGTGGCGATGCCTGTGAGCCGCCACCGAACGTCATACTTGCGGCGCAGATCGCTTTCCTTGGAGATGAGCAAGCGCAACAGGGCGCGCCCCACGTGCCCGAAGCCGACGATAGCAAGGTTGTAGGAAGGAATGGGAGGTCTCCTTGGAGAAAAAGGCCCGTGAATTATAGCGGATTTTTAGGCGGCTTATTTTGGAGTGCGGGAGCCCAGCTCCCGCTTCCACGGTGTCAACCCGTCCACAACTTGTTTTGGAGCATCCGTGTAAATCGCAAAAGCGGCGGCAGAGCCGCCGCACTCCAAAAAGGGCTTCAGTGAAGCGCGGATAATTTTGCAGCGGCTTCGTTGATCAGCGCCACTTCCTGCTGCAGCGTTTTTGCTGCGACGCCCACCTGCTCTTCGGCTTCTTTCCAGCGCTTGAGTTCCAGGGCTTCGCGGACGCCGGGAATGGTTTTGGCTTCGTAGCCCGTGTACTGGCCGGGGGCGTAGATTTCGTGCTTGAACCAGGGGCGCCCGGGGAGGCCGTCCGGATTGGTCAGGCGGCGTTCGCTTTCCATCAAAAGATGGTTCAGGTCCTGAGCCGAGGCGGAAGCTTTCGCGAAGTCACCGTGCGCGGCGGCTTCGTCATAGGCTTTTTTGTACGCGTCGGCCGCCTTTGCGAGTTCCGCGATGACGTTGTCGAGCGGCGCGAAATTGATGAATGGGGCGACTACTTCGGGCTTGGGCGCGACGGTGGGATGCCGGGGATCGTTGGTGGCCTGGAAGACGCCTTCTTCGATTTGCTTGTTGCGCTCGCGAACCTCGTCCTGCTTTTGCTGCAGGAGAGTTTTGAGCTCCTTCACGTAGGTCTGCATGGTGTCGGCAAAATCGTTGAATTCGAACGGCAGGATGTCCGCGTCGGCGAGACGGATGACAGCGGTGCCGGAGGTTTGAGCGAGCGCGCGGCCATAGACGAAATCGGTATCGCTGAAATGCGTGTACCAATAGAAATCGTCGTAGATGGAATGATAGATGCCGCCGCCGTCCTCGCCGCCATAGCCGATATTCAGCGAAGCGATTCCGTCATGTTGAACGAATGCGCCGTAGTCGGAGCCGGAACCGAGCGCGCCGATGCGGAGATCGGCACGGTTGCGGGCTTCCGCGCGGTCTTCGGCGCTGGTGGCGGAAGAGATGGTTTGAAGCTGCGCGCGCTTCCAGACGGAGAGTTTGGTCTCCGGGTCCTGTACGTCGCGCACAACGTCGTTGATGAATTTCTCCAGCGTGTGAGAACCTTCGGCATCGAAATAGCCGCGGCCGTTGGTATCGGAATTGATGTAGACGACGGCGTGCTTCATCAGGTCGTCGCCGTGGTCTTCCACCCACTCGGTCGAGCCGATCAAGCCCGGTTCTTCCGCATCCCAGGCGCAATAGATGATGGTGCGCTTGGGTTTCCAACCGGCTTTCACGAGTTCGCCGAGGGCACGGGCTTCTTCGAGTTCGGCAACCAAGCCGGAGATGGGGTCTTCGGCGCCGTTGACCCAGGCATCGTGATGATTGCCGCGGATGATCCACTGGTCGGGATTGGTGCTGCCGGGAATTCTGGCGATGACGTCGTAGATGGGTTTCAGCTTCCAATCCGACTTCATTTTCAGGTGGACTTTAAGCGCGCTGGGGCCGACGTGGTAGGTGAGGGCAAGATTTCCGCGCCACTCGTTGGGCGCGACCGGGCCGGAGAGCGCGGCGAGCAACGGCTGAGCGTCTCCATAAGAGATGGGCAGGACCGGAACTTTAGTGATGACGGGAGAATCTTCGACCTTCAGGCGCTTGGCATCTTTTTTCGCGGCCACGCCCGGAGTCAGCGGGTCGCCGGGAAAAATGGGATCGTCGGCAACGCTGCCGCGCTGAACGCCGTCGTTCGGGCGGAAACCGCCTTTGGGAAAGGTTTCACCCGGCGAGTAGCCATCGCCCTCGGGGTCGGAGTAGATGATGCAGCCGACGGCGCCGTGCTCGGCCGCAACTTTGGGCTTGATGCCGCGCCAGGAGTGGCCATAGCGCGCGATGGCAATGGCGCCCTTGACGGAAACGCCAAGGCGTTCGAGGCGTTCGTAATCTTCGAGAATGCCGTAGTTGACGTAGACAAGCGGTGCCACGACGTCACCATCTTTCGAAAAAGCGTTGTAGGTCGGCAGTTGCTCGGACTTCTGGCCCGAGGTGGGATCGATGGCGAGCGCGGGTTCTTCGAGTTTGGCGGTGAATTTTACGGAGCAACCGGTCGTGGAGGCGCCTTTGCAGTCGAGCAATTCTAGCTGGCGTTCTTGGGGAGTGGGAAAGAGCACGTCGTAGGATTCGATCTGCGTTTCGAAGCCGAACTCCTTGAATTTTGCGGCCAGCCAGTCGGCGTTGTCCTTGTCGTAAGGCGAGCCGACGTGGTGCGGGCGGGCGGAGAGGCGGCGCATGTACTCGCGCATGTTGTCCGGGCTCGGAATGGCACGCAGCTTTTCTTCCCACTGGCGCTCGGCGCGCGAGGATTCCGCGGAGTAGCCGTAGAGTGGAGATTCGTCGGCGGTGGCACGCGAATAAAATGTAAGAGAACCGATAAGGACGAGACAGGCGAAAAAGAGAGTGAAACGTATTGGGCTGGTCAAGAAATTCTCCTGAAGTGCAAGAGGACGATTATTTCGTCATTGAAGAGAATCCGCAAGGAGCCAATTTAGACGGCCGGGGCTGCAGCGGGGATAGCAGGCGTTAAATTGAGCGGCGCGGGGCGCGATCGAGGAGCACAACGATGGCGCCGGCGACGGCGAGCATGGCGGCGACGCTGAGCAATCCGGCGCGAAAGGAGCCGGTGGTATCGCGAAGATGGCCGATCCAATAGGGGCCGAAGCCGCTGCCTAGATTGCCGACGGCGTTGATTAGGGCGATGGAGCGCGCCGCGGCAGCGGCCGTGAAGGAGCCGGAGGCCATGGCCCAGAATGGCCCGGCCATCGAAGACGAAGCGGACAAGGCGATGGCAAAACAGAAGACGCTGATCGCGATCCCCGGTGAAAAACCACTGACTATGAGGGCTGCGCCGCCGGCGAATGCGGAAAACGCGATGTGCCAGCGGCGTTCGCCGGTGCGATCCGAGTGCGCGCCGACGAGGACCATGAAGATTGCCGCGGCAAGATAGGGGATCGCAGACAAGAGTCCCAGAAGAAAATTGGGAAGACCAGTGAGCGAGTGCAACGCGGTGGGCAGCCAGAGACTGATTCCGTACGTACAAGTGTTCAAGCCGAAATACACGAGCGCGAATCCCCAGAGGCGGGCGTTCGCGAACCATAGGGCGGGATGTTCGGTCGACATTTTCGATGCGGTGCCTGCTTCCTCGTCGAGCGTGTGCGACAACCAGGATTTTTCTTGTGGGGAAAGCCATGGCGCGCTACTAGGGCTGTCGGTAAGAAACGACCAGGCCGCGAAACCGAGCAGGATGGCGGGTATCGCTTCAAGAAGAAACATCCACTGCCAGCCGGCGAGGCCTCCGCGATGATTCCAATCGAGCAGCCAGCCGGAGATTGGGCCGCCGATCACGCCGGAGACGGGCCCGGCAGTCATGAACAGGGCGACGACTCCGGCGCGGGCCCGGGCGGGAAACCAGGAACGCAGATAGAAAATTACGCCAGGAAAGAATCCGGCCTCGGCGGCGCCGAGGAGAAACCGCAGGGAATAAAAAGAACCGGCCGAGTGAATGGAAAACATGCAGCCGGAGACGATGCCCCAGCTGATCATCAGGAAGGCGATCCAACGGCGGGCGCCGGCACGCTCCAGCGCCAGGTTTGCCGGGACCTGGAACAGGAAATAGCCGAGAAAGAAAATTCCCGCGCCGAGGCCGTAGACCGAGTCGCTGAAGCCGAGTTGCGCCTTCATTTGGAGGGCGGCGAAGCCGACGTTAATGCGGTCGAGATAGGCGACCACGTAGAGGAGGAAGAGAAATGGGAGAAGGCGCCAGCGAAGTTTATTGAGAAGCCGGGGTGCATCGATCGGGCCGTTTGGCGTGAGAGAAAAATGACTAAGAATTTTGCGGGCGAGCTCTTCGGAGGGCGATTCCACGGGAAGAGTGAAGGCATCGCGCGGTTCCTCGAGGTCGGCAAACTGTCCCGCAAGAATGGATGTTCCGGCGAAGTGGCCGCGGCGTTGGCGCAGGCGCTGGCCGATGAACACCGGCGAACCCTTCAGATAGACAACCTCGACGGGCAGATTTTTCGCGAGCCGCTGCCGGTAGCTTTGCTTGAGCGCGGAGCAGGCGAGGACAATGTCCTTCCCCTCCGCGTGCAGCGCCACAAGGCGGGCATGGATCGCATTGAGCCATGGGAGGCGGTCGGCGTCCGTCAGCGGAATGCCGCTGTGCATTTTGGCGATGTTTTCGGGGGAATGAAACTCGTCGGCTTCCAGAAACACCCAGGCCAGCCGCTCGGCCACAAGTTTGCCGACGGTGGTTTTGCCGGAGCCGGTGACTCCCATGAGGAGAAGGATCATTCGTCAGTCTAAACAATCGGGCGGGGCGAGTGTCGCGCACTCGGCGGGGCAAGTCCAGCAATCGTTCGCGAAGTGGGGTACACTTCCGGCAAAACCTTGAGCACAACCAAATCAGCGGCAAAAAAAGCGGGGCTTTTCTATTTCGTGTTCGTGATGTTTGCGTACACGACGGGCGGCCCGTTCGGCATGGAAGAGATGGTGACGACCAGCGGGCCGGGGCTGACGCTGCTGTATCTGCTGGTGATTCCCCTTTTCTGGTGCATTCCGGTGTCGCTTGTGGCGGCGGAATTGACGACGGCGATTCCCGTCGAAGGCGGATTTTACCGCTGGGTGCGAGTGGGCTACGGGGATTTCTGGGGATTTCTGGCGGGGTGGTGGAACTGGACGGCTTCGTGGCTGCTGGGCGGCAGTTATGCGGTGCTGTTCAGCGATTATCTCGGTGGATTTTTTCCTTCCCTGGTCGGGTGGAAACATTATCTGGTTTCCGTGGCGCTGATTGCGCTGCTGGCTTACGTGAACATTCGGGGAATTCAGATGGTGGGGATCGTGTCCACAATGCTGGAATTTTCGGTTCTTGCGCCCGTGCTGGTGCTCATCGTGATCGCCGCAACGAAGTGGCATTTCAATCCGGTTCATCCGTTTGTGCCGCCGCACGTGCCGCCGTTCCAGGTGTTCGGTGTGGGACTGGCGCTGGGGTTGTGGCTGTATTCGGGGTACGAGCAGTGTTCGAGCGTGGCGGAGGAGATTGAAAACCCGCAACGCAATTTCCCGATTGCGCTGGCGATTGTGGTGCCGCTATCGATTGCCACGTATTTTGCGCCGGCGCTGTTTTCGCTGGCGGCGCTGGGAAATTGGGATAAGTGGAATGCGGCCTACCTGCCAACGGCGGGATTGTTGATCGGGGGAAAACTGTTGGGGATTACGCTGACCGCCGGGGCAATGCTGGGAAGCGTTGCACTGTTGAACGCCACGGCCCTGACCAGCACGCGCATGCCGTCTTCGATGGCGGAAGACGGCTACTTGCCTCCCGTGTTTGCGGCAAAGCATCCGAAATACGGCACGCCATGGATTGCGATCCTGATTTCGTCGGCGATTTATGCGGCACTGGCATTTCATACGCTGGCGCAGTTGTTGACGGTATACATCTGGCTGCGGAGCCTGGTGACGGTGCTGACGGTGTTGGCAGCGTGGAAATTGAGGAAGACGCAGCCAGAGAAGCCGCGGCCGTTCCGGATTCCCTGGGGCAACGCGGGGTTGGCTTACGTGGTGATTGCGCCGATTCTGATGACGATTGTGGCGCTGGTGTTCAGCGACAAGTTTGCGCTGAAGTGGGGGCCGGTGCCGGTTGCGCTGGGGGTGGCGGCGTATTTTGTGTTTCCGAAGATTAAGAAGATGGTGGAGGGGTAGTTCCAGCTTTCTCCGCTGTGTGATCGATCCGCTTTCCAGAAACTAAAATGACTTGTCATCCTGAGAAGCGCGGGGTTGGCGCTGCGAAGGACCTCAACTTAAACACCTTGCACAATGTTGGCGTTGAGATCCTTCGGCTATCCTCGTCGGATAGCCTCAGGATGACAAGTTTGCTTTTGTGGTGAATGCGAGAAGCGAGCCAGAACGAAAAGCGCCCGCCTCAGAAGGCGGCCGCTACAAAGGCAAGAGGACGAGGCCACCTGAAGGTGACCGCTACGTTAGCCA
>DASSGJ010000147.1:0-3995 GCA_035693545.1 Candidatus Acidiferrum sp.
CGCCACCAGCCTTCGGATTGCGTGCTGATCCAGGTGTGGACGTAGGCGATGCGCGGGGCGCGGACGGGATGTGTTTTGACGCCGGGCGCAACCGTTAGCGCAGCAACCTGCAAGCCGATCGATTTCGCGGCAGCGTCCAGATCGGAGCGGCTGACGCCGCGGATCAGAAACGTGCCGCGTGAGAATTTGTGGCCGCTTGCGTCGAAGGCTTCCTCCGCTGCGTCAATGGTCGCGTCCTTCAGGCGATAGCGGAGTGAAGCAAGCGCGGGCTCGGCGTGATTGTCGATCGCGAAGACGGAGCCTTCGCCGCGGACGCCGCCGAAGGGGCGCAGTTCGGTGACACGCTCCATCGGAACGGAAAGAATTTTGGGATCGGTGACGCGAGTGACTTGCACGCCGAAGAGCTCGCCGAAGGTCCAGCCAGTGTCGTCGTATGGAGTGGTCTGCGGATCTTCGGGGCTCCAGTATTGGTAATCGAGGAGCGCATCGGCAACGCGGGAATAGGGCTGATCCATGCGAATGACGTAGCTGCCAGCGGGAAAATCGCGAGAGGTCGGCGCCGCGGCTTTGGGTTTTTCATCGGCGTCGGCCGGCTTGGCGGACTTCTTTTCTTTCTTCACCGGGAGAGCCACCTGAAAGGCGCCGGTGGCACGCGAAATCTCCACGTGCTGCTTGAGCATGATGCGCAAGAGATCGGCCCGGACGCTGGCGCGCGGATCGTCCGCGGGCAGAACGTAAGCTGCCGGGCCTTCGGCCGAGGGTTTTTGGATCGAGCGCTTCCCTTTCAAATAAAAGTTCTTGAGGAACAAGCGCTTGTTCTCACTGAAGAAGTGGAGCGAGGTGAGCAGGCCGGTTTCCTCGTAATTGTTGTTGTTGCGCTGCGACCAGAGCGCTTTGGGGAACGGCGGATTGGGCTTGAACCAGGTGCGCGCATATTCGTCGGGTTGCAAGGTGCGTTCGCGCGTATCGGCGCCGGCATTGCCGAAGGTTTCGTAGAGGCGGCTGATGCCGTTGTGCATGGCGCCGAGAAACATCAGGTAGCCGGGCGACCAGGTATCGAAATCGCCGTGGGTGAAGACGCCGGGCATGCCGAACCTGGTCATGTCGGCTACGTTGCGGTTGCCGATTATTTGCCACTCATCGACGAGGATGGGATCCACCCAGGCGTTGTAGGGGCCGTCGCCGACGGTGTTGTCATAGAGATAGGGGACGGATTCGTGGAGATCGTGGAGCACCTGGGCGTTCCAGCTGAGGAATGTGTTGAGGACGTTTTGCGTGAGCTTGAGGGTCATGCCCATGGCGTCGCGGTTGTTGTCGTGGGCGACGTATTTGCCCCAGTAGATGAGCGGCGGATAGAAATCCTTGGGATGGGCTAGATGCCATTTGTAGAGATCGACCATGCGGTCGCGGCCGTCCACTTCGACTACGGGAGTAATCAGGGTGATGACGCCGTCGCGGATTTCGCGGATGTAGGGACTTTCGTCTACGGCGAGGCGGTAGGCCATTTCCATTAACGCGGTGGGGGCGCCGGTTTCGGGCGAGTGGATCGTGCCCGTGATGTAGTAGACGAGCACAGATTCGGAGACCAGTTTGTCGGCTTCGGCATCGTCGAGATGGATGGTGCGCGGATCAGCGAGTTTGGCGAGGCGTTGGCGATTCTGCTCGAGGTTCTTCATGTTGGCTTCGGAAGAGACGGCGACGGCGATCATTTCGCGGCCTTCTTCGGTGGTGCCGATGGAGACGACTTTGGCGCGTGGCGTGGCCTTCTCGAGCAGGCGCATGTATTTGTACACGTCTTCGGCGTAGGGGAGGATGCCGGGGGCGCCGGCGATGTCGCCGAGGACGGCTTCGGGCGTGGGGACGGTTTTGCTGGCGGGGAGATAGTCGACGAGGGGCGAGGAGAAGTAGGGCGCGGTGGTGTATTTGCGGATTTTGGCGGTGTAGGCCTCGTCGATGGGCTGCTTGGGATCGCGGGCGGGGGACGTTTCGCCATCGGCCAGCGCAATAGAGCCGGTTGCTAGGGCAATGATGGAAAGCAGAAAAAGTCCCAGGAAGGATTTGCGGGGCATGAGAGCTCCTTGATGAATGCGAACGCGAAAGTTTAACTCAGGATTGGGTGGGGAAGGAAATGCGGTGCGCGCTGAAGATTGGCAACAGAAGAAAAAGACTTAACACAGAGTGCGCAGAGGAGGAGCACAGAGGTCACAGAGAAGGCTGAGCGAACTTACGAGCTTGGGAGAAAAGTTAGGCAGACGGGGCTGGGGACGCCTTCGGTGATTGAGATCTGCGAGAGAGCGCCCGTTTCGGGGTTAATGCGGAAGACCACGATGGAATTGGAGTTTTGATTTTCCGCGAGAAGAAACCTGCCCGTGGGATCGAGGGCGAAGTGGCGAGGTTCTTTGCCGCCGGTGGAGTAGTCGCCGGCGAGTTCGAGCTTGCCGGTTGCCGAATCGACGGAGAAAACGGCGATGGAGTCATGTCCGCGGTTGGAGGCGAAGAGCCATTTGCCCGAGGGGTGGAGGGCGATTTCGGCGGCATCGTTGCGACCTTTGTAGTCGGACGGGATCGTGGAGATGCGTTGGCCGGGCTCGATGTCTTTGTGGTAGTCCAATACGATGTCCGTGACAGCGGATTGCACTTCCCCGAGAACGTAGATGTGATCGTTGGCGCCGAAGACGGCATGGCGGGGGCCGTCGCCGGGATTCACGGGAACCGACCACACATTCTTATAGCGGTAGATGCTGGAGAGTGGAGCGCCATTGAGCGTGCCGTTTGAGGTGTCGAAGCGATAGGTCAGAAGGCGATCAAGGCCGAGGTCGGCAACATAGACCGAGTGACCATCACTCGAAGGCTCGATCCAGTGAGCGTGAGGTGCTTCCTGGCGCTCTTTGTTGGGGCCGAGAACGCCACCGTCTTGCATGGACGAAGTGTGTTCGCCGAGTTTGCCGTCGGGGAGGATCGGGAAGACGACTACGTTGCCGGAGGTGTAGTTGGCGACGAAGAGGTATTTGCCGGTTTTGTCGAAGGAGAGATAGCAGGGATCTTCGCCGAGGGCGGGAAGTTTGTTTAGCAGCGTGAGCTTGGCGGATTTGGCTTCAATGGAGAAGGCGCTGATGGTGCTTTGCTTGCCGGATTCGTTGGCGGCGTAGGCCCATTTTCCGTTCGGATGGATGACGAGCCAGGAGGGATTTGAGGATTCCGCAGCGAGGCCTTTGGGAGCGAGTTTGCCAGTCGAGGCGTCGAATTCGTAGGCGTAGATGCCTTTGCTGTCGGTCTTGTCCGTGTAGGTGCCGACGAAGACGAGGAATTTTTGGTTGGGCGTTTGCGGAACGGCGGGAAGAGTTGCCAACAAGCCGAAGAGAAGGATTAGAACAGGGCGACGTGTAATTTTCATGGGGTTGTAGTGTAACGCGAGAATGGCGGTTGGTGTAAAAGGGGATTTAACACAGAGTGCACAGAGGACCGAGCGCAGAGGTCACAGAGAGAAGAAAGAGGGCGGCCTAAAGCCGCCCCTACGAGTGTTCGTGATGCTTGACTACTTCTTCTCTTCGGTTTCTTCTTCCTGGAGGACGGCGGCGGCGGCTACGGAGTCATCGCCATCGAGACGAAGCAGGCGGACGCCCTGGGTGGAGCGGCCGGCTTCGCGGATTTCGTTGGCGTGGACGCGGATGACTTTGCCGTGTTCGGTGATGATCATGACGTCGGACTCTTCGGTGACCTGAAGAGTGGCGACGACGGAGCCGTTGCGGTCGGTGGTCTTCATGTTGACGACGCCCTTGCCGCCGCGCGAGGTGATGCGGTATTCGGCGAGGGCGGTGCGCTTGCCGTAGCCCTTTTCGGCGACGGTGAGCATCAGCGTGGTGAGCGAATCCTTGATGTCCTCGTTTTCGAGTTCCTCGAGGTTCTGGGTGGTCTTGTTGCGTTCCTTGGCGATGATCACGAAGTCGGGTTGGACCGCGTCCATGCTGACGACATAATCGCCCTTGGCGAGGTCC
>DASSGJ010000148.1:0-2842 GCA_035693545.1 Candidatus Acidiferrum sp.
GCCGCCGGCTGCCATTGCATGGCCACGCGATTCATTGAGAATCAATTGAATCGCAGCTTGAAGAATCTGGGCGTCGGCTGCATTGACATCTACTACCTGCACAATCCGGAAACGCAGCTTGGCGAAATTCCGCGTACGGAATTCCAGACTCGCGTGCGCCAGGCGTTCGAGTTCCTGGAATCGGCAGTGACCGCGGGAAAAGTCCAATATTACGGGATGGCCACGTGGAATGGGTTCCGCCAGGAAGCAAAGGCGGCCGACACCCTTTTCCTGAGCGATTTGGAAAAAATCGCGCGCGACGTTGCGGGGGATTCGCACCACTTCCGGTTCGTACAGTTGCCGTACAACCTGGCGATGACCGAAGCCCTGACGCTGGGGAATCAGTCCATCAACGGCCAGACACGCACGATGATGGAAGCAGCCGGCGATCTGGGCATTACGCTGGTGGCGAGCGCATCGCTGCTGCAGGGGCAACTTTCGCAGAATCTGCCGGCGTTTGTGGCGGAAGCACTGGGATTGCACAACGACCTCGAACGGGCGCTGCAGTTCGCGCGATCTTCCCCCGGTATTACGACAGCACTCGTTGGAATGTCTCGCGCCGCGCACGTGGAAGCGAACGCGAAGCTCGTGGGCGTGAAGCCGGCGGGTATCGATGAATTCAGCAAGCTATTCGAACGGGGCAACTCGGCTTAGCTGGACTGAAGCGCGGAATGACGCTCGGTCAGCCAGGCGGCGATGGCGGCGTTGAACTCGTCGAGATGTCCCGCGAAAAAGTGGTCTGCGTCTTCGACGACAACCAACCGCTTTTCGCCTGGCAGCGACGCGACAACCTCCTCTACTTTCTTTCGCGCTCCGAATTTATCGTTGGCGCCGTGAACGAACAGCTTTGGCTTGGGACAATCCGAAAGAAATGAAAAATCGCTGCTGTTCACGGGAATGCCGATGCCGATCAGTTCGCTTACGCGCGCATCGCGGCAACCCACGCGCAAACCCACGACACTTCCGAAACTGAACCCGGCCAGAAGCAGCGGAACGCCCGGAAACTGCGCGGCCAGATAATCTACGGCGGCCTGCACGTCCCCTTGTTCGCCGCGGCCTTTGTCGTGTTCGCCCGCGCTTAAGCCTGCGCCGCGAAAATTGAAACGCAAGGTGGGGATACCCAGGGCGTCCATGGTTTTGGCCGCGTTATAGACCACCTTGTTGTGCATGGTGCCGCCAAACAGCGGGTGGGGATGGCAAATCACCGCTGCCAGCAAGGGGGAATCGGGGCGGATGGGTGTCCAGAGGATGGCTTCGAGGCGACCGGCGGGGCCTTCCAGGAACAGGTTTTGTGACTCGTGAACGGTCTGCATTTGAGAGTTAGTCAACAAAAGTGTACCCGAAATGAAACTTTTCGCCGAATGCGGGGATGGTCCTAGTTCTAGGCCGCCCACTACGCCGTGTGCTCGTACTAGTGCTAAATTGTGGCAGTTTGACATTGCAGTTTATGGTTCCCGGTGCTAATTTCGCCACGTCCGGCAATCCAGGGGGCCGAATGGGCGATCTTTCCGACCGGCGTGAAGCCCGGCGATTTTCGATGAATTTGCCAGTTCGTGTGCTGGTAAACGACGCGAATGGCCCGGAACTCAAAGCCAACACGCGCGACGTCAGCTACCGCGGCTTGTATTTTCTTGCCGAAGCGCCCTTTGAAAAGGGCAGCGAGATTGATTTCATCCTGACGCTTCCGGCACAGATCATTTCGGCGGGCGACGTGAATATCCGCTGCCACGGCCACGTGGTGCGCGTAGAGACCGACGACCACGGCAAAACGGGGATCGCCGCCAAAATCGAAAAATACGAATTCATCCCTGCGCGAGCCTCCGCGGCGTAGCTCCCCGTTTCTCCCTTCGCGACGATCTCACCTCACGAGTCGGAGCTCTAAAACCTGCCTGCATGCCTGATCCGGTTGACGCGGCCTAACATCACCCTTCCCCTCCTTCAGCTATGTCTAATAGTGAACTGTGCGAGCCGTTAACAGCCTGCATGCTTGTACCTAATGCATTCCAAAAACCGGCCCTGGTTATGCAGTTCGCGGCTTCCGTAACTTGGGCATTGCTGCTTCGATTTGAGGAGGTACCCACATGCAAGCGACTGAGAGCAATCCGATCAAGAATCGCGATGAATTAAAAAACAAGCGGAAGGTGCTCTTCAAGCTGTTTCTGAAGAACCCGATGTATACGAACCTGGCTGTAGAAATCAAGGCTCTGGACGATCAACTCGCCGATTGGACCCAACGTTTGGCGCAGAAGTGAATGAACTGAAAGCGGGTTCGGGCTACTTTCATTGGTTCCCACTTCAAATCTATGGAGATTCGGCTGGCAAATCCACTTTTACGCTCCGGTGACCGAGTGCGAATCCTCATCCATGATGGAGCTTTTGCCATGCTGCAGAAGTCTTAATGCCATTCGGAAATCTATGGATCGTAATTCCCCCATTACCAATCGCCTGAACAAATGAATCGGGAACTCCCCAGCTTGAAATTTCCGAGTGTAATTCGGCGCGCGTTTTGCGCGTAGAATAGGGGTTTAGAGTATTGTATGGATGGGCGAAGGAAGCCCGTGGGGGCGTTATGTATCATTACAACCCGGAAATTGCCTTGGAAGAATTGAAGGAAGATGCGATGCTGCCGCATCCGGTGAAGCTGCGCGACATGATTCTGCGCAACCAGTTGGGGCCGCAAGACGCGCAACTGCTGAACCACGACTTTCAGGAATATCTAACGCGCTTTGGCGAATTGCAAAAACTCGCCGGCGGAATCCTGGACAAGCTGGCAAACGGGCAGCGGAAAACGGCCTGACGGCGC
>DASSGJ010000149.1:0-11719 GCA_035693545.1 Candidatus Acidiferrum sp.
TAATTCGCGCACATGCACCACGCGAAGCTGAGGGTGGCTTGCCGCGAACTCATCCAGAATGCGCGCAGTTGCATCCGTTGAACGGTCGTCCACCGCGACAATTTCCAGGTTGGGATAATCCACCGCGACCAGCGTCGCCAGTGCGCCCGGCAATTTCTGCTCTTCATCCCGCGCCGCAAACAGGACGGAAATTCGCGGGCAATCGGCATCCGCTGCGGGAGCATAGTCCCGCAGCCACGGCAGACGCAGCGCGCCGTAGGCCACTTTCAGTCCATAAGTCATCCAGAAGAGTGCGATGAGTCCGAAGAGAACAAGCCAGAAGAGATGCATGCGGATTGGAGTCGAATGCCAGCCTCAGGGTATCCTAGCATGGATGCCGAAGAGCTTGGCCATTCTGGGTGCCGGACGCGTAGGGCGCGCGTTGGGCCGAGCCTTGCGCGATCGCGGCTGGAGCATTCGCGTCGTGGCCACGGGCTCTGAAGCCACGGCACGCAAGGCGGCAAAATTTATCGGCGCCGGGCAGCCCGTTGCGGGGATCACTCACCACGCGCTTGCGGCGCGAACCATGCTTATCGCAGTGCCCGATGACGCCATCGCGGAAATCGCCAACGAGCTTGCCATGACCGGCGGAAAGCAACTCCGGGGGAAAATTGTGTTGCACACCAGCGGAGCCTGCGACGCCAGTCTCTTGCAACCCGTCCGGGAGTTGGGAGCGTTTGCCGCTTCCATGCACCCGCTGCAAACCTTCAATGGCGTAAGCGTCCCGCCGCTGGAGGGAAAAATCTTTGCGATCGAAGGCGACGCGCCTGCCGTCCGGTTCGCCCGTGCCATGGCCCGTTCGCTCGGCGGCGTGCCCGTAAACATCACGGCAGAAAAAAAGGTTCTGTATCACGCGGCGGGTGCCTTTGCCGCCGGCCTTGTTCTGGCACTCGAGGAAGCTGGCGTTCAAATGCTCAAAGCCTCCGGTTTGCCGCAACGCGAAGCGCAGCAGGCCCTGCTTTCGTTGACGCGGCAAGTTCTTGAGCATTACGAAAAGCTCGGCCCGAACAAAGCCTGGACAGGTCCGCTCTCCCGCGGCGATTACGGCGTGGTAGCCGCGCACGAAGAAGCCATCGCAAACGATCATCCTGAATTTCTGGAAGCGTACATTGCCGTCACCCGTCTCTGCGGCGAGGTCCTTGCCACTGACCCCACCGCTGTTCTCGGGCGTCTCGAAAAGCTTCCGCGCCATTTTCCGTTGCTTTCCAAATCCAAAGGGGGCTCCGCTTGAGTTCACCGCAAATTCCCATCCAGCACGCGACTTTGAAAAATGGCCTGCGCGTGATTGTCGCGCCGGACGCGACCGCGCCCGTTGTTACCGTCGGCGTGTATTACAAAATCGGCTTCCGCCTGGAGCCGCAGGGCCGCAGCGGATTCGCGCATCTTTTTGAACACATGATGTTCCAGGGCTCGGAAAACGCACCCAAGATGCAGCATATTAAGCTGATCAATTCGAGCGGCGGCGTCCTGAACGGCTCGACCATGTACGACGTCACGAATTATTACGAGGCCGTGCCCTCGAATGGCCTTGAACGCGTGCTGTGGCTCGAAGCGGACCGGATGCGCGCCCTGAAGGTAGACGACGAAAATCTTCGCAACCAGCGCGATGTGGTGAAAGAAGAAGTTCGCGTCAACGTTCTCAATCAGCCCTACGGCGGGTTCCCGTGGCTTGATATGCCGCCGGTCGCGTTCCGCAACTGGGCCAATGCGCATAATTTCTACGGCGACTTTCACGATCTGGATGCCGCTGATCTCGCCGACGTGCAACAATTCTTCAAAACGTACTACGTCCCCAACAACGCCGTGCTCCTGATGCTTGGCGACGTCACTCCAAAAGACGGCCTGGCCCTTGCGGAAAAATATTTCGGTTCCATCCCGGCCGGCGCCGCGCCGCCCTTCGCCGATCCCACAGAGCCGCCGCAAAACGAAGAGCGCCGCGGACGTGTGGAGGAAAAGTTTGGCACGCTTCCGGCAATCGCCGTGGCTTACGTGATGCCCGCGCGCCGCACGGCGGATTGGTACGCTATGGCCCTGCTCGATCAAGCGCTGCACGGCGGCCGCGCCGGGCGGATTCATCGAGAACTGGTCCTTGAAAAACAGATCGCGGTCGAAGCCGACGGCGGCGTGGACGACATTTTTGGCTTCAACGGCCCCGCGCAGATGACCACGCGCATTCTGCACAAGCCTGAATGCTCCGACATTGCCACGCTTGACGCCTTCGATTCGATTCTTCGCGAAGTCCAGGAAAGCGGGATTACCGAGGACGAACTCCAGCACCTGAAGGTCAAATGGCGTTCCGACTATTACTCCACGCTCGAAGGCGGCCGAGGGGGCTACATGCCGCGCTACGGACTAATGCACCTGCTGGCTTGCTTCACGCTTTTCGACAACGAGCCGGAACTGGTCAACTCGATTCTCGGAGGCTTCCTGGCCGTGAAACGCGAAGACATCCAGCGCGTCGCAAAGAAGTATCTTGTTCCGCAAAATCGCGCCATCGTTTTTAGAGCGCCCGCGAACGCGGGCAAGAAAGAGGCCGCATAATGGCTTCCCGCGCCACCGAAGTTTCCGCCGCCGTTCCCGCGCTCGCCGCCGAACGAGCGGTTACCTGGCCCAAGCGAACGCGCGCGCGGCTTTCCAACGGCCTGGAAGTCGTCCTCGCCGAAGCGCACTCCACTCCGAAATTTCACGGCGAACTTTATTTCCGCGCGGGGAACGCGCTGGTCTCCGGCCGTTCTACAGGTCTCGCCGAAATGGCCGCTACGCTGGTGCGTACCGGCACCTCCAAGCGCGCCAGCCGGCAGATTGAAGAAGATCTCCGGCGCCTGGGTGCCGACCTTGGCAGCAGCGCCGGGCAGGACACCAGCGCCATCGGCTTCGCCGGCCTCAGCGAATTCGCCGAACCGCTTTTGCAACTGGTGAACGAACTTGCGCGCGAAGCCGCATTCCCCGAGAACGAGTTCGAGCGCGAACGCCGCCAGAAGCTTGAAGAAGTAAAGCTTGAACGCACCTCGCCGGGTTTTCTCGCCAGCGAACGCCTGCGCAAGATTCTCTTCGGCGCGCATCCTTACGCGCTCGTTTCTCCGAGTGAAGCGCAAGTCGCTGCTTACAGGCGCGACGATCTGCAAACGGTCTATCGCGAAATCTACACGCCTGAAAATGCGTTGCTGATGCTGGTTGGCGATTTCGATCCGCAAACCATGCTGAAAACCATTGAGAAAACCTTTGGCAACTGGTCCGGCAAGAAACCGGAAGCGAAGGAATTCCCTGCTCCACCCAAGCCGCAGGGCCGCCGGGTCTACCTGATCCACAATCCCGGCTCGGTGCAAACGCAGATCCTTGCCGGCTGCCACGCGATCACCCGCAAGCATCCCGACTGGATCCAGCTCGGTCTCACCAATAGCCTGTACGGAGGCGCTTTCAATTCGCGTCTGGTGATGAACATTCGCGAAGACAAGGGCTACACCTACAGCCCGCGCAGCGGTGTGCACCCGCTGCGCCAGCACGGGTATTTCTCGGTTTCCGCCGCCGTGCGCAACGATGTTGTTGCGGCATCGCTGACCGAGATTTTCTACGAACTCGACAAGCTCCGTTCACTGCCCGTCCCCGATGCGGAGCTCGCCGACGCACAAAATTACTTAACGGGCGTATTTTCCATGGGGCTCGCCACGCAGGAAGGATTGCTCTCGCAATTTTCCACCGTGGAGTTGAACGAGCTTCCCGCCGACTATCTCGAGACCTATCGCGACAAAGTTCGCGCCATCACTTCCGCAGACTTGATGGCCACAGCGCGAAAATATTTCGACTCCGCCAACATGCAAATTGTAGTCGTAGGTGACCGAGCGCAAATCGAATCCCAAGCCATGCTCTTCGGGGATCTGATCGTCTTCGACAACCAGGGGAATCAGCTGTAGCGCCGCCATCCTGGCGGCAAGCGTGCGGGCCGGCAGGATGCCGGCGCTACCCTGGGCCGGGCGAGCCCGGCCCCTACAGAGTTGGGCGTAGGGGATCGCTGACCTATTGTTGCTTTAGCTACGTCATTCTGGCATTATTACCCAATGTTCGGGCGCCGGCATTCGATTCCCCGCATGTTCCTCGCTGTTCTTGCCTTTAGTCTCGCGACAACTCCCGCCATCTTGGCCAAGAAGAAGCCGCCGGCCCATCCGATCAACATCAACACGGCCGGCGCCACCGAACTGCAGCAGGTTCCCGGCATCGGCCCTTCGACTGCGCAAAAAATCCTGGATACGCGCAAATCGTATGGGGCGTTCAGGAGCGTGGATGATCTTCTGGCCATCAAAGGCATCGGCCCAAAGAAACTTGAAAAGATGCGCAAGTACCTTACGGTTGGCAAGGCACCCGCAAAGAAACAATCCGGCGCCCCGCAGACCGCTGCCACGCCCAGCAAACCGCCACCGGCAAAATCCTCCTCGACTCTGAAAGCTCCTCCATCTCCCACTGCATCCGAAGACGAAGAGCCGTAGCTGTAGCTTGCCCCTTCAGGGGCGAGGGGTTTCATGGCCGGGGCAACCATGCCGCCACATAGGAAAAGCCTCAGGCCTGAAGGCCTGAGCTACAGGTTGTGTTTTGATTTAGAGCCGCTGATGGGTGGGCTTTTGCGTTGTGAGGTTTAGCGGGACCTGGTCGGCGATGCGGATGCCGTAGCCTTCGAGGGCTACAACTTTTTTCGGATGATTGGTGACCACGCGGATGTCTTTCAATCCCAGATCAATTAAAATCTGCGCGCCGATGCCGCTTTCGTGCTGCACCATGCGCTGGCGGGCCGGCTCGCGATCGAGTTGACCGCGGGAATGAAAATGAATCTGCGGCAACTGACCCGGCGTCTCGGCATTTTCAATCGTGAATCCACGGCCGGTGTGGTGCAGGTAGAGGAACACGCCGCGGCCTTCCTGGGCGATCTTTTCGAGGGACTTCGCCACCAAGTCTGTGCAGTCGCAGGCGGTGGAGCCGAAGACGTCGCCCGTCAGGCAGTGTGAATGCACACGCACGAGCGGTGGCGCTGTTCCCTCCAAGAGGTCGCCGCGAACCAGAGCGATGTGCTGGTCGTGGTCGACGTCACTCGAGTACGCGATCATTTTGAACTCGCCGAAGCGGGTCGGCACCACGGCTTCCGCGACGCGGCGCACATAGCGCTCGTGCTGCATGCGGTAACGGATCAGGTCCGCAACTGTCAGCATTTTCAATCCATGCTCACGGCAAAAATCAATCAGTTGGGGCACGCGGGACATGGTGCCGTCTTCATTCATGATTTCGCAGATTACGCCGGAGGGATTCAGGCCCGCGATGCGCGCCAGGTCCACGCTTGCTTCCGTCTGCCCCGCGCGCACCAGCACGCCGCCATTCCGCGCGCGCAAAGGAAACATGTGGCCGGGCCGCGCCAGATCCTGCGGGCGGGTCTTGGGATCGATTGCGGTCAAAATCGTAATCGCGCGGTCGGAAGCACTGATGCCGGTGGTGACGCCCACCTTTGCGTCAATTGCTTCACAGAACGCGGTGCCATGGACGGAGGTGTTGATTGGAGACATGAGCGGAAGATTGAGCTCGTCGCAGCGCTGCTCGGTGAGCGCCAGGCAAATCAGCCCGCGCCCGAATTTGGCCATGAAGTTGATGGCTTCCGGGGTAATTTTCTCGGCGGCCAGGGTCAGGTCGCCTTCGTTCTCGCGGTCTTCGTCGTCCACCAGAACAATCATGCGCCCCTGACGAATCTCTTCGACCGCTTCTTCCACCGTGGCAAAGCCAAATCGCGTGTTGCTCATAGGTTCAGAATAAAGTTATCTAGCGGATGTGTAAAGCAGCGAGGCGGCCGGGAGAGCAGGCCAAAATGTCGGCGCGCCGACATTTAAAGTAACACTTGAAGGTAATTTTTTCCTAAATACCGGGACTACAGAAAACTTGTAAGCGCGGTGCTTTGGGCCACTTAGAGAAAAAACATTCGAAATGATTTCCACAGGAATTCGAATGATTTCCCGTTTTGGGGCGCGATGAGCCTTAAAACCAATCGTAATTGGGAGATCGCGGGGCAAACCGTAAAAGCGAGAGCTCCGCTCTCGCACTCAAAGGGGCCGCTTACGTGAGCGACCAGCCGACGAGCGTCAGCGCCATGAAGATTGCCAGGGCACCGAGGCTTAGCAGCGACAAGGTTTTCCCGTTTCCGAGGAGGAGATTCCGCGTCTCCGCCTTGCAGCAGAGCACGGTGGCCACGATCAGGATCGCGCCCCAGGAAATTGCGCAGGGCAATCCGGGATACATCGTGAGGGTGGCCATGGTCTTTTCTGAAGGCTGCCCGGCCGGAATCCACCAGGGGAGAATCGGCGCGAATCCCGCAGCCAGCACAAAGGTCAGAATTTTGCGGCTCACCCAGTTCCGAATTTTGGTTACGGGCTTGGCCTTGCGCACCTTGCGCCAGACGTAAAACTCCCACATCAGGAGTGCGGCGGCGAGGGGCATCCATCCGTATAAACTCGTTTCGCGGTCAACCCAGAGCCAGCTCTTGAAAAAATGGCCGGTGGGATGGGTCGCGGCCATTTTGGGCAGCAGCCACCAGCCGGTGACTTCGTTCCCGATAACGGCCAGCAAAATCACCAGCAGGCTTGTCAGCTGAATCCACTCATAACTCGGCGACTTCCCGCAGCGGGTGCATACCGGACGCTCTGGAAGTATTCTCAGACCGCAATGCTCGCAATACACGGCAACCTCGCTTTTTCCCAGTTGGAGACACCGTCCCAGCAGCAAAAATCGTACGCTGCGGGAAAGGGCCCGCCTACTGGTCGCACGTGCAGGCGAGACTAAACGAACGGCCATTGCCCGAAAGTCGCGGTTTGGTTTACTACTCCGTTTGGCTGGCTGCCATTTATGGCGACAAAAAAAGAGGGCAGGCGCGAAGCCTGCCCCCGGTGAGTAGAGCTATCAGCTCTCTTAGAACTGCAGGAACAAAGAGAACTGGATCTGGCGGGACGAGCCAAAGTCGCCCGTCGGGAATCGAGTGCCGCCGACCAGCCCGAAGGATCTGCTGGTCGCGGTCAGAACGGGATTGCCGAAGTTGGGATGGTTGAAGACATCGAACATGTCTGTTCGGAACTGCAGATTAAAGCGCTCGGTGAGCCTCGTGTCCTTGGTGACGGAGAAATCGGTGTTCACGAAGTCCGGTCCACGGAGGGCGTTGCGGCCGAGGGTTCCCGGATGGCAACTGCCCGGAACAACCGGATAGGTGCTTATGCCGGTTACGGGATTGGTTGAGGTTGGCGTGGTGCCGAAGGTGCACGGAATGGCCAGAGTGGCATTGGGCGTCGTCGCGCAATTCGGAGGTACCGATGGGCCACCGGTCGGAGTGCCGCTAAAGGGTTCGCAGAGAACCGCGTTGCTGAACCAGTTTGTCGGGTTCCCCGTGGTGTGAACCGGGGCCAGGAGATCCGGCCGGACGGTCAACGAAATGCCCGGACCAGGGCCAATCGAAAGCGTGGGATTCAGCGGGCTGCCGCTCTGCGCCTGGAAGAAAAGACCAAACTGCCAGCCGGCGATAAGGCGATTGCCCTTGAACGGGAGCTGATAGAAGCCTCTGAGCGAGATGCGGTTGCGAACGTCGAATTCGGACAGGCCGTAGTCGCCGCGCGGATTGTAAGCGTTCTGGATGATGTAGGATTCGCCGGTGGAGAGAGAGTTGTAGTCGAGAGACTTGGAGTAAGCGTAAGAGGCGGCAAATTCCAGACCGCGGGAAACATGCTTGTTCGCGGTGATCCAGACGGCGTTGTAACTGGAGTTGCCGCCGCTGTTGATCTGGTTGATGGTTCCGTACGGGCAGTTGGGATTGGGGGCCTGACATTGTGGCGGAATGATCGGGCTGGTGGCAGGCAGAGCCGGGAACGGCCGGGTGGTTCCGTAGAAGCCATCGGTGACCAGCGGCTGGTTGATGTTTTGCGTGAGTTGGAGATGCGTGCCCTTCACGCCGATATAGGCAACCTCCAAACCCAGGTCCTGGGTGATTTGCCGTTGGATGGAGAGGTTCCAATCCTGGGCGTAGGAATTATCGAAACCAGGATTAATCACAACCGGCCCAAGGCTTGTGCCGATAACCGCAGCGCTGGGGTTTTCGGCCGTAATGGAATTGGTGGCCGAACTGGCCGAGATTGGCACCGCGAACGGTGGGTTGCTGCTGAGAGGCGAGACGATGTTCGTGGTCGGCGCTTGCGTCATGATGGCATAAGCGCCACGGACGGAGGTCTTGCCGTTCTTGAAAGGATCCCAGGCAAAACCGATGCGCGGCTGGAAGTTCATGTTGTTCTGCTGGTAGGGCTGTCCGGCAGGAACCAAGTTGCCGGTGAGCTGGTCAAAGTTTGTAAAGCGGCTGCCGGCTTCCGACGGAGTGGCATTCCAGGCGTAACGCAGACCGATGTTGATGGTCAGATTGGGTTTCCACTTGAAGCTGTCCTGCGCGAAGACGTCGTAGGAAGGGGCCAGGATTTTGTCGTTCCCGGAGCCGAGTTGGACGGTAAAGGCGTTGGCCGAGTCCGCCAGGAAGTTGGCGACGGAACTGTAGGAAAGGCTTCCGATGTTGAGGGCGATGTTGTTGTTGTAGGCGCGGCGGATCTCTCCACCGAACATGAAGGTGTGGCGGCCTTTGAGCCAACTTAAGCCGTCGTTAAGGACAAAGGTGGTATCGCCGCGACCTTGGGGTTCGCCCAACGGCCCACCGAATCCGATGGTGCCGCCGACGTTGAAGAACGGAAGGCCAGAAGCAACCGGCGAGCCGGCGGGCATGGTGATATCGAAGGCAGCAGGATCGAGCAAGCCGTTTGGTGTAAAGGTTAGATGGATGCGGTTGAAACCCACCCGAACGGTGTTGCTGAGTGTGGAAGAGAAAGTATGATCTTCGCTGAAGCTCAGCAATTGGCGGAAGCCATCACGCGTATCGCCGAACCCCGGGACATTCGCACCGATAGCCCCGCCGGCGGTCGGCTCCTGGCGAAGGTCTTTTTGCGCGACGTAATAGAAGTGGAAGCGATCGTTCTGGTTCAGCTCGTAGTCAATGTCGGCTGACCCCTGATTCAACGAGACGTTGGCTACCACGCCGCCACTGAAGAGGTTAAACGTGTTCGGATCGGCGGGATTTCCAGAGCCGACAAGGTTCGCACCCGGGATGAGTGGGAGTAATTTCTGGATGGCGGTAGAGGTGACGCCTGCCCGATCATCCACGCTGGGCACGGTGGTGGAAAGGGTCAGGTTCTGACTCTGGCGCAGCCCTTCATAGGCGAAAAAGAAAAACAGCTTGTTCTTCACGATCGGGCCGCCAAAATCCACACCGAAATCGTTGCGCCGGAACGGCGACTGGATTAGCGCTCTGCCGGTGGAGGTTACCCTCGGGTTGAAGAAATCGCGCGCGTCGAGGGCGTTGTTGCGGATGAACTCGAACAGTTCCCCGTGGTACTCGTTGGTGCCGGAGCGCGTTGCCAGGTTTACGATAGCGCCGGAATTGCGGCCGTATTGCGCTGGAAACGAGGAGTTGTCGATCTTGTATTCGGCCAGCGTGTCAATCGGCGGTTGAAAGGTAATCTGGTTCTGCACGTTGTCGTTCAGGTTGACGCCGTTGACCAGCCAGTTGGTGGTGTCTTCGCGCTGGCCCGCCGTGTTGATGCCGAAGGAGCCTTGACCACGCAACGGAGCGGAAAGAAAGCCGTTCGCGGGAGGGGTAATCGTCCCGGGCGTCATCAAACTTAAATCCGTAAAGTGGCGGCCATTCAGGGGAATCTGCTGCACCGTCTTGTCGTTGATAACCTGCCCGATTTCGTTGGTGCTGACATCCACCAGAGGCGCGTTGGCGACAACTTCCACGATCTGGGAACTCTGCCCTAGTGTGAGCGAGACGTTCTTTGTTACGGTGGTGGCCACATCGAGCTTCAGCCCGGTTAGGACCATCGTCTGAAAACCGGTGGCGGAGATTTCCAGCTTGTACAAGCCAATCTGGAGCGACGGAATCAGATATGCGCCAGCCGTGTCGGTGACCGTTTCCGTTCGAATGCCCGTGCCCTGATTGGTTACGACGACCTTTGCGCTGGCCACCGTGGCGCCTGCCGGGTCGGTGACCGTGCCCTGCAAAGTTGCCGTGGACTGCGCATTGGCGGACCACACTACCCCGAGAAGTAGGACAAACAGTGCGAGAACTTGAGCTATGGATCGTATGGATAGAGCGCTACCGTGCGATCTTTGCATCGTTTTAACCCCTTGTATTTTTTCGCGGTCTGAAGCGCGCGGAACCCTGTGGATTTCTAGATCAGACCGCTCGTACTCGCAGTAGACCCTCTTTGAGGGCCGGCTGGACCTGGAGGAATGGCGGGCCCACGACCCCACCACCCGAAAATGGCAGTGGCAATTCAATGACCAGAATGGGAGATCGGGAGCGGCCGTATATGACTGAAGGTAAAAGAGTAAGAGGTGGGGAAGGTGGCTTCAGACGTACGTACGGATTGTTTATACGCGTTTCTGTAGCGACTTATGAAAAATAAAAACTACCTTTAGGACCGTCTCAGGTCTTTACCTGAGGTGGTGATTTGGTAGCTCAGCGATTTTTGCGGGAATAGTGGCCGTTGAATACTGTCGTCCAGGTGGCACCGTTGTCGGTTGATTTTTCCCAGGACTGCTCGACATTGTTCGCATCCACGCGCGTCACCTTGATTCGATTCAAGACCTTTTGCCCGTCGGGGCCACGACTGGGGCCGGTAAACTCGGCCAATCCGTTGGAGATCTTACCTTCGAATACGTGCACGCGGCCTTCGTTGTCCGCGAACATTCCGTGCCAACCCTGATCGTCGGCGCTATAGGCAAACATGTTTTTGCCGCTGTGGCTCTTCGCTCCATCCCAACTTTCAACCAGCAGGCATTTGTCCAGATCGAGCGAGACTTTGCTGGCGGCACTGCCCGCCATTCCGGGATAGGTCACGGTCCAATCGCCGAGCCAAAAATCGAGTTTCCGATTTTCCTGGTTTGCTGAACAGGTGGCTGAATCCGGCGCGGCCAACGCGGGACTGGACGCGAGGAAAAGCCATCCAGCCGCGGCGACAAATAAAAGGAGCAGATTGAACGTGAGTGAATTGCAGATCCGTTTGTGAAGTTTCATGGTTGTTTTCTCCCTCGGCTTGACGCTTTTCGATGGGAGTAGTCTGGCACTTGTTCGCTTTGCGTACTTTCGCTATTGTGACAAGTAATGTTGCAAAAGCGGCAGGCCGCGATTTTCGATCGGACGGGTGGCGGTCGCTCTCCAATCGCTACTCTCACGCGCGACTATCCCGCAGGACATGTCATCCCTTCGCATTTTCACAACCGCGACCAGTTGGTCTATGCAACGCGGGGAGTGATGACGGTGCGCACCGGACAGGGCGCATGGATCGTGCCGACCCACCGCGCCGTGTGGATCCCCGCCTCTGTCGCGCACACGATCACCATGTCCGGCACGGTTGCCATGCGCACGCTGTATCTTCGCCTGCGTCTTGCGCGACGTCTTCCGCGAGCGTGCTGCGTAATAAACGTGCCACCGTTACTGAGAGAGCTCATTCTTCACGCCTGCACGCTCGCTGGCCTGCGCAACACGGTGCACCGGCAGCGCCACTTAATTCGGGTAATCCTGGACCAGTTGGAAATTATCCAGACTGTGCCGCTACAGCTTCCAACTCCC
>DASSGJ010000150.1:0-11393 GCA_035693545.1 Candidatus Acidiferrum sp.
CAGAAACGTGTATCTCCACGCGGTGCACGTTTGCCTGGCATTCCGAATCGAGAGCGGGGCGGTCGAGCTGCACACCATTCCTCTTTTCCACGCGAATGGCTGGGGGGTGGCGCATTTCCTCACGTTGCTTGGCGGCAAGCACGTGATGATGCATCGCTTCGAAACCACGGAAGTTTTTCGTCTCATTGAAAAAGAAGGCGTTCATTCCTGCAGCCTCGTTCCGATCATGGCCACGGCGCTGGTGAATTGCCCGGAGCGGCCTAAGTACAACCTGAGCAGCCTGCGACGAATTGTGATCGGCGGAGCCGCGTCTTCTCCAACTCTGATTCGTGAGGTCGAGGAAAAACTCGGTTGCGAATGCTATTCCGGCTATGGCCTGACAGAAACATCCCCCGCGCTTTCCCTCTCCTCGATCAAGCCCGAGCTTGGATGGCAGGGCGAGCAGCGCTTCGCGGGGCAGGCGATGACCGGCTATGCAATTCCCGGTGTTGAGTTGCGCGTTGTGGATGCAAACGACAACGACGTGCCGCGCGACGGGCTGACCATGGGGGAGATCGTGGCGCGTGGCGATGGCGTGATGGACGGATACTGGCGGCAGCCGGACGCTTCCACCGAGGCATTGCGCGGCGGTTGGTTCCACACGGGAGATATGGCCACGGTCAACGAGGACGGCTACCTGCTGGTTGTCGATCGCAAAAAGGACATCATCATCAGCGGAGGCGAGAACATCTCCTCTCTGGAACTTGAGAAGGCCATCCTCGCACATCCCGCAGTCCTGGAGGCCGGGGTGATTCCGGTTCCCGACGAAAAGTGGGGCGAAGTCCCCAAAGCCCTGGTGGTTCTCAAGCCGAATGCCGCGGCCACCGAGTCCGAACTGATTGCGTTCTGCCGTTCGCGCCTGGCGCACTACAAGTGTCCGCGCTCTTTCGAGTTTGTTGCCAGTTTGCCCAAAACCGGCACGGGGAAAATCCTGAAAAAAGAGCTCCGCAAAAAATACTGGCAGGGCGCGGATACGATACGGCCGGATTTTGTTGCGCGAAAGAGCGGCGTCTGAGCCGCATTCCGGAAGGAGTTTTGTTTATGGACTTGAACTTAACCGCCGAGGAGTTGGCATTTCGTGATGAACTCCGCGCGTGGCTCGATTCCAATGTCCCAAAAGATTGGAACGAATGGCGTGAGAAACCGCTTGAGGAATCGTTTCCGTATTTGCGCGCGTGGCAGCGGAAGCTCCAGGAAGGCCGCTGGGCGGCAGTTTCCTGGCCCAGGGAATACGGCGGCCGAAGCGCCACGCTGATGCAACAAGCCCTGTTTTGGGAGGAGATGGCGCGGGTCGAAGCGCCTCCCATGGCCAACTCGCTGGGCTTGGGTCTCATTGGCCCCACGATCATCGCGTGTGGAACCGAAGCGCAAAAGAGACGCTACATTCCAAGCATTCTCAGCGCGGAAGAGATCTGGTGTCAGGGCTTCTCCGAGCCCAATGCGGGCTCCGATCTTGCTGGGCTACAGACGGAGGCGCGACTCGACGGCGATCACTACATCGTGAATGGACAAAAAGTGTGGACCAGCTACGGCTCGCTCGCCCACTGGTGTGAACTCGTGGTCCGCACCGACCCGGCCGTCGCCAAGCACAAAGGATTAACCGTTCTGCTGGTGGACATGAAATCGCCCGGGGTTGAGGTTCGTCCGCTCCGCCAAATGACTGGCGAGTCCGAATTCAGCGAGCTGTTTTTTCGCGATGTGCGCGTCCCGGCCGAAAACGTTCTTGGCAAGGTAAACGATGGCTGGAACGTGGCAATGAGCACGCTGATGTACGAGCGCGGCTCGTATGGCGCCCGCCTCCACCTTATTTTCAAGCGTTTCATTACGCGCCTGATCGAACTTTCCTGGACCACCCGGCGCAACGGCCGGCCCGCCGCCGAAGACCCTCTTATTCGCCAGAAACTTGCCCAGTGCAGTGCGGAAATTGAAATTATGCGTTTCAACCAGATGCGCGCTTTCAGCCGCATCACGGCCACGGGCGTTCCGGGCCCCGAGGGCTCCATTCAGAAAATTTTCTGGAGCGAGCTGAATCAGCGCCTGCAACAGATAGCGCAGGAAATTCTAGGTCCATACGGCCAGTTGCTCGCGAGCGATCCGCATGCAATCGATAAAGGACTCTGGTCGTACGCGTATCTACGGACGCGCGGGAACACGATCGAGGCCGGCACGTCCGAAGTGCAGCGCAACATCATCGGGCATTTCGTCCTCGGGCTGCCCAGAAGCTACTAAGGGGATACGCCATGCAATTCGGTTTGACCGAGAGCCAGGAATTTCTGAAAAACTCGGCGAGAGAATTCTTCGCTGGGGAATGCCCCAGCGGCGAAATGCGGCGCCTGATGGAAACAGATACGGCCTACGACGCTGCGCTCTGGTCGAAACTCTCCGAACAGGGGTATACCGGCATTATTTTTCCGGAAGCATACGGTGGCGTAGGCCTAGGTAAAGTCGAGCTCATGCTGCTGATGGAAGAAGCCGGGCGTGCGCTCTTGCCCGGGCCGTTCTTTTCAACGGTCGTTCTGGCGGGTTCCGTTTTGGACGCGGTCGGAACGCCCGAGCACAAGAAAAAGTATCTCGAGCCAATCTGCAAAGGAGAAGTTCGTGCGACCGTTGCCATTCTGGAAGCCGGCGCGAGCTGGAACCCCCGCGACGTCCAACTGAGCGCCGGCAATGGGAAGCTCACGGGGGAAAAACTCTTCGTATCCGACGCCGCCGTGGCTGATTTCATTATCGTTGTTGCGCGGAACGGACTCTTCCTCGTGGACTCCAAGGCTCGCGGCCTCAAGGTAACTGCGATGCCGGGAATGGACCTTACACGCAAGCTTTATGCTGTTGAATTCAACAATACTCCCGCGGAAGAGCTCGGCTCCAACTCGAATCTCTCCCGTGCTTTCGACATCGCCACCGCCGCTTTGGCTGCCGAATTGGTCGGCGGCATGCAGCGAACCCTCGATATGACGGTCGAATACGCCAAGACTCGAAAACAATTCGGGAAACCCATTGGAATTTTCCAAGCCGTCCAGCATCAGTGTGCAGACATGTATCTGGAAACCGAGAGCTCCCGCTCGGCGGTGTACTATGCCGGTTGGGCGCTGGAGGAAAATTCGTCGGACGCAACTGTCGCCGTTTCCATCGCAAAGACGTACTGCAGCGACGCCGCCCGGACCGTCGGCAATCGCGGCATCCAGATTCACGGCGGCATGGGATTCACCTGGGAAAACGATCTTCACCTGTACTACCGCCGCGCGAAGGCTTCGGAAACGGCGTTTGGAGACGCGACGTTTCATCGCGAGCGCATCGCCTCGATGGTGATCGATTCCGGCAGGGTCTCCGCAAGAACGGTGTAGAGAACAATCACCCAAGAAAAGAGCTTCCTATGAACGAGATGGTCCAAGTTACAAAAGAAAACGACATCGCCGTCATCACCATCAACAATCCTCCGGTAAATGCTCTCAGCCCCGGCGTCCCCGAGGGCATTTCGGAGGCGCTGGATCAAATTGCCAAAGACGGCAGCGTCAAAGCAGCGGTCCTGATCGGCGGCGGCCGCACCTTTGTCGCAGGCGCGGACATTAAGGAGTTCGGCAAGATGACCTCGGGCAAGTCGCGTGGGCCAGGCTTGCTTCCGTTGCTTCTGAAAATCGAAGACAGTGTGAAGCCGGTGATTGTGGCTATTCACGGAACCGCCTTTGGCGGCGGAATGGAGCTGGCCATGGCCGGGCACTATCGCGTTGCCGTTGCCACCGCGCAATTCGGCCAACCCGAAGTAAAGCTCGGACTGATCCCCGGCGCGGCGGGCACGCAGCGCCTTCCGAGGCTCGCGGGCGTCGCGAAGTCCGTGGAGATGTGCGTGAGCGGAAATCCGGTCAATGCGGAAGAAGCGCTGAAGCTTGGCGTTATCGATCGCATCATCGCGGGTGATCTTCTTGCCGGAGCGATTGCGTTTGCCCGCGAGACAGCCGGCAACCCCGCACCCAAGACGCGTGAACGCAACGAAAAACTTGGGAGCGCCGCAGAAAACGCCGTGATCTTTTCCGCCGCGCGGGAATCAGCGGCCAAGAAACAGAGAGGCCTCTTGGCCCCGGCCAAGGCTATCGATGCCGTGGAAGCTGCCACAAAAATGCCGTTCGAAGAGGGTTGCAAGTTTGAGCAGAAGCTCTTCATGGAGTGTCTCTTCTCCGAGCAGTCCAAATCGCTCATCCACGTTTTTTTCAGCGAACGCGAAGTTGCCAAGATTCCAGATATCCCCAAGCAGACGAGCGTGATTCCGATCCATTCCGCAGCCGTTGTCGGCGCCGGCACCATGGGCGGCGGGATCGCTATGGTCCTCGCCAATGCAGGCATTCCCGTGCTTCTGAAAGAGGTGGACCAGGCAGCGCTCGATCGGGGCCTGTCTACGATTCAGTCGAATTACGCGAATTCCGTGAAGCGCGGGCGTTTCTCGCCACATGTCGCGGAAGAGCGCATGAAACGCATCACTCCCACGCTTGCCTACGATGATTTTTCCGACGTGGATCTGGTGATCGAGGCGGTCTTTGAAGGCATGGCATTGAAGAAGGAAGTGTTCAAGGAATTGGACCGCGTTTGCAAACCCGGCGCAATCCTTGCGAGCAATACCTCTACCTTAAGCATTGATGAGATCGCATCCGCCACTTCGCGGCCCGGATCCGTCATCGGTACGCATTTCT
Source organism: Candidatus Acidiferrum sp. (assembly GCA_035693545.1). Classification (GTDB taxonomy): domain Bacteria; phylum Acidobacteriota; class Terriglobia; order Acidiferrales; family UBA7541; genus Acidiferrum. The sequence continues at coordinate 4,722 of DASSGJ010000150.1, forward strand.
TCAGTCCTGCCAACGTCATGCGACTGCTCGAAATCGTCCGCGGCAAAGCTTCGTCAAAAGAAGTAGTCGCGACGTGCATGCAGCTTTCAAAAACGCTCGGCAAAGTCGGCGTGCTCGTCGGCAACTGCCGTGGTTTTGTCGGCAATCGCATGTTTGGACCCTATCGCCGCGAAGCTCAATTCCTTGTCGAGGAAGGCGCTAGCATCGAAGCGGTGGATCAGGCCCTTTCTGATTTCGGCATGGCCATGGGACCGCTCGCCACCGGCGACCTCGCCGGGCTCGATGTTGGATGGCGAATCCGCAAGGAATTTCGCCACCTGGAAGTGCCTGGAATTCGGCAGCCGTTCGCCGAAGACCGCCTTTGCGAACTTGGCCGGTACGGCCAGAAAACCGGCGCGGGCTGGTATAAATACGATGACCAGCGGCGCGCCTCGCCGGATCCGGCGGTAGCCGACCTCATCCGCAAGTGGGTCGAAGAAGCTGGGATCGCACAACGCCAAATCTCCGCTGCCGAAATCACGGATCGCTGCCTCTACGCGTTGGTGAACGAAGGCGCGCGCATTCTGGAGGAAGGCATTGCGTTGCGCGCGTCAGACATCGACATTATTTATATCAACGGCTACGGCTTCCCTGCGCATCGCGGCGGCCCGATGTGGTATGCCGACACCGTCGGTCTCAAACATGTTTACGACCGCGTCTCTGAATTTCAACGCCAGCACGGTGAAATCTGGCAGCCCGCGCCACTTCTGAAGCAACTCGCCGAGCAAGGGAAGACATTCGCTGAGTTTGGTAAAGAGCAGGGCGCAACTGCCTAGTGCCGAGACTGGCGGCGGGCCGGCTGCAAAACATCTTGCGATGCCACGGAGACGGGGGAACAATCGAAAATGAGCGTTGTCTTTCTCGTCCGTCACGCGCAAGCTTCATTTCTTGAGCCGAACTACGACAAGCTTTCCAAACTTGGAGAGACGCAGGCCCATCTGCTCGGCGAATATTGGGCGCGGCACAAAATCGCGTTTGACCGCGCCTGCACTGGACCTCGCGTCCGGCAGAAAGACACTCTTTCGATCCTAAGCGATTCCTGCCGGAAAGCCGGCGTCGCGTTTCCCCAGCCTCAGGTGCTGCCGGAGTTCGACGAATATCAGGGAGAAGCGGTGCTCGAAAAGGGCCTGCCCGGATTGCTCGAAACGAACGAGACCATTCGCAGCCTCCATGCCGCGTTCCAGCACTCGTCCGGCTCAACTGGGCGGCGCGCAACTTTTCAAAAGTTGTTTGCGGCCGTCATCGGCAAATGGGTGAACGGCAAGATTTGTCCGCCCGGTGTAGAAACCTGGTTGGAATTTTGCTCCCGAGTGAATTCCGGGCTCACAACGTTTCTCTCCGCGGGTAAACCCGGCGAACGCGTCGCGATTGTGGCTTCCGGAGGCCCTATCGCAGTTGCCATGCAGCGCGCCCTGCAGCTCTCGCCGGAAAGCACATTGAATATCAGCTGGATGTCGCGGAACTCTTCCTGGAGCGAATTCATTTATTCCGGCGCGCGGTTTACCCTGAGCAGCTTCAATTGTCACGCGCACATTGAAGATGCCGCGATGTTGACCTACCGCTGAGGAGGCTTTCTCGTGAGCGACTTGCTCGACCATCCCGCGGCCATTCGGCCCGGAGAAGAGCTTGACATGGTCAAGCTTGAACCCTATTTGCGCCGCCAGTTCCCGGGCGAATCGAGCGATCTTTGGGTCCGCCAGTTCCCCAGCGGCCACTCCAACTTGACCTATTCGCTGAGTCTCGGCGCCAGGGAACTGGTTCTTCGGCGGCCACCGTTCGGAAGCAAGGTCAAGTCCGCGCACGACATGAGCCGCGAGTTTCGCGTGCTGTCGAAACTCCATTCCGTCTATGCTCCGGCTCCGGAAGTGCTTCTTTATTGCGACGATGAATCCGTTATCGGTGCGCCGTTTTATGTAATGAAGCCGATTCACGGAATTATCCTTCGCAGACACCTACCACAAGGTCTGAGTTTTCCTTGGGAAAAGGCCCGGCGGCTCAGTGAAGCCTTTGTTGACAATCTCATTCGTCTGCACCACGTGGATTACGCAGCCGTCGGTCTCTCTGATCTTGGCAAGCCCGAAGGCTACCTGGAACGGCAGGTTCGTGGCTGGACGGAGCGCTACTACAGTTCCAAAACTCACGATCATCCGGAAGTGGAGAAAATCGCCGCGTGGATGCAGGAGCGCCTGCCGTCAACGCATGGCGTTTCGCTGATCCACAATGACTACAAGTACGACAATGTCGTTCTCGATTCCAACGACATCACCAAAATCGTCGGTGTCCTGGACTGGGAAATGTGCACCATCGGCGACCCGTTGACGGATCTCGGTACCACGTTGGCGTATTGGATCGATGCGCAGGATCCAGAGGACCTGCAACAAAACCGCTGGGGACCCACAAATGTTCCCGGCAGCTTGACGCGGGCCGAGGTTGTACACCGATACGCACAGAAAACAGGCAGCGATCCTTCACAAATTGCGTTCTATCTTGCGTTTGCGCGTTTCAAACTTGCCGTGATCGTTCAGCAAATCTACTACCGCTATCATCAGGGCCTGACCACAGACCAGCGTTTTGCCTCCATGCCGGATATGATCCAGATGCTCTTGCGCGCTTCCCTGCACGCCGTGCAAACCGGACGGATCTAGCAAATCCTAACGCAGAGGGTCAGAAGTAATAGCGGACGATCCACTCCGCGACACAAGCCGGCTTTTCAGAGTGTTCGCGTTCGATCGTTACACTGTACGTCGCTTCAACGCAGTCGGAGAGTTCCTTCAAGGCAAGCAGCGCCACGCGCGCCCGGATCCGCGAATCGGCCTGGACTGCAGCGGGGAAGCGCACCCGATTCAACCCATAGTTCACCGCGAGCCGGACACCGCTTTGGATCTGGATCGCCGATTTCAGGAAATGACTGACCAGAGAAAGAGTAAGAAATCCGTGCGCGATCGTTGTGCCATAGGGAGATTCTTCAACAGCCCGGGCTCTATCCAGATGGATCCACTGCCGGTCTTCCGTGGCTTCCGCAAACAGCGCGATCCGATCTTGCGCGACGACGAACCACTCCGTGGCCTCGAACTCCCGGCCGACGAGCTCTTTGAGCGATTCTGGATTTCTAACGACCAGTGGAGGCATTAACTTCTCCGGTGGAGGAGGATTCGCGGTTCTGCACGCACGTTTCACTATCGGTGCGAAGCTTGAGCGCCCGCCGATTTCTTGCCTTTGTTAAGCTCCCACTTCGCAATCGATTCCAGATGCACTTCGTCCGGACCGTCCGCAAGTCGCAGCGTTCGCACATTCGCCCACGCTGCCGCGAGGAACGTGTCCTGCGAGACGCCCGCGCCTCCGTGCGCCTGTATGGCGCGGTCCAACACCCGCAGCGCAACGCGGGGCGCAACCACTTTGATCATCGCGATCTCCGCGCGCGCCGCTTTGTTCCCGACGGTGTCCATCATGTGCGCGGCCTTCAGCGTCAGCAGCCGCGCTTGTTCAATCTCCATCCTGGACTCCGCAATGCCCGCGCGAATCGTGCCTTGTTCGGCCAGCGGCTTCCCGAACGCCGTGCGCGCCTGCACGCGCTTGCACATTGTTTCCAGTGCGCGCTCTGCGACCCCGATGCAACGCATGCAGTGATGAATGCGCCCCGGCCCCAGCCGCCCTTGCGCGATCTCGAAGCCGCGCCCTTCGCCAAGAAGGATGTTCGAAACCGGAACGCGGACATTTTCGAAGATGACTTCGCCGTGGCCGTGCGGCGCGTGATCATACCCGAACACTCTCAACATCCGTTCGACCTTTACTCCCGGCGCGTCCATGGGCACCAGAATCATAGACTGCTGCTTATGCGGCGGTGCCGAAGGATCGGTCTTACCCATGAAGATCGCGATCTTGCAGCGCGGGTCGCCTGCCCCGGACGTCCACCACTTCCGGCCATTAATCAGGTAGTCGCCGCCCTCACGAACAATCCGCGCTTCGATATTCGTCGCATCGGAGGAAGCTACCGCCGGTTCCGTCATTGCGAAGCACGAGCGGATTTCACCCGCAAGCAATGGCTTCAGCCACCGTTCCTTCTGTTCCGGCGTGCCATAGCGGGCGAGGACTTCCATGTTGCCTGAGTCCGGCGCCGAGCAATTGAAAACCTCCGGGCCCATCTCGCTGCGGCCCATCATTTCGCAAAGCGGCGCGTATTCCAGGTTCGTCAGCCCCGCGCCATGCTCGCTCTCCGGCAGGAACAGGTTCCAGAGGCCGGCCGCCCGCGCTTTTGGCTTCAGTTCTTCGATGACCTTCGTGGGCGACCAGCGATTCTTCTCGATCTCATCATGGAAACGCTGCTCATTCGGATAGATGTACTCGTCCAAAAAGGCTTGCAACCGGCGCTGCAGGTCCTTCACCTTCTCGCTGAATTCGAAGTTCACTGGTGCTTCCTTATCTGCCGGTGAAAGCCGGAGCCCGTTTTTCGATGAAATGCGCCACGCCTGCCATGATGGGCCGGATTATATACAAGGGCCGCGGCGTTAGTCACATTTATCTGTGGGTGACTATCGGAATCTGGCGGAATCTGGCCGGATGCGGCGTCGCTGCGCCTTTCTATCGGAATGGTTGGCGCTGAACCCGCTCCGTTCCAGTCGGGCGTAGCCTTCAAAATTGCTGTACTAATACGAACGGTCGTGCTATTATCTGCCCGGAAAATGAAACCGAACCAACAACGCGCGAAGGAAACCGTTCAGCCGCAGCGGCGCACGAGCCGCTCGATGAAAGCTCTCCAGCGGCGTCCACGTGGGCTAAAAACCCGTCGTGCCATCCTGCGAAAAGCAGTCAACCTCGCCTCCCTCGAAGGGCTGGAGGGACTGACAATCGGTAAGCTGGCATCCGCTCTCCGAATCAGCAAGAGCGGCCTGTTTGCCCACTTCGGCTCCAAGGAAGACCTTCAGTGCGCGGTAGTCGATGAAGCCCGCGACATCTTCGTCGAAAAAGTAGTCCGCCCCGCCCATCAATTCCACGGACTCAAGCGCCTTCGGGCTCTTTGCGAGAACTGGCTGTCCTATGGCGAGACAAAAGTTTTCCCCGGCGGCTGTTTCTTTTCCGCCGCATCCCTGGAATTTGACGATCGGCCTGGCCGCGTCCGCGATCAGATTGTTGAGCTGATGAAGAAGTGGCTGGGAAATTTGGAGTATGCCGCCCGCGACGCGCAGCTTGCCGGCGAAATCAGGAAAGAAGTGGATGTGCGCCAGCTGGCATTCGAAATCCAGGCCCTGGCGATGGGAGCAAACTGGAGCTCGCGTCTGTTCCGGGATCAAAACGCTTTCCGTCTGGTCCGGGGCTCGATTTTGCAGCGGCTCGATCAAGCCACTGGAACAGCGCAATCGAGGCGGTGATGAGTATCGGTTTGCGTTTGCTCGCGTGTGTCATCGGGTGGACCCTCGTCCTCTCTGTGCACATCGCTCGGGGACAGGCCCCAGCCAACGGAATCGAGATTCCCCTGCAACGCTGCGATCGGCTGCCAATCCTAATTCTGAAAGCAGATAACATGGACAAACGCTTCCTGATTGATACGGCCGCCACTTCCCTGCTCAACGAGAAATCATTCCCCCGGGGACATAGCCGGGCGGTCCGCGTCCAATCCTGGAATGAAACGACCGCGCTCAACGCGCATGAAGTTTCGATCAGCGAACTCTCCCTCGGCAATCACGTCCTGCTGGGTGTAAAGCTGCCAGCGATTGACTTAAGCGCCATCGCCAAAGCGTGTGGGGGCGCGATAGACGGAATCCTTGGAGTGGATCTTCTGGAGCAACTGGGCGTAACGATTGACCTGAAACGCAGCGTCGCGCGCCTCGGCATCGCGCCGCCAAGTTCCTCTGAGGCCTCGGTTATCGAAGACATGGACAAGGCCATGCATTCCTGCTCGGAGGCTTTTAATAATAAGGACGCCGACAAACTGGCCTCCTGTTTCGATCCCGATTTCGTGCTGAGCTCTCCGAGCGGCGAGCTGCGTGGACGGGCCGAGGCCACCAATCACTTTCAACAAAAATATTTTGGCTCGACCCCTTACGTCCATCTCTCCCTGACGATAAGCGAACAACGTGCGGTGGGTGATGTCGTGTGGAGTTTGTATGACTACAAGATTGAATCGACCTCCGTTCACACTGCGGGCCGGGGCATGATGCTTTGCCGCAGGTCCGATAACCGCTGGTACATCCTCAGCATGCATGAATCGCCGATCAAGTCGGAGTTAAACGCTGCGGGTGGGAAAAACTGGTGAAGATGCCTGGCGGTTTTGTGCTGAGTTTCCGGTGACTCTTAAAAAGCGGCGGGCGAGCCATGTAAGCCGGATTCTGTTCGGTGCACTACTTTGCAGCAGTGCACCGCGACGATCATTCCTCTAGGCCGCACCTCGCGATGCGGCTCCAGCAACCTACCCGAGGGTTCTCCTTCAGACCGGCTTGCGCCGTTCTGAAGGGAGCGCGTTCCCTTTCGGAAACGCTTGCTCAGCGGGCCGGGCCGGCCCTCCCCTCCTATTTGGTCTTGCACCACGCGGGGTTTGCCATGCCGGCGACATTACTGCCGCCGCGGTGGGCTCTTACCCCACCTTTTCACCCTTACCTGCGCGCGAACCATGAAGACATCCCGAAGGTTTTCCTCCGG
>DASSGJ010000151.1:0-5627 GCA_035693545.1 Candidatus Acidiferrum sp.
AGCACCTCCGCGCCAATGGTCTTTTTGTCCGTATTTTCCGCGCGCGCGCCCAGAGTTTCCCACTCAATCTTCACGCCGGAGGCATCCAGCACGCGCTGGGTCGCGGCAGACACTTCAGGTCCAATCCCTTCGCCCGGCAACAATGTAACGGTATGTTTCATAGGGCATCTATATTAAGGGAAGTGGCACAGGTTGTCGAAGTGCGCCGATTCCAAGGGTTTCCTAACCTCCGGATATCGGATCGCTGTTATCCGCTGCCCGGTTTCCGGTAGGCTTTAGCCGATTCGACACCCGATTTGGCGCCATTTGGACCTGTGTTATACTAACTACGTAACAATCCTCGCGGAGGATTCCGCGAGTGGAGGCCATAAAAATTATGATTAATCTGACGCCCGTTGCCGCCACCAAAGTGAAGGAGATCATGTCCATGCAGACCCCCGTGCCGGTGGCCCTGCGTGTTGCCGTTGTCGGCGGCGGCTGCTCCGGTTTTCAATACCACATGGCGTTTGAAAACCAGACCAACGACTCCGATGAAGTCGTGGATTTCAACGGCTTGAAGGTTGCCGTGGACCAGATGAGCTCGATGTATCTGGAAGGCGTGGAAATCGACTACGTCGAAACGCTCGAAGGCGCCGGGTTCAAGTTCAATAACCCGAACGTCAAGAGCACCTGCGGCTGCGGCAGCTCTTTCAGCGTTTAAGCTTTTGGCGGCGACCTTCTAAGGTGGCCGCTTTCTCGGGGTTACCAAGGCTCCTGGGCAACCAGGAGCCTTTTCTTTTTGCACCAGAGATTGCTCTTAGCGCGATTTCGTCCTTCACTTCGCCGGAGCAATCGGAATCATCGCGTGCTCATACGGCGTCCCGGCCCACATCATGTACGGCTTATTCGGATCCGGGTCCTTCGCCTGGGTATAGCCCAGCGTCTTGCTCGGCGGCCCAAACACCATGATGTGCGGCCCGGTGACGATCCAGTGATTGTCCGCGGTCTTTCCCGTCGCATAGGGATCCGTATTGCTTGCCCCGACGTCGCCCGCCAGCATATACGAAATCCCCACCTTGTCCGGCGGAGCCGTGTGGCCCATCATCGCTCCGATAAATTCCATGCTGTTCTTGTCGTTGCACATGATGTCCGTGCCTGCAATCATGCACGTGAAGTCATTCTTCGCTTCCCGCAACATCCGCATTTTACCGCCGGCATCCATGCGCATCACGCCAGCGTCCTTAGCCACCGCCTCTGGAGCTGCGGAGAGCGCTTTCTTCGTATAATCCGCGTCCGACATTTCCTTCTGCGCCGTTTTGCTGATTGCCGCAATGAACAGCCCCGCTACCACCAACACCAGGATTAGCTTCAACACACGCATACCCCCTCCTTGGAATTTCACCATGATCCCTGGAAGTGCAACCGGCCTGCGAAAAAGGTACACCCGCACCCCTTTCCATGCAATCGTCTCCTCTCCCTGAGCACCCCGCCTCGGCGCTGCCTCCGACTTCTGTCCCCCTTTACTTCCTTTCTGCATCGAAGCACTATACCGCTCCATGGAGGCTGCACTATGGATTCCAAACAGGTAATTTTCATCACGGGCGCCAGCACTGGCTTCGGCCGACTCTTCGCCGAGACCCTTGCGCGCAACGGCCACACCGTTTTTGCCACCATGCGCGATCCCCAGGGAAAGAACGCAAAGAACGCGGCCGCACTTCTGGCCCTGGCCAAAACGGAATCGCTCTCGATTTTCACGCTGGATTGCGACGTCACCAGCGACGCCTCGGTCGAGCTTGCCGTGCGCTCCGCCATCGCCCAGTCCGGCCGCATTGACGTCGCCATCAACAACGCCGGCTACGGCATTCTCGGTCTCACCGAAGCCATCACCACCCAGCAGGCACAGCAGATCATGGACACCAACTTCATGGGTTGCGTGCGCGTCAATCGCGCCGTCCTTCCGCACATGCGGCGTCACCGCAAAGGTCTACTGATGCACATTAGCAGCGGCGCGGGACGAGTCGTCATCCCAGCCTTCTCGCTCTATACCGCCAGCAAGTTCGCCATGGAGGCCCTTGCGGAAACGTATCGCTACGAACTCGCCTCGCAGGGAATTGAATCCGTCGTCGTCGAACCCGGCGCCTACCAGACTGCTGTCTTCGGCAATATCGTACATGCCGCCGACCAGTCCCGCGGTGAAACTTATGGCGCGACCAATCAAATACCCGCCAGAATGGAGGCGATGTTCTCCAGCACGGTTGCCAATCCCCAGGAAGTCGCCGACGCCGTTCTGCGCATCATTGAAACTCCGGTAGGGCAGAAGAAGCTGCGCTATCGTGTCAGCCCGTCCGACCTCGGCGTGGACGAAGTCAACGCCACTACCGATCGCGTGCAAGCGCGCCTCTTCGAAATGCTCGGCCTCACCGCTGAAACCACCTTCGTCCAGCGCGACGCCGCCGGCGCCGATTAGCCCTGTAGCTCACCCCTTCAGGGGCGAGGGTTTCCATCACGCGGGCAAGATCGCGCCATTGGATGAATAATCCTCAGGCCCCCAGGGCATGAGGTACATTTCCGCCGATTAGACAATGTGCCCGCCAAAGCCTTATCCTAATATCCAGTCCGAATGAAGATAGCCCTCGCCCAATTCAACCCAACCGTCGGCGACTTTGAAGGCAACTCCTCCCGCATTCTCGACCTCGCGGAACAAGCCAAACGCCGCGGCGCGGAGCTCGCTGTCTTCTCTGAGCTTTGCATCTGCGGCTATCTGCCCCTCGATCTCCTCGAGCGCCCCGCCTTCATCCAGCGTAATCTCGACACGTTAAAAGACATCGCCTACCGCATGCCTCTCCCCGCTGTCGTGGGGTTTGCCGGCCGCGTTGATCATCCCCGCAACGGGCCTGCCATAGCCAACAAAGCCGCTCTGATCCAGGACGGTCGCGTCGTCTTCGAGCAGAGCAAGATGCTCCTGCCCACCTACGACGTCTTCGACGAATCGCGTTATTTCCAGCCGGGCGACAGAGATTATGTTTACGGCCTCGGGCGCGAACAACTCGGCATCACCATCTGTGAAGACGTCTGGAACGATAAGAATTTCTGGGCCAAGCCGCGCTACGCGCGCGATCCGGTTACCGAGCTCGTCCAACAGGGAACTAGCGTCCTGCTGAATATCTCCGCCTCTCCCTACACGCTCGACAAGCGCTCCCTGCGCATCGAAATGCTTCGCTCGATCGCTCAGCAGCATCAACGCCCGATCATTTATGTGAATCAGGTCGGCGGCGACGACTCGCTCATTTTCGACGGCGCCAGCATGGCCCTCACGCCCGACGGCCACATCGCCGCGCAAGCCAAAGCCTTCGAGGAAGACCTGGTCCTCTTCGACACCGTCACCGGCAAAGGCGACATTCATACTCAAGCGAAGGAAGAAATCGCCTACGCGTATCAAGCGATCATCACCGGCACCCGCGACTACGTCCGCAAATGCAACTTCAGCAAAGCCATCGTCGGCCTGAGCGGGGGCGTGGATTCCGCCGTCGTTGCCGCCATCGCCGTGGACGCCCTCGGCAAGGAAAACGTCCTCGGCGTCGCTATGCCGGGCCCCTATTCGTCCGAGGGCAGCGTGACCGACGCCCAGTGCCTGGCCAACAATCTTGGCATCCAATTCCTGACCATTCCCATCACTCAGGTCTTTGATTCATACATCCAGTCCCTGAAGCCTGCGTTCGCGAATCGCCCCGTGGATGCCAGCGAAGAAAACATCCAGGCACGCATCCGCGGCAACTACCTGATGGCTCTTTCGAATAAATTCGGCTCCATGGTCCTCAGTACCGGCAACAAATCGGAACTTGCCGTCGGATATTGCACGCTGTATGGCGACATGGCCGGCGGTCTGGCCGTCATCTCCGATGTTCCGAAACTCATGGTCTACGAACTCGCCGAATACATTAATCGCGAAAGGGAACTGATTCCCCGCTCAACGATCGAGAAACCTCCGAGCGCCGAGCTGCGTCCAAACCAGAAGGATTCGGACTCTCTTCCTCCCTATGAAGTGCTCGACCGCATCCTGAAAGCCTATATCGAGGAAGTGAAAACGCCCGTGGAGATTGCCGAAGATTTTGGATATGACCTGCAACTCGTGCGCAACATCGCCATGCTTGTTGATCGCAACGAGTATAAGCGCAAGCAAGCCGCGCCCGGCCTTAAGATCACCTCGCGCGCTTTCGGTTTCGGGCGTCCGTTTCCCATCGCCCAGCACTTCGTCCCTTAAGGCGACCTGATTTTGTAGCGGCCGCCTTCCGAGGCGGGCGTATTTTGACCTCAACTAAAAGGACCACCATCGCGTGAAAAACAAACTCCGCCCAATCGCCCTTCTGCTACTCGCAATCCTGGCAACGCCATTTGCGCACGCGCAGCAACCCGCCGCCGCATCCCCGCTGCAAAAAAACATTGAGACATATCTCCGTCGCGCCTTCGCCCTTGGCCCGGACGTCCAGGTCACCGTTGTCGCCCCCACCGAAATAGGGAACTCCGGCCTGCTTGAAACCAACATTGACGTCAAAACCGAGCAGGGCGCCGACAAGGTCAAGATGTACATCACCAAGGACGGCCGCTACCTCCTCCGCGGCGAGCTTTCTGACCTCTCCAAGGATCCCTTGGCCGAAAACATCTCCAAGTTTGATCTGTCCAAATCCCCCGTCCTCGGCGATCCCAAGGCCGCCATCACCATCGTCGAATTCGCCGACTTCGAATGCCCCGTCTGCCGCAACCTCCATGACGTTCTTCGCAGCATTCTGCCGAACTATCCGCAGGTAAAACTCATCTTCAAGGATTTTCCCATTGACCAGATCCATCCGTGGGCGCGCACCGCATCGCTTGCCGGGCGCTGCACCTACCAGCAGGACCCCGCCGCCTTCTGGAAGTTTTACGATTTCGTCTACGACAAACAGGACCTGATCTCCGCCGCCAACGTTTATGACAAGGTCGTTGACTTCGCCAGCCAGGCCAATCTGAACCAGGACGCCTTCAAAGCCTGCCTCGCCTCGCCCCAGGCCACCGCCGAAGTGGACGCCAGCCTCGCCAACGGCAACCTCCTCGAAGTCCGCAGCACTCCGACCCTCTTCGTCAATGGCCGCCGCATCGTAGGCGCCGACCCCCATGGCATCCAGCAATACATTGACTACGAACTCGCCCAACAAAAATCCACCAAGAAATAATCTCTGCAAAAAAGTAAGCCCCGCTGGGGACCAAGCAGGGGCTCACTCGGTTTGTTGTTTATGCTGGGTTTCAGCCAGGCGCCTCAGGCATTGACCTTGAATCGGCGCATCGCCGCAACACCAAGCAAGCCCATGCCGAACAGGCTTAGCGTGCCTGGTTCGGGCGCGGGAAGAGTAGCCGATCCTGGGATGATCCAGAACTGTTCCATCCCATCGGTGTCATTGCTCCACTCGGCCTGGAACTTGTAGGTGTCGCCACTGATAAGCGTGATGTGACTGATGACCCCATCCGCCCATCCGGTGCCGTTATTCTCGTTTACCAGCGTGAACGACGAGACCAGGTCATTCACCGCGACGCAACCCTTGCCGTTGGCATTGCATTGCCAAACGATGAAATGGTTCAGGATTTCGGGACCTTGGCCGGTCGCCACATTCTCGTCC
>DASSGJ010000152.1:0-7050 GCA_035693545.1 Candidatus Acidiferrum sp.
AAAACGCCCTCGCCTGCTGGAATTTGCCGACGCGGAAATGGTGGAGGCCCTGAGCTATCACATGCGCGACCGGCGCGCGACCATGCGCCTGAACGAGGAAGTGGAAAGCGTGGAAGAGTTGCCCGACGGAAAAGTTGCCGCAAATCTGGGGAGCAACAAACGGATTGTGGGCGACGCGCTGCTTTACGCGGTCGGCAGGCAAGGAAACATCGATCGCCTGAATCTGGCGGCGGCGGGAATCGAAGCGGACGATCGCGGGCGAATCAAAGTGGACAAGGATTTTCGCACGAACGTGCCGCACATCTTTGCCGTTGGTGACGTCATTGGCTTTCCCAGCCTTGCTTCGGTCTCCATGGAGCAGGGCCGCATCGCCGCTGCGCGCGCATTTGGCCTGCAAATGGAATCTGATCCTGCGGGCTATCCCTACGGTATTTACACTATTCCCCAGATTTCCTTCATCGGCAAAACGGAGGAGCAACTTACCGAAAGCGACGTGCCCTACGAAGTGGGAGTGGCGTATTACCGTGAAATTGCACGGGGCCAGATTTCCGGGCACACCGATGGACGGCTAAAGCTTCTCTTCCATCGCGAAACTTTGGAGTTGCTGGGCGTGCACATTTTCGGGGAAGACGCGGCGGAACTCTTGCATATCGGGCAGGCCGTGCTGCTGCTGAAGGGCAAAATCACTTATTTCATAAATACGGTTTTCAATTATCCGACACTCGCCGAATGCTATAAGGCAGCCGCCTTTAACGGCCTAAACCGTCTTAGCTGATTCTAAAAGCCGGCAGGGCCCCACCATTAACCACTGGGAACTTTAGCTTCCGAGGCTTCGCTTTCCTTTGGCTTTTCTATGCTGTGCTGATCTTCGACCCAAAAGAACACATAGTTGCTGAGGTCCTGACGCCGGTGAATCCGGTGAGCGTCAAAGTCCAGGTAGATATCCGCAGAATATGGCAACCATAGGACAAGCTGCTTTTGCTTCAAAGACACCGGGCCATAAGTGATGTCTTGATGCTCGGCATTCAACCGCAGTTCGGGGACCTTGGTGACCAGATCGCTCTCCATCCGGACAACCTGAAATGAATCGGCGGAGATCCAAGCTCGCCCTTTGATGCCTACACGAAAGTATTTCGTGCCGAGCCGGTAACTACGAAGTCGGGACGCGCGCCCGGCTTTTTGCTGGAAGTGCACCTGCCACGTGAGTTGGCCCTCGCGGTAAGTTTGTCCTTCACAATGGAAATCGAAGTCATCGGCGTAGTTTGGATGAAAAACAAAAACGAGTGCGACCGTGCCGAGCGTGGCTATATGTTCAGGAAAGACTTCCGCGGAATTTGTGCCATCGCGAAATTCCGAAACATCGAAGACCCCCGGTTTTACCTCGCGGATCGCCACCAGATAATTGAAATTCTGTTGTTCCGTGCGCACCGCAAGGCCGAATTCGTTAAGAGACTGGTGCTTCAGTCTTTCCGTGGCTGAGAAACGTTCCAAATTGTCCGCAAATTCCAGTACGCGCTTCCCGGTTCGCTGGAGAATCAGTGGCAAAGGGCAGGTCGCACCGTTCTGCGTGGGCGGTACGCTGTCGTCCACATTGGGCGGAGCCCACCTGGAATGATCGGCCAACGGGTTATCCGAAGCTGGAGGAAGACTTGGGGCGAGAGGAAAGGTGGCGATGGACAAAGCAGCATCGCTCGAAGGATAGGAAACGGAAATTGCGTCTCCCGCAGGAGAAAGCGAAACAAGCGCCTGGCGATTTGCTTCGATGAGCTGAACCGCAGTTTTTTCCTGTTCCCGGGTGGGACTTTGCTTCAACAACTCGTTTAGAATCTGGCTGGAGCGTTCGCGGTTGCCGCTGGCGGACAAAGCTTCTGCAAGCGTTAGACGCGCTCCTTTCGCTTCGTTTTTGCCCAGTGTCAGGGCCTGCTCGGCGTCCCGGATCGCATCCGAGTACGAATGCTGGCGGAGTTCGACGGCCGCAAGCAATTGCTCGGCGCGCCAACAGTTGGGATCGGCCTTCAGCGCATCCTCGAGGTGGGCCTTCGCGGGCCCCAAATTACCCTCAATAAGATAGATTTCCCCCAGGGCAGTGAGTGAACGAACATGCTGGTAGCGGGCAGCAGCGTTTTCCAAATATTGCTTCGCGGCGGCGATATCGCCCTTCATGGATGCAATCACGCCGAGCAGATAATCCACATCGGGGTGGTTGGGATTTGTCTTGGCGGCCGACCGGAAGTGTTTTCGCGCGGCCGAAATATCTTGGGCCTGAAGGGCGCGCAGCCCGGCGGTAAGCTCCTTTTGCTCTCGCAACGTTAGCGGGGGTGGCTGCGGAGCGCCATTCAATGCGGAGCCAGAGGCAACAATCGCAATGTCCATTGCGTGAGTTTCGCCCGCCAACTGTAAGGAAACAGTCGCTCGCGTCGTGGGAAAGCCCGGCACCTCGATATCCACTTCATAGCTATCGAGGGCTAGAGCGCGAAACATGACACGGCCTTTTACCGACAGAGTGCCACCGGGAAGGACCCCCTTTGAATTTCGCAGGGTGACTTTTGCAAGTTGCGTGAGTTCCGAGTTTTTCTCATCGCGAAGGGTGATGAGCAGGTCGGCGGTTCCCGCAGAGGCGTTGGACGACTTTCCGCGGGTAGATTGAGGCGCGGGACCCGTGCGTTGCGCCACGCTCTGGGAAGGGACGGCAATCTGGATTACCGCGAAGACGAAAATAAACCCCAAGCGCTTCATATTTCACCAACGAGCGGAGCTG
Source organism: Candidatus Acidiferrum sp. (assembly GCA_035693545.1). Taxonomy (GTDB): domain Bacteria; phylum Acidobacteriota; class Terriglobia; order Acidiferrales; family UBA7541; genus Acidiferrum. Next base: position 2,759 of record DASSGJ010000152.1, read on the forward strand.
CAAGATTACCGAGGCTCGCCGGCCGAGCGCGGTTTCGCCGGTCTGTGAGCAGATAGTCTTGCCGAGCGGGCCGGGGAAAGCAAGCCTATAAAATTCAGAAAGGCGAACGCCGTTTGTAAGTTGGAGGCGCGGAGCCGGAATCGAACCGCCGATGATGGTTTGCAGCCATGCCTTACCGCTTGGTTACCTACTGATGGACGAATTGTTGCCTAGCTGGCTTTAAGCCGGGGCAGCAGAGTTGCCGCGTTGACGCGGGCGATCCGCGAAAGATCGTCACCCGAAAAGCCAAGCTGCATAATGCCGTCAGCTGTCTCAGGCAGAGGGACGAAAGGATTGTCACTGCCGAACAGAATCTGTGTGGTGGGGACCAGGGCTGTGAGCGCCGCAATCGCTGGTCGATAAGCCGTACCGGCAATGTCGTAATAAAGACGGTTGAGCTCGTACTCGATGCCGTTGGGCGCTTTCTCGGCGATGTTCTTCGGGCCGTACTGGTGCATACGACCGAGCAACATTGGCACGTTTCCCCCCGCGTGGGTGAAGATGAAACGAATGTCCTTGAATCTCGAAAATGTACCGGTAAAGAGCAGATTCGTGACTGCCCGGGCGGTCTCTTGCGGAACCTCAACCAGCATCGGCGAGACATCGGGTAGCAATGTTTGACAGCACGACGACGTTGCCGGATGCACAAATACCACGGACTTGCGGCGGTTGAGCTCCTCAAAAACCGGTTGGTAATCGGGATGTCCCAGCCACTTGTCGTCGTAATTGGTCGCCAATCCAATTCCGTCCGCCTTCAACACGCTATACGCGTACTCGATCTCGCGAAGGCTGGCCTCGGTATCGGGAAGAGGGATTATGGCAAACAGGCCGAAGCGACTTGGGTGTGTCCTCATCAAATCGGCGGCATATTCGTTGACTCGGCGAGCCGTGCGCGCTGCCGCCTCCCGGTCTCCGAACCAGAAGCCACCGGGTGAGAGGGATAGAATCGCAGTTGCCACACCGTTCTTATCCATCGCTGCGAGCGCTTGCTCCGGAGTCCAGCCGAAATAAGCGGGATTAAGCCGGCCGCCGCCCGCAGCGACAATTCGATCGCGATTCTCCGCGACGTAAAAAGGCGGAACGACGTGATGATGAAAATCAACCTTTCCGGGCAGGGTGCCGGCTTCAGGCGTCCGCGCGATCAGTCTCCGGGCGGGCGTAGCTGCGGTTAAACCGAACGCGGCAAGGTTTGCAAGAAACTCTCGTCTGGAAGGATTGGAGGTATTGGACCGCGGGTCATTTGTCCGATCACCACTCGTGGCACCCACAGGACGGCAGACGTTTTGCCATGTCATCTGAATCCCTCCGTCACATTCCGGTGCCCAAGTGTATCAGCGAAATACCTATAGAGCCTCTTAAACGGCGTCGAGCAACACAGGAGGGCTCTGACAGACTAGCCGCAAACTGGGCCAATACCAGCAAAAGCCTCTGATTGCCGCTGGCTGGGAACTCACGTAGAATAGAGAGTCTCTAGGGAGGACGTAATTTAGTGTTAACGATTCGTTTGGCCAGAATTGGCAAAAAGAAAAAGCCGTATTACCGCGTGGTGGTCATTGAGCGGACCCGCGCCCGGGACGGGCGTGTGCGTGAAGCGGTCGGGACTTACGACCCGTTGAAAAAGCCCGCGGAGCTTAAGTTGGATTCCGATCGCATCAAGTATTGGCTTGGCGTGGGCGCACAGCCGAGCGATACTGTTCGGAGTTTTCTCAAGCAGCAAAAAATAGCTTAGGTCAGGCTCAAGCTCAGCTCTCTAGCCCATGTCCAGGTCAGAAAGTCGCTGGCACTCCTTTCGGCGGAGGAGGGGTCATGCGGATTACTCCGTCGATTGGACGCGGAAGCGAGGGCCCCGATGAAAGAGCTGGTTGAGGAGATAGCCAAAGCCCTGGTGGATCATCCGGAAGGCGTGCGGGTGAACGCCGTAGACGGGTCGCAGGTGACGGTTCTCGAGCTAAGAGTTCATCCGGAAGATCTTGGGAAAGTTATCGGACGCCAGGGGCGCACAGCCAAGGCTATTCGCACATTGCTCGGCGCCGCCGGCATGAAGCTGCACAAGCGCTTCACGCTTGAGATACTCGAAGATTGAAACCCTCCATGGAAGAGCAGGGCTGGGTGCTGGTGGCGCGCATCATCCGTCCGCGCGGCAACAAGGGCGAAGTCCTGGCCGAACTGTTCACCGATTTCCCCGCGCGACTTTCCTCCCGTTTGCAGATTTTCCTTCGCCAAAACCAGGGTGAACCGCGATCCATCGGTTTGCAGAATTTCTGGGTGGACCGCAATCATCCGGAGCACGGAATTTTTCACTTCGAGGGATACGCTTCGATTGACGCCGCGGAAAAGCTGCGCGGGTATGACGTCCTGATCCCTGCGGCGGACCGGGTGAAACTTCCCTCCGGCAGGTATTTTGTCAGCGACCTGATTGGCTGCTCGATGTTTGAAACTCCGCTCGAGGAAACGAAGCTTTCCTCTCCGGCGTGTGCGATGGAGGAAGCGCCGCGGCTGTTGGGCACCGTGCGCGATGTGTTCTTTCCCGGTGAAGGAACGGCGGGCACGCCGCTGCTGCAAGTGGACACAGCGTCGGGCGAGTTGCTGGTGCCTTTGGCCGAGGATATCTGCCGCCGCATTGATGTCGTCGCGCGGCGCATTGATGTTACGCTGCCAGAAGGCCTTGGCGAACTGAACGCGGGCGGCTAACGTGCGATTTGACCTGATCACCATTTTCCCTGAATTTTTCACCGGCCCCCTGGATCACGGCATCGTGCGCCGCGCGCGCGAAGCCGGGATTGTGCAGATTCACGTACAGGACCTGCGGGAATTCACCAAGGACCGTCACAAGACCGTAGATGACCGCCCGTTTGGCGGCGGTGAAGGCATGGTCCTGAAGCCGGAACCTCTCTTTGAGGCAGTGGAGAAATTGCTGGGGCAACCGATGGGAGATTCCACTGAGAAAGCCGCAGTTCCTTTGGGTACGGCAGTGGTGCTGCTGTCCGCGGCGGGGAAATTATTTACGCAAGAAACGGCACGACGTTTGGCTGGGCTGGAACGGATCGTTTTGATTTGCGGCCGCTATGAGGGCGTAGACGAGCGCGTGGCGGAGCATCTGGCCACGGAAGAAATCTCCATCGGCGATTATGTTTTGAGCGGCGGAGAGTTGCCGGCGGCCATTGTGCTGGATGCGGTGACGCGATTGTTGCCCGGCGCGCTGGGCAATGAAGCGTCCACGGAGAACGAGTCCTTCCGCAAACTCGAAGCCGAGCCATCCGTTGCAGCGGTTAACAATTCCCATCCCCGAAAAGCCAGGTTGCTGCTGGACTACCCGCACTACACGCGCCCGGCCGAATTTCGCGGCTGGAAAGTGCCGGATGTCCTGATTGGCGGGCACCACGCCGAAGTGGCCAAATGGCGCGCCAAGCAGGCCGCGGAGAAGACCCAGCGTAACAGGCCAGACCTTTTGGTATCCTGAACGAATTACCGGAACCGCGCATCCAAGGAAGAGCAGCCAAAGAGGAAATCATGAGTGGAACAAGCGGCGCCCCCGTGCGCGGGGTACAACTTTCTAAGCCGATCGGCGTTTACTACGAGCACCCGGATTGGTACCGGCCGTTGTTTCAGCAGCTGGACGCACGCGGCGTGAATTGGGAGAAGATTCACGCTGGCGAACATTCTTACGACCTGGCCCTGCGCGAGCCGGAATACTCGCTGGTGTTCAACCGCATGAGCCCTTCGGCGTGGCAGCGCGGCCTGGGCCACGTGATTTTCTATACGATTAATTATTTGAAGCATCTGGAAGCGCAAGGCGTGCGCGTGGTGAATGGGTCGCGCGCGTTCACCCACGAAACGTCCAAGGCTCTGCAACTCACATTGCTCGAATTGCTGGGGCTGCCGTATCCAAAGGCTCAGGTGATCAACCATCCTTCACAAGCGCTGGCGGCTGCGGAGAAAATCGGCTATCCGCTGGTCGTGAAGCCGAACATTGGCGGCAGCGGCGCGGGGATCATCCGTTTCGACCGGCCGGAACAATTGAAAAGCGCCGTGGAAGAAAACCAGCTTTACTTCGGGATTGATCAAATGGCGCTGGTGCAGGAATGTTTCGAGGCGCGAGACAGCATCATCACGCGCGTCGAGGTGCTCGGCGGTAAATTCCTTTACGGCATTCAAATTCACACCACCGGCGATACGTTTAATCTTTGCCCCGGAGACATCTGCCAAAGCACCAAGGGCGAGGAATTGGCCCGGACAATCTGTCCCGTGGACGC
>DASSGJ010000153.1:0-10742 GCA_035693545.1 Candidatus Acidiferrum sp.
GAAGATGGTGGAGAGCGAGCCGATGCTGTTGACCTGGGCGGCGATTCCGGCGCCAGCAAGAGCGTTGCGCAGGCCGTGCACGAGCTTTCTGGCGTGGGCAGTAATTCCATCGTAGAGGCCGGGCTTGGCAAGTTCGTTCAATGTGGCAATGCCGGCACGCATCGCAAGGGGGTTGCCGGCGAGCGTTCCGGCCTGATAGACGGGTCCGAGAGGCGCGACGTTATTCATCAGCTCGGCGCGGCCGCCATAGGCGGCGACAGGCACGCCGCCGCCGATGATTTTGCCCATCGTCGTGAGGTCGCCTTCGACGCCAAGCATCGTTTGCACGGCACCATTGTGCAGACGGAAGCCGGTGATGACCTCGTCGATTATGAGTAGCGCGCCATTTTTGCGGGTGAGGTCGCGCAGACCTTGCAGGAATCCTTCTTTCGGGAGGACAACGCCCATATTCGCTGCAATCGGTTCAACAATGACCGCGGCAATTTGGTCTTTGTGTTCGGCGAAAACTTTTTCGACGGCTTGCAGGTCGTTATAAGGAACGTTCAAGGTGAGTGCAGCGAGAGCCTGGGGTACACCGGGGCATTCGGCGATGCCCAGGGTGGCTAGGCCAGAGCCGGCCTGAGACAAAAAGCTGTCGGCGTGACCGTGGTAGCAGCCTTCAAACTTGATGATGAAATCGCGCTTGGTGACACCTCGCGCCAGGCGGACGGCGCTCATGGTGGCTTCGGTGCCGCTCGAAACGAAACGTACTTTTTCAATGAAGGGGATGGCCTTGGTGATAAGCGTGGCAAGCTGCAATTCGAGTTCGGTGGTGACGCCGAAGCTTGTGCCGCGGCGGGCTTGCTGAGCGATGGCCTCGTTGACCGCGGGATGCGCGTGACCCAGGAGCATCGCGCCCCACGAGCACACATAGTCGAGAAGTTGATTGCCGTCCGCGTCGTATAGATATTGGCCGCTTCCCTTTTCGATGATCAGCGGGTCGCCGCCGACAGAGCGAAACGCGCGGACGGGGCTATTAACTCCGCCGACGAGAACTTTTTCGGCCTTCTCGAAGATTTCCTTCGAACGGCGGCGTTCGGGTTTTGCCTGGGCTTGTGTCGCGCTCATCGGGGCACCTTATATTCGGAACTCAGGATTTCAGCCAGCGGGCTGCATCTTTGGCGTGGTAGGTCAGGATGATATCCGCGCCGGCGCGCTGGATGCCGGTGAGAATTTCGAGGACCACGCGCTTTTCCTCGATCCAGCCTTTTTGCGCGGCGGCTTTGACCATGGCGTATTCGCCGCTGACGTTGTACGCGCCAATCGGCACGTCGAAACGGTCGCGCACAGCACGGATGATGTCGAGATAGGGCAGCGCGGGCTTGACCATGACGATGTCGGCGCCTTCTTCGAGATCGAGCGCGACTTCTTTGAGGGCTTCGCGGGCATTGGCGGGATCCATCTGGTAGCTGCGGCGGTCGCCGGACTTTGGCGCGGAGTCGGCAGCTTCACGGAAGGGGCCGTAAAAGCCGGAGCAGTATTTGGCGGCGTAAGCGAGGATGGGAACGTTTTCGAATTTGTGTCCGTCGAGCAACGTGCGGATCGCGGCGACACGGCCGTCCATCATGTCGGAGGGCGCGACGATGTCGGCGCCGGCGCGGGCGTGCGACAACGCTTGCTGGGCGAGGATTTCAAGCGTCGGGTCGTTCAGGATTTCGCCGTGCTCTATGACTCCGCAGTGGCCGTGATCGGTGTACTCGCAGAGGCAGACGTCGGTGATTACCACGAGATTGAGCTTAGCTTTCTTAATTGCTTCGATGGCCTGTTGCACTACGCCGGTTTTCGCAAGGGAGCTGGAGCCGCGGGCATCTTTACTCTCGGGGAGGCCAAAAAGAATGACAGCCGGGATGCCGAGCGATTCCACTTCGCGGGATTCTTCGACAATTTGATCCACTGACTGCTGGTACACACCGGGCATCGAGCTAACTTCCTTGCGCACTTTCTTGCCGGGGCAGACGAACATCGGATAGACGAAACCGGCAGTGCCAAGGCGGGTTTCGCGCACAAGGCCGCGCAGGGCCTCCGTGCGGCGGATGCGGCGTGGGCGGTGAATGGGGAAACTCATCCTTGTTTTGCTCCTGCAGGCTGCTGCTGACCCGCCTTTGCGAAATAATCTGTCAATGTCTTCACCGCAGCCGCAACAGTGGAGTCAGCGGCCACGAGAATGTGGCTGGCGCCTTCGGCTTTCAGCGCGTTTTCGCTGACCGGGCCAATGGCCACGAAAAGTGACTGACGGTTGAGGTCGCGGAATCGTTGCACACCGAGCAAGTCCCGGAGATGGTGCACCGCTGACGGACTAAAAAACAGGACGGCGTCAGGGTCCGCTCGCAGAAGGAATTCCTGGGCTTCGTGCAGGTCCGAGCCTGAGGGAATGGTCTTGTAGGCAACAACCGGTGTCACTTGCCAACCGTGGAGATTCAAAACTTCGACCAAATCAGGATTCGCGCGATCGCTGCGAGGGAGAAAGACGCGTTTGCTTTTCGTTTCGCCGGAAAGTTCTTCCGCGAGCGCAACCCCGGTATGAATCCGGGAAATGAAATTTACGGTCAGGCCCGCGGTCGTAACCGCTTCGGCTGTTGCGGAGCCGACGGCGGCAATCTTCACTTCGGCGAAAACCTTTTCCAGCGGAAGGTCCAACTCAGCGCAACGCTGCTGAACCGCTCGCAAGGCGTTTTGGCTGGTGAAAAAGACCCAATCGAACCGGGCGGAATTTTTGAGGCAGGCGTCGAGCTCGGCGAGATTATCCGCGGGCGCGAATGCGACCAAGGGCAGCAGGACCGGGTCCGCTCCAGCATCGCGCAAGGCATCCAGCAGGGATTGGCTCTGCTCCTTCGCGCGCGTCACAACAACGCGCTTCCCGGCCAGCGGTTTTTGATTCCGTTCACCCACGAGCGCGCTGCACCTCTTCGAGAATCGCTCGCGCACCGCCTTCGGCAAGCACGCGGGCGAGATGCTCACCGAGTTGCGCGGCCTGATCGGGAAGAGCAGTGGCTTTTTCGCGAACGTATTGCGTGCCGTCTACGGAACAGACAACGGCTTCCATCACCAGCTCGGTGCGTTCCATGCGCGCCCAGGCGCCAAGCGGCACCTGGCATCCACCCTGCAAAGCGGAGAGCAGGGCTCGCTCCGCAATGATGGCCGTGCGTGTTTCGTCGTCGTTCAGCTTCGACAAAATCTCATCAGCGTCGCGATCACTTACTCGCGATTGAATGGCGATGGCGCCTTGACCGACGGCGGGCAGGGAAATATCCGTCGAAATCGGTTCGGTGATCTTCTGGCTCCAGCCGAGGCGGTCAAGACCAGCCTTCGAAAGGACGATCGCGTCGTATTCACCGCTCTCTACCTTGCGAAGACGCGTGTCCACATTGCCGCGAAGCTCGCGAAAATCCAGGTCGGGGCGATGGTGACGCAGCTGCGCCTGGCGTCGAAGGCTGCCGGTGCCAACACGGGCGCCTTGTTTCAGGTTCGCGAGGCTCGTGCCGGTGTGGGAAACCAGGCAATCGCGGACGTCGTCACGCCGGCAAACCGCGGGAAACTGCAACCTGCCCGGCGTTTCCGTGGGAATATCTTTCACGCTGTGTACCGCCAGATCGATCGCCTCTTCCAGCAGCGCTTCTTCCAATTCCTTGATGAAAATTCCCTTCCCGCCGAGTTGTGTCAGCGGCTGCTGCTGCATTTTGTCGCCGGAGGTCTTGATGATGATGATTTCGGCTTCGACGCCGGTAAGCTGAAAGAGTTGCTTGCGGACAAACTCGGCCTGCCAGCGGGCCAGCATGCTGCCTCTTGAACCGATGCGAAGGGGCTTCACGGTTTCTCCCGGTTGGATAAATACAAATCCCGAATGGCTTCGACGTTCTGAATCTTGCGGCGCAGCTCTTTCTCCGTGCGGAGGCGTTCGGCTGGGTGCAACAGCAACTGCTCGATCAATTCATCTATCAGGGCGCCGATTTTCTCCCGGTCTTCACCGCTGAAGTGGTTCATCCCCGCAAGACGTTCTTCGAGGAAATGCGCCCGTCGCTGTTTCAAACTGCCGCGCAGGGTTTCCAGCACGCCGGTCAACTCGACGCTGGCCTGCCAGGAAATAAATTTTGCCACGTGATCTTCCACCAGGGATTCCGCCTTGGGGACTTCACTTTTTCTTGCGTCGCGATTCTGGTTCACAATTTCTGTCAAGTCGTCCATCGAGTACAGATAAACGTTATAAATGTCGGCCACCGCCGGGTCAACGTTGCGGGGCATGCCGAGGTCCATCAGGAAAAGGGCGCGATTCCCGCGCGAGGCCATGGCGCGTTCGACCATGGGCCGGGTCACCACAAAATCCTGCACGCCCACGGCAGAGACGATAACGTCTGGGAATTTCAGCGAAGTGTCCCACTCGCCCCATTCGAGGACTTTGCCATCGTACTGCTTGGCAAACTCCTCGGCCTTTTCGCGCGAACGGTTCATCAAGTAGAGATTCTTGATTTTGCGGTCGCGCAGTTGGGAGACGACCTGCTCGCTGATGGTGCCGGCGCCAAGAACCAGCGCACTACGCTCCTGGAGCTTGCCAAAGATGCGCTCGGCAAGTTTCATTCCGGCGGAAGCCACACCCATCGGGCGCGTGCCGAGTTCGGTTTCGGCGCGAACCCGTTTGCCGATTTCCAGTGCGCCTTGAAACAACCGATTTAGCACCGGGCCTGTGACGTGGCCTTCATGCGCGCGCAGATACGCTTCGCGGACCTGGCCGAGGATTTCCGCCTCGCCGAGGAGCATCGATTCGAGGCCCGCCGAAACGCGGAAAAGATGGCGTACCGCGTCATGGTCGTAATGGTGATAGAGGGAGGGATTGAGTTGATCGGGAAGAACCTCGTGAAAGGCACTGAGGAAAGAAGAGAGTGCCCCGGCAGATTCATGATTGGCATTCGAATGAACGCCGTAAACTTCGCTGCGATTGCAGGTCGAAAGCACCAGCGTTTCTTCGAGAATACCGCGGGAACGAAGTTCTTCGGCCGCTCGCTGTGCCTGCTCGCCGGAGAACGACACCTTTTCCCGCACCTCAACGGGCGCCGTGCGGAAGTTCAGGCCAACGAGGACGATCTCCATGCTGCGCGAAGCGCTCCTAAAAATACCGGTGATGCGCCGAAAAGTAGAGGTTCACGACCGTAAAGCTGATAACCACCAGAACGAAATTGAACACACACAATTTGGAAGCACGCGCGCCTCTCCAGGCCGTGGTGCGCGCCAACTGAAAATAGGCCGCGTAAAGAAGCAGCACGACCAGCGTGACGACGTATTTGGGGTCGAAATACCAGTGCTGGCCAGCCTGGCGGTCTACCGCGACGAATCCGAGAACTGTGCCAACCGCGATCGTGATCAGGCCTACGAGGACACTGGTGTGGCTCATGCGCTCTAAGAGTTCGAGGGAAGGGAGGCGCCAGACGACATCGCCCAGCTTACGGATCCGCAAGAGCCGCTCTTCGCCGAGAAACATCAGGCTGAGGACGCAGGAAAGGGCGAAGCCAGCATAGGCCAGGATGCTGAGAGTGACGTGGAGGGCAAAAACCACGCCGTGGGCCTGGGTGGGGGTGGAGGGATGCTCAGGAGCAAAGGTGGCAGCCAGAAAAAACGCCAGGATAATGGGCACGACAAAGGCGCCGACGGTGCGCTGGCGGTGGTAGATTTCCAGGCACAGATAGGTGACCGCGAGAAGCCAACCAAAGAGAGACATTGAGCCCTGCAGGTCGTGGTAAGGGACGGAATGCATGGCCTTGGCGCGGCCCAGCAGAGCCAGGTAGTGGAAGACTAAACCCATAAACATCAATAAGGTAGCGAGCCGCCCAGTTACCTCTTTGCCGGTATAGAGCAGGGCCATGTAGAGGCCCATACTCAGCAGATAGGCCAGCACGGTCAGAATGACGAAGATATGACTCATCGGCTTGGGTCCTTGCCGGGTCGAGGCGCAGAGGAAGCGAGCCGATCCTCAGGCCTGCGCGACATCTCAGATAGGGTCAGTATAGCGTAGTCGCAGGGTTCTTCCATTGGCTCTGTGTTCTCAACTGTAGAAGAATTTTACGGTTGCCCTCACAAGTGTGCTGTGACGCACTTCACAAGCTCTACCTACTGTAGTTCAGGCCTTCCAGGCCTGAGAGTTTCCCCAACGGAACGAATACCTACCTTGTTCTTTTTGCGGAAGACCTCACCCCCCGAAGGGGTGAGCTACACAGTTGGCGCTCCGGCTTGGAGAACTTTTTTAGCTGTGACGTATAACCTTTCTTCGAGGGCGGGAAGCTGGCAGATTTGTTATTCTGTGACCACAGGAACTATGACCAACGAAGCGACGGCATTGACCCGCAAGGAGTTGTTCCTTCGCGCGGCACGCTGCGAACCCGTACCCCGGCTGCCCGTGTGGATGATGCGGCAGGCGGGGCGGTACCTGCCCGAATACCGCGAAATCCGGGCGAAACACTCATTCCTGGATGTCTGCAAAACACCAGATCTGGCCATGGAAGTTTCTATGCAGCCCTTCCGCCGGCTGGGCGTGGACGCGATCATTATTTTCTCGGACATTCTGATTCCCGCGGAAGCGATGGGCTTGCCGCTTGAGCTGGAAGACAAGGGCCCCAATCTGCCGGAGCCGGTGCGGACCGAAGCGGATGTTCGCAAGCTGCACATCTTTGACCCGGAAGTTGAGACCGGCTTCCTGATGGAAGCGCTGCGACGCACGGTAAAACAAGCGGGACCCGATGTGCCGGTGCTGGGCTTTGCCGCTTCGCCGTGGACGCTGGCGTGTTACATGGTGGAAGGCCGGACGAAAGAAGGCTTCGCGACGGTGAAGAATTTTCTTTACAGCGAGCCAAAAGTTTTTCGCGAGCTCTTGCACAAAATCGGGCAGGCGACGATTCTTTACCTGAAGGCGCAGATTGCCGCGGGTGTTTCGGCGGTGCAGCTGTTTGACACCTGGTGCGGCGAACTGGATTTAAAGGATTACTCGGAATTCGTTCTGCCGGCGGTGCAGGAAATCATTTCGGGACTCGGGAACAAAGTGCCGGTCATTTACTACACCAAGGCGTCGCACCATCTGCTGCCCGCGGTGGTTCGCGCGGGAGCCAACGTGCTCAGCGTGGACTGGCGGATTCCGCTGGCGGAAGTCCGTAAACTGGCTGGGCCGCGCGTGGCATTGCAAGGAAATCTTGACCCGGCGATCCTTTTCGCGCCAGCCGAGAAAATCCGCGCTTCGACGCTGGATATCGCCGGCGAGCTTTCGGGCCACGGACACATTCTGAATCTTGGCCACGGGATTTTGCAGCACACTCCCGTGGAAAACGCGCAGTTGTTCATTCACACCGGCCAGCAAGCCGCGCTGCAGCAAGCGCAGCCGGCGGTGCAAACGCGCCGTTAAGCGCAGGAGGCAAGCGCCGTGCCCAGCATGAATCCATCGTTGCGGGAGATGGAAGTAGAACTCTCCAAGGGAGAAGAGTTCGTCACCCGCTACAACCGCCCCGGACCCCGCTACACCAGCTATCCCACGGCGCCGGTGTGGAACGACGCCTACGGCCCAAACGATTTTGAAACCGCGATGCAAACCGCCGAGAAGAAGCACAGCCCTGTTTCGCTGTACATGCATCTTCCCTTCTGCGAAAGCCTCTGCCTGTTCTGCGCCTGCAATGTGATCATCAAGAAAGACAAAAGCGTCGCGCCGCCGTATCTGAGCATCCTTAAGAAAGAAATCGATCACATCGCCAGCCGGGTTTCGCGCCAGCGCCAGGTGTCCCAATTCCACTGGGGTGGCGGAACGCCCACCTACCTTTCGCCCGAGCAGATTGAGGATTTGTTCGAATACACGCGAGAGCGGTTTAACTTTGCACCCGATGCGGAGATTGGCATCGAAGTTGACCCGCGGGTGACATCGCGCGCGCACATGGAAGTCGTCCGCAAAATGGGCTTCAACCGCCTGAGCATGGGCATTCAGGATTTCAAGGAAGACGTGCAGAAGGCGATTCACAGGATTCAACCCTATGAACAGACGCGCGACCTGATTGCCATCGCGCGGGAACTGGGATTCGACAGCATTAACGTGGATTTGATTTACGGCTTGCCGTTCCAGACTGCGGAAAGCTTTGCGCACACGGTAGAACAGATCGTCGGACTGTCACCGGACCGCATCGCGATGTTCAGCTACGCGCATGTGCCGTGGCTGAAAAAGCAGCAGGGCTCGTTCGTAGCGCACCTGCCCGAGGGCATGAAGAAATTCGATATTTTCCGCAGCGGCTTGCTGAAATTCCTGGAAGCCGGGTATCTCTACATCGGGATGGATCACTTCGCGAAGGCAAACGACGAATTGGCGGTTTCGCAGCGGAATCGCACCTTGCACCGCAATTTTCAGGGCTACACCACCAAGGCGGGGGCGGACTTGTACGGAATGGGCATCACGGCGATCAGCGGGATTCAGGGAACCTATGCGCAGAACCACCGCGACCTGCCGTCATGGGAAAAATCCGTCCAGGAACGCGGCGTTGCCACCATGCGCGGCTACCGGCTTTCGCAGGACGACATCATTCGCCGCGAAGTGATCAGCCGTCTCTTGTGCCACACGGTGATTGTGAAGGACGAAATTTCCAAACAGTTCGGCATCAATTTTGATGAATACTTCGCTCCGGAACTCGAACACCTGAAGATGCCACAAGAAGACGGGCTGGTCGTCATCAACGACAAGGAAATCCGGACCGCCTGGCTGGGACGCATTTTTATCCGCAACCTAGCGATGGTGTTTGATCCTTATCTGGAGAAGCAGCAACTGGCCGCGCGGCCGCTCTTTTCCAAAACCCTCTAGCGACGGCTGGGGCCACACGCATGCCTGATCGGATTGAAGCTCTGGTAGTGGGCGCGGGAATTTCCGGGCTCGCGACGGCATACGCCTTGCAGAAGGCGGGCATCGCAGCGCGAGTTGTAGAATCCGCCTCGCGCGCCGGCGGCGTGATTCAGTCCCTCAAGCGCGACGGATACTTGCTGGAGTGCGGCCCGCAAAGCTTCAGCGGCAATGGTTCCATTTCCGCGATGTGCCGGGACCTTGGAATCCTGGAAGAGCGGGTGCTCGCGGATCCCAAAGCGCCGCGCTACGTTCTGATTGATGGGAAACTCCAAAACGTCCCCATGGGACCGGGCTTGCTCACCTCTTCGTTCATGGGCGGCGGGACCCGCACGGCGATCCTTCGCGATATTTTCGGCAAAAGTGAATCGCCCGAGCCCGATGAGTCGGTGGCCGAATTTATCCGGCGCAAATTCTCGCCGACACTGCTGGACCGGCTGGTCGGCCCGTTCGTTTCAGGCATCTACGCGGGCGATCCGGAAAAACTAAGTTTGCGCGCGGCTTTTCCGATGCTCTATGAAGCGGAAAAGGCGGCGGGAAGCATTACGCGGGGCGTATTCAAGGTAATCAAACAACGAAAAATCTCCAACGGCACGCGGCCGCAAGCGCCGAAAGAAAAAGCCACACTGCAAACGTTTCGCGACGGCAACGAGACGCTAATCCGGGCCATTGCCGCGCGATTGGGGGACCGGTTGACCTGCGCCACGGTGGTGACGCGCATCGAACCGCTCGATGCCGCCAACGAACCCGCGGCGGCGCGTTTTCGCGTGAGCCTGCACGGGCCACGGGGCGAAGAAACCGTAGACACGGAAAGGTTGATCCTCTCGGTGCCGACGGAAACAGCCGGCCGGCTGCTGGAGCCGCTGGACTTGGGTTTCGCGGCGCAACTCGGGGCGATTGCCTATTCGGGCGTTGCGGTGGTTTCGCTCGGCTACCGCAAGAGCGACGTTAGCGATGGGCTGGCTGGTTTTGGTTTCCTGGTGCCTCGCTCTTCCGGGCTCAGCATTCTCGGCACGGTCTGGAACTCTTCTCTATTTCCCGGGCGGGCCCCGGATGGCGAAGCCCTGCTGACCAGCTTTGTCGGCGGGGCGACCAATCCCGGCGCGATAAACAAATCACCCGAGGAGCTTGCGGCTCAGGTTCATCGCGAAATGACGCCGCTGCTGGGACTGCGCAAAGAGCCAGTCTTCAGCAATGTGACCATCTGGCAGCGCGCGATCCCGCAATACAATTTGGGCCACACGGCGAGAATTGCGGCAATCGAATCGCTGCGTACCCGCTTTCCAGGCCTCTATTTTTCGGGAAATTATCTGAATGGTCCGGCCATCGGCACCTGCGTCGAGCAGGCCATGAAAGTCGCCGACGAAGTCCGCGTCAGTTTCGCGAATTAGCCCTTTTCCCGCTGGCGGTGGGCCAGGCGGATTTCCCGGCGCTTGGCAGCTTCGCGCCAACGGCGCTTTTCTTCCGCGGTCTTCAAAATCAACGGCGGCACGGGCCGCGGTTTGCGCGTGTATTCGTCAATGGCGACGAAGGTGACAAACGCGGTGGTGGTGTGTTTGCGCTCGCCGGTCAGAAGATTTTCCGAATAAACTTCTACACCAACTTCTAGCGAAGTAGTGAACACGCGATTCACCTGCGATTTCAGCATTACAATTTCACCCAAATTTACCGGGTTACGGAAGTCGATATAGTCCACCGAGGCCGTCACCATGTAACTGTTGGCGTGGCGGCTGGCGGCCATGGCTGCCACAATGTCCACCATGTGCATCACGTGCCCGCCGAGCAGTTTGCCGAGCGCGTTGGTCTGCGCGGGCAGCACTACCTCCGCCATTTGCGAGGCGGATGCGCTGACCGGCTT
>DASSGJ010000154.1:0-4246 GCA_035693545.1 Candidatus Acidiferrum sp.
CGCGCCCCTTTTTCGCCGAGGATGTACGCGCTCATCGAAGCGCTGGCCAGCAGCAACCCCGGAAAATAAAAAATCGTGTATATCCAGTACGTCCACCCGGCCACAAATCCGTGGAAATCTCCAAACGCTTCCTTGGCCCAGACGTACAACCCGCCCTCGTGCGGGAACCGCGAAGACAACTCGTTGATCACGAACGCCCCGGGCACAAAAAAGAAAAGCGCGGCGAACACCCACAAGCTGATGGAAGAGGTCCCGTTGTGCCCCGCCGCCGCAATCCACCGCGGCCCCAGTACCGTGGCGATGTTAAACAGCAGCACATCCCAAAAGCCCATCGTCTTGCGTAACTGTGATTTGGGATCCGAAGGGATCGCGGGGGAACTGCTCACAGAGTCACATC
Source organism: Candidatus Acidiferrum sp. (assembly GCA_035693545.1). Classification (GTDB taxonomy): domain Bacteria; phylum Acidobacteriota; class Terriglobia; order Acidiferrales; family UBA7541; genus Acidiferrum. The sequence continues at coordinate 398 of DASSGJ010000154.1, forward strand.
CAGCGCCGGAATCAACTCATCCTGCAATAGGAAATCGCGCAGGAACGGATCCGTGGAGCTTTCGAATTCCGCCCACGTCTCGAACACCTGAGCTCGCCCGTCCTGTAGAAAAACTACGTTGTCGGCCAGCCGTTTTGCCAGATGCGTATCGTGCGTCACCACGATCGACGTCTTGTGAAACGCCTGCTTCAACCGCAAAATCAAATCTCCCATGTGCCCGGCCATGATCGGGTCCACCATCGTCGTCGGCTCGTCGTACAAAATCGCTTCCGGATTCTGCGCCAGCGCCCGCGCGATCGCCACTGCCCGCTTCATTCCGGTGGAAAGTTCGCTCGGCAGCTTGTCGAGCACTTCCTCCACTTCCAGCATGTGCGCCAGTTTTGCCACGTAGGCGTCCACATCCTCGGCCGTAAGCCCCGGCTGGTCCTCCAGCGGAAACGCGATGTTCTCCGCCACAGTCAACGAATCAAACAGCGCCCCGGATTGAAATACCATGGTGACCTTGCGCCGGACCTGCTCAAATTGCCGCTCGTTGAACTCCGTGACGTCCTGCCCGTCAATCAGGACGCTCCCCGAATCGGCCTTCAGAAAACCCATGATGTGTTTCAGCGAAACCGATTTCCCCACGCCGCTGCGCCCCATAATCACGCACGTCGCCCCGCGCTTCACCTGGAAGCTCACGTTCTGCAGCACCGCATGCTCGTCGAATGCCTTGTTGACGCCGCGAAATTCAAAATAATATTCCGCCGCGCTTCCCCTGCTTTCGTCCGTCAATCCAATCTTTTTAAGTTCTTCGCTCATCGACTCGTTGCAGCCTCATCCTTGTCGGGGTCGGGCTTGTTTATCCTGAGCTTCGAAGGGCCCCTCCCTCTTATCCGCGCCCCCAACTCGCTCTTCAAACACCCGCCGCGCCTCTTCGTAATCCGCCGGCGTATTCATATTCCAGAAAAGCCGCCCATCGGTATCAAATCGTTTCCAGGCGGACTCGTCAAGCACTTCCATCGGCACGTGTTTCATCGCTTCCGTCACTTTGCGCCCCCCGGCGTCGAACGCCTCCTGGATGGCGCGGGCAGATTGTGCGCACCAGCAGGCGCACAGCGGCTCCAGACGCCGCCCGGACTCCGGCACGACCACCAACGCATCGCTCGCAACCGCCCGCTCCATGAGAAAAGTCAGAAACCCCCTCGTCAAAAATGGCATGTCGCATCCCAGGATCATCGCAAAGGGACAGGGGCCATGCACCAGCGCAAGCAAATCTTCGGGCGCCGGCGCTTCTTTCAGAGAATTCAGCGCGGTAACAATTCCTCCAAGTGGGCCTTCACCGGGCCAGCGATCCGCCAGCACCGGCCACGGAGCATCCGCGTACTTTCCCGCCGGTGCGATGACCGTGACGTCGTGGCACACGCTGGCCAGCAATTCTCCCGTGCGTTGTAGCATGGTTTTACCGCCCAGGCTCACCATCGCTTTGTCCGTGCCAAAGCGCGTGCTTCCTCCGCCGGCTTGGACAAACCCGTGAAAAATCATTCCTCTTCCTCCGGAATCTCTTGCCCCGGCCGCCGAATCCCCAATTCGCGCAATCGCTCTTGCAGGCTTTGCCGGTGCAAGCCAATCGTCGCCGCTGTCCGCGAAATATTCCACCGATGCACGCCCAACTGCCTCAGCAAATAAGCAATCTCAAACTTCCGCTTGGCCTCCCGAAAATCCTTTTCCTTAAGGCCAAGCTCGTCCCCGTCCGCGTCGCCTTTGGGCACAACGCTCACTCCATGCAAGACCTCTTCCGGCAAATCGCTCGCACCAATCTCCTCCCCGCGCGAAAGCACCAGGCTCCGTTCGATGGCATTTTTCAACTCCCGCACGTTCCCCGGCCAATCATAGTTCTCCAGCGCCTTAACCGCTTCCTTTCCAAGCCGCGGCGTCCGCCCCAGCCGTGCTCCATGCAGCCGCACAAACGCTTCCGCCAGAATCGCAATATCCTCCTTGTGCGCCCGCAGCGGCGGCAAATCAATCGTCACCACCCGCAACCTGTAAAACAAATCCTCGCGAAATTTCCCATCCCGAATCGCCAGCGGCAAATTTCTATGCGTAGCGCTGATCACCCGCACATCAACGGGAATCGTCTGCGTCCCGCCCAGCCGCTCCACCGTACGATTCTCCAGCGCTCGTAACACCTTCGACTGCGTCACCGGGTTCATGTCCCCAATCTCATCCAGAAACAACGTCCCGCCATGCGCTTGTTCGAAGCGCCCTTTTTTCTGCTGCGCCGCCCCGGTAAACGCCCCGCGCTCATACCCAAAAAGCTCCGACTCAATCAGTGTCTCCGGCAGCGCCGCGCAATTCACCGCCACCCACGCCTTCCCGTTCCGCTGTGAACGCGCATGAATCTCCTGCGCCAACAAATCCTTACCCGTCCCGCTCTCGCCCAAAATCAGCACCGTCGAATCCGTCGGCGCCACCCGGTCGGCCAGCTCAAACGCTTTGCGCAACGCCGCCGACCGCCCAATCATCTGCCCGAATTGTCCTTCGGTCGCCACCCGCCGCCGCAAACTTTCGTTCTCCTGTTCCAGCTCCACCAGCTTCAGAAGATTCGCCACCCGCTGCCGCAACTCCTCCAGCTCAAATCCTTTCACCAGGTAATCCGCCGCGCCCAATTGAAGCGCGTCCACCGCCGTCTTCGCCGTATCCAGCGCCGATACCATCAGCACCGGCAACTCATATCCCTCCTTCCGCAACCACTTCAGGAACGACAACCCATCCTCGCCCGGCAGCACCACATCCAACAGCAACAAATCCGGCTTCTCCGCCATCAGCGACGAACGTCCACTGGCCGCTGAATCCGCCTCCACCACGCGATACCGGCTTTCCAGCGCCCGTCGCAACGCATATCGCGACGCCGGCTCGTCATCCACAATCAATACAGTTTTCATCCACCCTGCTCCTTCGACCCCACAGGAAAATTCAGCCGAATCTCCGTCCCTCGCCCCGAGCTCAGTGGGCTCCTAATCTCCATCGAACCACCAGCCTCCTGCAGCCTCCGGTCAACAATCGCCAGGCCCAGCCCCGTTCCCCTCGCCTTAGTGGTAAAAAACGGTTGCAATACCCTAGCCTGGTCGGCAGTCGAAATTCCCGGCCCATCATCCTCCACCCAGACGCTGCAGATTTTTTCCGATGATCTCAGGCTGACGCGCACGTGCCCGCCGTCCGCCACCGCCTCAATCGCATTCAAGACCACATTCGAAAGAATATCGTTCGCTGCTTCCTCGCCAATCGCGGCGCGCGCTTCTCCATTCGCATTTGCCAGATGCAGCGAGACGCGCCGTTCCTCCGCCGCATGACGCAGCATGTTCGCAACAGTCTCCGTCACCCGAGCCAGATCGCAAGTTTGCCCTCCACTCCCAGCGCGAACTCCCGGCCGGCTGAACTGCAGCAACTGGTTCAGTCTTGCTGAAAGCCGGTTGATCTCCTCCAGCACCATCTGCGTCTCGTTCCGCAGTGAAGCCGGCAGTTCCGCGCCCTCCAATTGCACTTGGAGAATCGTCTTGATCGAGCCCAACGGATTCTTCAGATTGTGCGAAATGCTAGCCGCCATCTGCCCCACCAGCGCCAAACGTTCCCGCTCCGCCAACTCCCTTTCCAGTTGCAGCTTCTCTTCAATCAACCGGCACAAATCAAACGCCCCCGGCAACTGCTCGCACAAAAATTCCAGCGCCGCATACGTCTCCCCCGAAATCATCGCCCCGTACGCCCGCACCTGCAGCCAGCCCAACCGCTCCCCGCCGCGCCGGATTTCGAACCGCTCCACCGCCGCACTGTGCTTCGCTTCCCCGGCCTCAATCCCTCCCGCGTCACCGT
>DASSGJ010000155.1:0-24541 GCA_035693545.1 Candidatus Acidiferrum sp.
CTATGAAAGTCACCTTATTGATTTCTTTGAGCGTGCTGATGCCCTTGCGCACCTTGTCGATCGCCGATTCGCGCAGGAACGTCATGCCTTCGTCGCGCGCCTGGCGTTTGATCTCCGACGTCGGACGCTTTTCCAGAATCAGCTCACGGATGGGATCGCTCAGATCCAGCAGCTCATGGATTGCCGAGCGGCCGCGATAGCCCGTGCCGCCGCACTCGAAGCAGCCCGCGCCTTCATACAGCGGGAAGTCGCGCCATTCGTCCGGATTGAGGCTGCACTCCAGGAAGAACGAATCCGGATAGTGGACCAGGCGCTTACAGTCCTCGCAGATCACGCGCACCAGCCGCTGCGCCAGGATGCAGTTCAAGGCCGACACGAAGTTGTACGGCTCGACGCCCATGTTCAGGAAGCGGCCCAGCACGTCGAGCACGTTGTTGGCGTGCACCGTGGTGAACACCAGGTGGCCGGTAAGCGCAGAGTTGATGGCGATCTGCGCCGTCTCCTGGTCGCGGATTTCGCCCACCATGATCTTGTCCGGGTCGTGGCGCAAAATCGAACGCAACCCGCGCGCAAACGTGAGTCCCTTCTTTTCGTTCACCGGAATTTGCGTGATCCCGCGCAGCTGATATTCCACCGGGTCTTCAATCGTCACGATCTTGTCTTCATCCGTCTTGATTTCGTTGATCGCCGCGTAGAGAGTCGTCGTCTTTCCCGAACCCGTCGGCCCGGTCACCAGCACCATTCCGTAGGGCTCGCGGATGTACCGGCGAAACCGCTTCGTCTCCTCCGGAGAAAAACCCACCACGTCCAAATTCAAGCTCTGAAACTTTTCCGAAAGCGTTTCCTTGTCCAATACGCGGAGCACCGCATCTTCTCCGTGGCTCGCCGGCATGATCGAAACGCGCAGGTCAATGTAGCGTCCCTTATACTTCACCCGGAAACGCCCGTCCTGCGGCACGCGCCGCTCGGCGATGTCCAGGTCGCTCAGCACCTTGATGCGCGAAAGCACGGTGGAATGCCACTCCTTCGCAATCGGTTGCATCGCGTGTTGCAGAACGCCGTCAATGCGGTACTTCACCGCCACTTCCGCATCTCGCGCTTCGATGTGAATATCGCTCGCCCGCCGCTCCAACGCCGTGAAGATAATCGTCTCCACCAGCCGCACCACCGGGCTGACCGTGGTGTCCCGCGTCAGCCGGTCTCCGGAGATCGTCTCCTCGCCCTCTTCGTCTTCCTTCGAAACCTGCAGCGTGAATGCTTCCGTCGCCTGCTCCAGCACGCGCTGCGACTGCTCGGTCCGCTTCAGCAGGTCGCCAATCTGCCTCGCCGTCGCCACTTTGTAGGCCAGCTTCTTGCCAAGCAGCAGCGGCAACTCGTCACTCAGGATCACCATGCCGGGATCCGCCACAGCAATCACCAGCGTGTTGTTGTTTGCCAGCAGCGGCACAAAGTTGTACCGGAACATCAAATCCGCGGGAATCGTCCGGAACAGCTCCGGGTCAATCCGCTGCTCGGACAGGTCAATGAACCCGCAGCGGTAGCGTTCCGCTAGCCGGCGCGCCTGCTCGCGTTCCTGCGCCGCGTCCGGTGTTCCGCCCGGCAGGCTCGGATCGTGCAAATTGGAATCTGGCGTGGCCATGAAATTCGTTTCCTTAGGCTCCCGGTGCATTTCCTGTGATCGAGAACGAGAAAATTGGCAAATACAGCGAAATAAGGATGAACGCTACCAGCAAGCCCATGAATACAAGAATAACGGGTTCAATCAGGGAAACCATCGCTCCCAGCCTCAGGCTGACTTCTTCCTCATAAAATTCCGCAACGCTGTTCAACATCGGCGCCAGCGCGCCGCTGGACTCGCCGACTTCAATCATGTCCAGCGCCAGTTCCGGCATCACCTGCCCGGAAGCCAGCGCTCCATGCAGCGATTCGCCCTCGCGCACCATCTGCGTCGCGTTCTTCACCGAGCCGCGCACCAGGCGGCTGCTGATGGCCTCCGCCGCCGTCTGCAATGCCCCAACCAGTGGTGTCCCGCCGGTCAGCAGCGTCGCCAGCGTGCGGCAGAACTGCGACGCCTGAAACTTCAGCAACGTATCGCCCAGCAGTGGAATCCGGAACACCAGGCGGTCGAACGCCACTCCGCCTTCTTCGCTCCGCGACCAGAAAAATATCGCCACAATGCCCGCCAGGAACGCCGCGAGCGCCGAAAGAATGTACACCCGGTAATCCACCGTAATCGCGATCAGCAACTGTGTCGGTCCCGGCAGCGGCACTCCCAAATCCCGGTAGAGCGTCGCAAACTTCGGAATAACCCCTGTCACCAGGTACGTCACGATGCACGACGCCACCACCACCAGCAGAATCGGATACACCAGCGACGCTACTATCTTCTTCTTAACCCCGGTGCTCACCTTCTGGTACGAAATGTAGTAATCCAGCACACCGGAAAGATTCCCGCTCTTCTCGCCCGCCAGAATTGCCGTCGAATACACTTTCGAAAAGACGCCCGCTTCCTCGATCGCTTCCGAAAGCGACTTCCCTTCCCGAACCCGGTCGCGCACTTGCACCAGGATCGGCCGCAACTTCGGCGCGGTCGCCCGCGTCGCAAGCAGGTCCAGCGCCTTCAAAATCGGCAAGCCGGCTTTAATCAGTGTATTGAACTGTTGGTTGAGGATCAGGAAGTCATTGCCGCTGATTTTGCGCTCTTTGCGCACACCTAGCATCCCGCTGATCAGGCTGCTGCGGCTCTCGACAGAATAAATGTACAGCCCTCGATCCGAGAGCTTCTGGCGAGCTTCTTCCAGGCTTGCAGCCGCTTCGACGTGCGAGAAAACCCGCCCGTTGGCGTCGGCTACGCGGCAGACAAACTCCCCCATAGGGTCCTAGTTTACCTCATTCGAAGAGTACCCCAAAAAGCGTCTGGGGCTGGTGGGTTTACTGAGTCAACGGCGGGTTGGGCCTGGGGCCTCGACTTGGCGCCCACACCGTTACTGACGCATTCCCGGAGCCTCCGGTAGCAGGCCATTCACAATGACGGTTCCCGGTGGCGGTTGAAACTGAAACAGGCTTTTCTCGAGCGCTGGATTCCACTCCCAATTCTTGAACTCAAATTCGATCTGCATCCCCGCTTCCTGTGGAATCACGATTCGCGCCAGTTCGCTCTGCGGAGAAACTTCAAACAGCACTTTTTGCGCTGCGCCGCCTTTCTCCTCCTCCGTCCCGCGCAGAACGCACCGGTAAACTTCATTCCCGGCCTGCGACGGTTTTACGTCCGGCGCCGGCCCCACTTCTGAACAGATGCGGCCAAGCTTCATTCCGGTTGTCAGGAAGGCCATCGGCGTTCGCCAGTCCTCGCTCTTCTTCGCGGGCATGCGCGTCGCCGTGTGGTCATCCGGCGCATAAAACCATACATATTTTCCGTCTACCAGAAACAGATTTTTTTCGGGCTTCTCGTATTCCCACCGCATTTTCCCCGGCCGCAAGAAATACGCCTTGCCCGCCTCCACCCGCACCTGCTTGCCGTTTTCTGAATATCTCTCAAGAAAATTCGCTTCCAGCGTCGTCGCCTTGCCATAACGCGCCTCGAGCGCGGATAACGACTCCCTGGTATTTGTGCTGGCAACTGGGCGTACTTCCATGACGAAAGCGGCGCACAGGAACGCCGACGCCAGGATCGTTGCACGCCAGGAAATTCTGCGGGCGCAGTTGGAGAAGAGACTGTTGGCCACGACTGAAGTATAGCAAGCCCCCGAATTTTCCTTCACCGGGGATATTTCTTATCTTGATCAGTTGCCGAATTTTGGAGACCCCGGCGCCATCACGGAAAATGAATGACTGGCCGCGTCCGCTACATCGCACGCGCAAGAGATTTGGTTTGGAGCAAGCTCTTACTGCAAAGGCGGACTAGTGGGCGTGGGGACGGTCCCGTCCGGTGTGAAACGAATGACATTCGTCGGGTCGCTGTAGAAGCCTCGCTGCCCCGTCACGCCAATGGAACTGGGTATCGCCACAATCGTGAACGAAGTGTTCTGTCCGGCCGTGGGTGTCGGCGTGTACGTAAATTGATATCCGGCCTTGGTCGAGGGATCCGCCCCTCCCAGAACATTGTCCAGCAGGCCTTTGCCACCCGGGCAGTTGGCGCCCGTATTCAGCTCCACCAGAGTGGCCGAATAGCCGATCGCCGGGCAGGTTGCGGCGTACGTAGTTTCGCTGGTGTTGATGGTGCGCAGCGATTCGGCTGCGGATGCTTCGTTGGCCGCCATCTTGGACTTCAGCAAATTCGGAATAGCTATGGCTGCGATGATAAGAATAATCGCCACTACGATCAGCAACTCAATAAGCGAAAAGCCTTTTTGGTTTCGCTTCATAAGAATGTCTTTTCCCGTCCACTTTTGCCGTTCACTCCCGGCGCAGATGCCAGTGATTACAGCATTCCACGGGCCTTTCTACAAGTCTTTTGCTGTCCGCAATTCTGTTCTTTTCTGTCAGATGCGGCGAAGGAAAGTTCCACAGTCTTCTCCCCAGACAGAAAGGGGCAATTCCAGGCAATCCGGTGACGAAAAATGGCTGACTCATTCACCCATCGAATTCTATTTCTCCTCCAACATTCAGCGCCAAAAAGAAAAGAGCGCGGAGTGTAACTCCGCGCTCCAATCTCTGGATCTGGTTTGATCAGCCTTCGGCTTACTGCAATGCCGGGCTGCCACCGGTCGTCGCGCCCACCGCCGGAACCGTGCAACCCGTTCCGTTCGGGGTGTAGCGAATCACACCCGACTGGTCGGTGCAGAACATACGGTTGCCCGTAACGTTCACCGTCAGAGGAGTGCCGTTCACCACGTACGAGCTGACCACACCGTTGGCCGCAGCTGCACCAGCCGTGTACGCAAACGTATAGCCGCTCTTGGTGGAAGGATCGGCGCCACCGAGAACGTTGTCAATGATTCCCGCACCGCTGGGGCAAGTCTTCCCGCCGTTCAATTCAACCAAGCTGGCAGAAAAACCGTTCGCGGGGCAAGACGCTGCGTAGGTAACTTCACCCGTGTTGATCGTGCGCAGCGAACCCACTGCTGAGGACTCGTTGGCCGCCATCTTCGACTTGAGCAAGTTCGGAATCGCAATGGCCGCGATGATCAGAATGATCGCCACGACGATCAGCAATTCGATAAGAGAGAAACCCTTCTGCTTCTTCATGAGATCTCCTTGAGAGAGTGTTTAGTGCCTGAGCACGACAACCATAGGTGCACGCCTGTGGCCACTCCCTCCGTCCGCTTCGCACTCGTGACTAATACGTTTAGGCATTTATAATCAGCCAGTTACAAGGAGTTGCACTGTTACGAATATTGTCTGACGACCAAGAATACGTTGAGCCATCCTAAAGCCGCCCGTTAAGGGCACCTCAGAATGACAAAAAACGTCGACGTTTTGTGACACCCAATTCTCCCTACCCTTTTTCCGTATCCGCGTGCCATAACCAGATGGCTCTTGGCGGGTCTTAAAGGAGGAATTGCCTTTTTTCGGCGAGCGAATCTGCAACTTTCCGTCTTGCCAGGAACGACAGAATTAGCCATTTCAATTTCTTCAAATAAATTGTGTTAGGGCCCCAGAATTCAGGCCAAAAAAGAAAAGAGCGCGGAGTTTAAACTCCGCGCTCCAATCTCTGGATCTGGTTTGATCAGCCTTCGGCTTACTGCAGTGCCGGGCTGCCGCCAGTTGTCGCGCCCACTGCGGGAACGGTGCAACCCGTGCCGTTCGCAGTGTAACGAATCACACCCGACTGGTCGGTGCAGAACATCCGGTTTCCCGTAACGTTCACGGTCAACGGCGTGCCGTTGAGAACATACGAGCTCACCACACCGCTGGCATCAGCTGCGCCAGCCGTGTATGCAAACGTATAACCGCTCTTGGTGGAAGGATCGGCGCCGCCAAGAACGTTGTCAATGATTCCCGCACCGCTCGGGCAAGCCTTGCCGCCGTTCAGTTCAACCAAGCTGGCGGAAAACCCGTTCGCAGGGCAAGAGGATGCATAGGTGACTTCGCCCGTGTTGATCGTGCGCAGGGAACCTACAGCCGAAGACTCGTTGGCCGCCATCTTCGACTTGAGCAAGTTCGGAATTGCGATGGCCGCGATGATCAGAATGATCGCCACGACGATCAGCAATTCGATAAGAGAGAAACCCTTCTGCTTCTTCATGAGATCTCCTTGGTAAATTTGTGGTCCTGGAGCACGGCAACTAAAGTGCACGGCGCATGCCATCCTCACGGCCAGCTGTCCCTCAATCCATCTACCTGTAACAAACTGAAACACAAAGAGTTATGACAAGGTTCCGGTACTTTTTTCACGGTACTTCAGAGCTTTTTCGATGCCGAAATCCGCCTAAATTAACAATTTTCGGCAGCTTTCGCCGACAAAAAAGGTCATACAGATTTTGGACTTTGTCAAGATTCTAAACACCTCCTCTTTTAAGCCGGCAAGGCCTCGGGACTCCCCACCCCCGCAGCGGCACGTTGCTGTTCCAACCAGACCAATCCATACCAACCTGAAGCCAGTGTCAGCAAGCAGGCCATCCAGGGGATCAGTGCCGAGGCCCAGAAAACATGGGGTCCGTACCGCAGCGCGCCAAACCAAGCCAGCGTCGTTAGTAACCCGTACGCCAGCGCTCCCCACGCCTTCCGCTGTTCCCTCACGCATAAAATCTGGGTCACCGCCACGATCATCACTGTAAACGGCACAGCCACGATCAGATCAACAAAATAGTGTTCCCCGGTGCCCAACGTCGCGCAAAGCGTAAAAAACACAAATCCGCCGGCGGCCACCCTCTCCACCAGCGAGAGCCTTCGCGCGTACCAAAACACCAGGAAAATCCACGCCGCGTGGAGTGACGGAATCGCATTGCGCGGTCCGGCCATGGCCACCGGCTCCAACACCAGGCTCTGAACCTGCTGCGCTGTGAGTGATACCCAGGGAAATCTGTTCAGGAAAATGTGCACCGGCCCCAGCGCCGGAAACGTTGTATAAAAACACGCCCCAATCGGCCCCGTAATCAGAAACGCAATCACCGCGGGCACAGCGTTCTCCCGGTCCCGCCGCACGCAACCAGCGAACGTCAGGCCGATCGCCACCGGCAGCGAAAGGTACACAATCACGCTCACAGCAGCGAAATTCGGAAATTTTGCGAACAACTGCCCCATCAGAAACGCCGGCTGAATATGCAGGCTCGCGTCGAAGGAAAACAAATATAAGTCCAGCACCGTCGGTCTCGCGCGCGCTCCCCATTCCAGAAAATAGCTTGCGCACCACTCGGAGGCCACAAACAGAAAGGCCGGCACCAGGATCAAAACCGCGGTCCCTCTCTCCTTCGACTCCGCCCAGATTACCCGCAGCAGCAAAACCAACAGGCTGGCCATCCCCACGAACGAAACCACCACCGGCCAGCGCATCGCATAACCCAGCCACCGGATGTCCAGCCCGTACAGACCAAGCGCAAAGATTCCGACCAGAGCCAGTTCCCTCAAATCAATTTTCGTTCGCAGCAAAATCAGAGAAATACTGAGAAGAGCCACCGCCAAAAACGGCGAAGAAATCGTATCCGAAAAAAAAGTATGCCGGCTCCCCACCCAGTAGAGGCACACCACTCCTGCAAGGCTCAGCCCCCAGCGGCGCAGTTCCGTCGCTTTCACTGGAGTCCCTTCCATCCCAGGTTGGCCGTCGTTTTCATGACTCGATTGATTGTTGCCGGGAGAGTGTTCACGCACAATCGGCAAGCCTCTCGTGATTGTTCAAACAGTCAGGTTAATGCCGCGCGCTTACGGCCATGCTTTACAAACCGTGCTTCTTCGCAAAGTGCCGGAATGATCTGTACGTAATCTTCAGCAGATCCGCCGCCTGCGTCCGCACACCGCCTGCCTTCTCCAGCGCGGCCATCAGGTAACGCCGCTCGGTCGCCGCAACCACTTGCTCGAAATCAATCCCTTCCTCCGGAATCACCGCCGCGTCGGACTGCCCGAGCGATGCGGAGATCACCAGGCTTCCATCGGTCACCCGATCCGGCAGGACTTTGGTGCTGATTTCCGGCCCGCTTTCCAGAGCCACTGCCCGCTCCAGCGTGTTCTCCAGCTCGCGAACGTTTCCCGGCCACTCATACGCCTCAAGCCGGGTCATGGCTTCCGGTGAAATTCCCTGAATCGGCTTTTCCATGCTCTTCCGGAACTGCTCCAGAAAATGCCTCGCCAGCAGCGGGATATCTTCCCGCCGCTCCCTCAGCGACGGCACATGAATCGGGATGACGCTCAGCCGGTAGAACAAATCTTCGCGAAACTCGCCCGCGGCGATCGCCTTTTCCAGATCCTTGTTCGTGGCGGCGATCACGCGAACATCCACATCAATCTCTTCCGTGCTCCCCAGCGGCCTCACTTTTCCTTCCTGCAGCACGCGGTAAAGTTTCACCTGCATGGCCAGGTTCATGTTCCCGATTTCGTCCATGAACAGCGTCCCGCCATGCGCCGCCTGAAACAGGCCGCGGCGATTTTCGTTCGCGCCGGTGAACGCGCCCTTTACATAGCCGAAAAGTTCCGACTCCAGCAGCGTTTCCGGAAATGCTCCGCAGTTGATGGTGATAAACGGCGTCTGCGATCGCGCGCTGTTTTCGTGGATGGCCCGCGCCACCAGTTCTTTGCCCGTGCCGCTCTCTCCCGTGATCAGCACGCGGCTGTTCTGCGGCGCCACGGTCTGGATCATGTCGAAGATGGCTTTCATCTTCGGGCTCTGCCCGATAATGTTGTCCAGGCCGGTCAGTCGCCGCAATTCCCGCCGCAGATACCCGGCTTCCTTCTTCCACTTCAGGCTCTCCGAAACCTCGCCCACCGCCCGGCGCAATTGTTCCACGTAATTGTGGTCCTTGATTACGAACCGATCCGCCCCCGAATTCAGCGCTTCCACAGCCGTATCCAGGTCCGGCAACGCCGTCATCAGCAAAAAGAAAGAATCCGGAGAGATCTCCTTGGCATACCGCAGGAGATCCAGTCCCGTTCCTCCGGGCATGCGGATGTCGGAAATTACGATGTCGAAGAGCGATCCTTCCAGCTTGCGCCGGCCGGCCTCCACGCCGTTGGCCACTTCCACGCGATGCCCGTCTTTCCGGAAGGTGATCTCCAGCAACTCGCACAGCGACTTTTCGTCATCCACCACCAGGATGTGCGCTGCTTCCCGTTTCGTCTCTCTCGCCGCTACTTTGGTCGCCAGCATAACGCCTCACTCTGTGCGCGGAAGCTCGATGACAAATTCCGCGCCTTTCTCTTTTTCACTGTGAACCGATATGCGCCCGTTGTGCGCCTGCACAATCTGATACACGATCGCCAACCCCAACCCCGTACCGCCCTCAAAATTGGACTGCAGCGGTTCGAAAATCTTGGCCCGTTGCTGCGGGTCCAGTCCGATCCCCGTGTCCCGGAAGGAAATCCTCAGCCAGTCCGGCACGTGTTCAATGCCCACCGTCAGCGAACCGCCCTGGGGCATGGCTCGCACCGCGTTGTCGCACAGGTTCCAGAACACCTGCTTGATCTTGTTTGGATCCACGCGCGCAATGGACGCCTCTCCGTTGAACGCGCGCACAATTTGCAGCTTCTGCGCCGCCCCCGGCTTTCTCTCCAGCAGTGTCAGCGTTTCGTCCAGCAGCGGCCGCACATCCGCTTCCTCAAACACAAACGACTTCTCGCGCGAAAAATTCAGGAAGTCCGTAATGATCTGGTTCAGCCGCTCCGATTCCCGGCTGACGATGTTCACCAATTGTTTTTCGTCCTCTTCCAGCGGCACCAGCCGCGCCAACTCCTTCACCGCCCCGCCCATTGCCGTCAGCGGCTGCCGGATCTCGTGCGCGATCGCCGCCGACAACCGCCCCACCGCCGCCATCCGTTCCTTGGTGGCCACTTCCTGCTCCAGCCGCCGCAGTTCCGTCAGGTCCTGAAAATTGAAAACATATCCGCTCCGCTGCGCGTCCCGCGTCCGCAATGGCGACACGGAAATTCCCAGATACCGCTTCTGCCCGCCCGGAACGCGCACCTCGATCTCGCGCCGCAACGAAAGCTTCTCGGGAGCCGTGGTGTTCTCGTGCTGCCAGAACTCCGTGCTGACCTCCCGCAAATCGTGCCCTCGAATCTCCGCAAACGTCCGCCCCAGGATCTCCTCCCCGGTTCGGTTCAGCAGCACCACCCGGCCATCAAGATCCGTGGTCACCAGCCCGCCCCGCATGGAGTGAATAATGTCCGAGGTAAAATCCTGCAACTCCAGCAGCTCTTCCCGTTTCTCTTCAAGTTCCGAACTCTTGCGCCGCAAAGAGTGCGCCAGCAGGCTGGAAAGGTACGCGATCGCCAGGAATCCGAACGAGTTGCTCAGAAACCACATGCGCAGGCTTTCCGCTGTCGGCGCCGCAACCGATGTTTGTGCAATCCGCCCGGAATGCACCAGGCCGGTCAGCACCGCCAGCGCCCCAAGGCATGCCGTCGCCGTCACGAACGCCGCCTGCCGGCTGAACAATATGCTGGCAACAATGATCACCAGCAGATAAAGCGAAGTGAAATAGCTGTCCTGTAAACCCGTCGTGTAGACAATCCCGCTGATCATCACCACGTCGCAGGACACCTGCAATCCGCCCAGCCAAGGAGCCTCCGGCAACAACCGCACAAGGATCAGGTGCAATATCCCGATCGTGATCCACAAAATGACAATGGGAAGAAAATACCGCGGCGAAGCAGGCGAAGGGACATATTGCGGCCAGACCACTCCGACGCCCAAAATCAGGGCAATCAACAGCAGGCGGACCCGCGTCAGCCAGTCCACCCATTCCCGGCGATTGAATGACTTTTCCATGCGTTGAGCGGCTCCCCCCACGGTTTGCCCGCTCATCCCTGCTTCCTATCTTAAAGAGAAAATGGAGGGCAGGAGCGTTTCCCTGTCCTCCATTTCCAATCTGCTATTACTCTACTTGCCCGAGAGCTTCCCGATCAGCGAGAACAGAGGCAAGTACATCGAAATGACCACGCCGCCGACCACCAGGCCCAAAAACACGATCATGACGGGTTCCAGTGCGGTCAGAAGGTCCTTCACCGCCGCGTCCACTTCGTCTTCGTAGAAGTCCGCGATCTTCTGCAGCATGGCGTCCATCGCGCCGGTCTGTTCGCCGACTGCGATCATCTGCGTAACCATCCCCGGAAATACCGCGGATTCCTTCAGCGGCTCAGTTAGAGATTTGCCTTCCTCAAGGGATTTGCGCACCTGGAACAGCGCTTTCTCCACCACGGCGTTGCCCGAAGTCTTAGCGGTGATATCCAATCCTTCCAGGATCGGCACACCGGATGAGATCAGTGTGCCGAGCGTCCGCGTGAACCGTGCCACGGCAATCTTGCGCATCAGGATGCCTATAATGGGTAGCTTCAGGATCAGGCTGTCCAGGAAGTATCTCCCGCCCGGCGTTCCGTACCACACCTTCAATCCAAATATCCCGGCCACGATGCCTACCACGATCAGCAACCCGAATATGCTGCCGACAAAGTTGCTCAGCCCGATGACGATTTTCGTCGGCAACGGCAGGTCCACGCCCAACCCGGCGAACAGGGTCGCGAAGATCGGAACCACTTTCCAGAGCAGCAGCGTGATGACGGCGGCCGCAATGGTCAAAACGCCGATGGGGTAAATCAACGCCGACTTGACCGCGGCCTTCAACTTCACGTTCTTTTCGATGTACGTCGAAAGGCGCTGCAAAATTGTGTCAAGAATACCGCCCGTTTCGCCCGCTTCCACCATGTTGCTGTAGAGGGGGTCAAACACTTTCGGGTACAGTTTCATCGCCGCCGACAGGTTGCTGCCGCCTTCGACAGCGCCTCGCGTGCCCGTCAGCACCTTCTGAAACAGTTTGTTCTCCTGCTGGCCCGCCAGAATTTCCAGGCACTGCACCAGCGGGAGACCGGCGTCAATCATCACCGAGAACTGTCGCGTGAACACCGCGAGTTCCTTGGCGGAGACGCCGCCGCCGAACGTGGGCAGGTTGAACTCCTTGCCCTTTTCGGACATCTTCGTCGGCGTAATCTGCTGCCGCCGCAGCAATGTCTGCAGTTCCGCCTTGCTGGCGGCCGTCATCTCGCCCGCAACAGAACCGCCGGAGCGATTCGTTCCTCGATAAGTAAAGACCGGCATAACCTTTCCTCCTCAACCTCTAAAAGTTTTGTCCTTCCGTCTCGCAAAAACAATCCCTTAATGTTTCGAGCCCACCGGGCTCCGTCCGCCGGTGACTTTCCCCGTGGATCCCGCGTTAGTCGCCACCCCGCGGTTGATCATGTCCTGCAACTCGTCCTGGTTCGAAGAACGCGATAACGCCATGTCCAGCGTAATCTGCTTCTGGAAATACGCGTTCGCCAGGCCCTGGTTAAACGTCTGCATCCCCGTTTGCCCGGTGCCCGTCTGCATCGCCGAATAGATCTGGTGAATCTTGTCTTCGCGGATCAGGTTGCGAATTGCGGGCGTAGGCACCAGAACTTCCATCACCATCAGGCGTCCGCGATTGTCGGAGCGCGGCAACAGCGCTTGGCAAAGTATTCCTTCCAGCACCATCGAAAGCTGCGCGCGAATCTGCGGCTGCTGGTGCGCCGGGAACACGTCAATAATACGGTTGATGGTGGACGCCGCGGAGTTCGTGTGCAGCGTCGCAAACGTCAAGTGGCCGGTTTCCGCGATGCGCAGCGCCGATTCGATCGTCTCCAGGTCGCGCATTTCGCCGATGAGCACCACGTCCGGGTCTTCACGAAGCGCGGCGCGCAGCGAATTCGCAAACGAGTGCGTGTCCGCGTGCACTTCGCGCTGGTTCACCAGGCACTTTTTGTGATTGTGAAGAAACTCGATCGGGTCCTCGATCGTGATCATGTGCTCTTCGCGCTCGGCGTTGATCTTGTCCAGCATCGCCGCCAGCGTCGTAGACTTGCCCGAACCGGTCGGCCCGGTCACCAGCACCAGTCCGCGCGGCTTGTCGCACAGCCCGCGCACCACCGTCGGCAATCCCAGCGCGTCAAAACCCTTGATCTCCCAGGGAATGGTCCGGAACACGGCTCCCACGGCGCCCCGTTGATTGAAGCAATTGCCGCGGAAGCGCGCCAGGTTCTTCAAGCCGAACGAAAAGTCCAATTCCAGGTTTTCTTCAAACCGGTGCTTCTGCGCGTCCGTCAAGACGCTGTACGCCAGCGATTTCGTGTCCGCTGCCGTCAGTGGCGGCATGTCCAGCGGACGCAAGTGGCCATGGACGCGCACCCGCGGCGCGCTGTTCGTCGTGATGTGAAGGTCGCTGCCTCCCATCTCGATCATCTTCTTCAACAATTCGCTCAGCGTTATTCCTGGCATCTCTGCACCCTTTCCTGCTTATAAAACCGTTTCGCGCAACACTTCTTCCATGGTGGTCTGGCCCAGCGCCACCTTAATCAGCCCGCTGCGCCGCAGCGTAATCATTCCCTGCTCAATGGCCTTCTTCTTCAATTCCAGGGCCGAGGCTCCAACCAGAATCAACTCGCGCAGCTCATCGTTGATTTCCATCACTTCATACAAACCCGTGCGCCCTTTGTACCCGCCCTTGTTGCAGGTCGAGCATCCCTTGCCGTGATAAATCTTCGTCGTCTTCACTTCTTCCGGCGTGTACCCTGCGTCAATCAACGCCTGCTCCGGCACTTCCAGCTCTTCCTTGCAGTTCACGCAAATCCGGCGAACCAGGCGCTGCGCGCAGATCAGGTTCACCGAAGTCGCCACCAGGAACGGCTCAATACCCATGTTCATCAAGCGGCTGATCGTGGACGGGGCATCGTTCGTGTGCAAAGTCGAAAGCACCAAGTGGCCGGTGAGCGCGGCCTTCACGCCAATTTCCGCCGTTTCAAAGTCGCGGATCTCGCCGACCAGAATAATGTTGGGGTCTTGCCGCAAGAACGCTCTCAGCGCGGCGGCAAAGTTCAACCCAATCTGTTCCTTCATCTGCACCTGGTTGATCCCGGCCAACTGGAACTCAACCGGGTCTTCCGCGGTCATGATGTTCGTATCCACCTGGTTCAACCGGGCCACCGAGGAATACAAAGTGTTCGTTTTGCCCGAACCCGTCGGCCCCGTAACCAGCACCATTCCGTACGGCTTCAAAATGTTCCGCTCGAATTTCTTCAGCGACTCCGGCTCGAAGCCCAGCTTGGTCATGTCCAGCCGCAGGTTCTCTTTGTCCAGCAACCGCAGCACGATCTTTTCGCCGTACAGGGTCGGCACCGTCGAAACACGGAAGTCCAGTTCCTTTTTCTTCCCGTCCGCCTTGTACTTGATCATGATGCGGCCGTCTTGCGGCAGCCGCTTTTCGGCAATGTCCAGCTTGGCCATGATCTTCATGCGGCTGGTCATGGCGTCCTTGACTTTCAACGGTGGTGTCATCACCGTCTGCAGCATGCCGTCAATGCGAAACCGCACCCGCATCTCCATCTCGTACGGCTCAATATGAATATCGCTAGCGCCGCGCTTTACCGAATCCGTCAAAATCAGATTCACCAGCTTGATGATCGGAGCTTCTTCCGCGGCCTTTTCCAGTGCTTCCGCGTCCAATTCCGCGTCGTCGGGCGCCAGCTCCAGCTCTTCTTCCACCAAATCCCGCATCAGGTTGGTGAGCTCTTCGCCGTTCGTGTTCGCTCCGCCGTAGCAGCGCGAAATCGCATCCGAAATCGCGGCTTCCGATGCCACCACCGGCTCCACGTTGAAGCCCGTCATGAACTTCACGTCGTCCATGGCGAACACGTTCGTCGGGTCCGTCATTGCTATGGTCAGCACCGAACCCACGCGTGAAAGGGGCACCACCTGATACCTCAGCGCCGTATCCTGTGGAATCAGCCGGATCACATTCGGATCAATTTCGTAATATTTCAGATTGATGGAGGGAACGCCGTACTGCCGCGAAAGCACACCGGTAATGTCGTCATCCGTGATAAATCCCATCCTCTGCAGGCAGCTTCCCAGCTTGCCGCCGTTCACTCGCTGAAACTCGAGTGCCTTTTGCAGCTGGTCCTGGGTGATGAGACTTTCTTTGACTAGGATTTCGCCTAAACGAACCGACATCCGCAGTGCTCCAACCGGCCTCGGAACCACGCAATCTTCGTCGCGGACTTCCCAGACCTCCGTGCCCGGCCAGCAAAGTACCGACGGTCGCTAAACCGCGAGCATCGCGCGCTGGGTCACGCTCATCGCTAAAGCTAACAAAACTTGTCACTCTCGGATGTTCGATTTTTGCCCGTCGTTCTGAACTCGCCACTCCCTGTCCGCCGGTACAGTGCGCCAAATGGGACGTTGAGCACACTTGAGCGCCTGTGTTGCGTGCCTTCAGACGGCCCTTTCTTGACTTGCCCTTTTGTGACCGCTATCTTGCCTTTGAGATGTCTGCTTCACCAGCGTTGCCGCAAATTGTCACTGCCTCGCCGGCCTTGCCGAGCCACGCTGCGAAGCCATATTCGTCCTGCGCAGGCTCTGAAACTTCAGAATTGCCGTCTCACCCGCATCCGCCAGAGTCCGGGAACTCTGCGCTCGGCGCTTACTTTGCAGCTCTCTTTGCCGCTCACGGCCCTCAACATTGGTGGCCAGGGCGCTCCCGTTTCGAAGTTATCGTCGGCGCCATCCTTACCCAGAACACATCCTGGAAAAACGTCGAACGCGCAATCGCCAATCTCCGTTCCGCGAAATTACTTTCACCCGTCGCAATCCGTGGCGTCCGTAGAGCACGCCTTGCCGCTTGCCTCCGCCCTTCCGGCTACTTCCGGCAAAAAACCAGAACCCTCAAGAATTTCGTCGCCTTTCTCTTCGCCGAGCACAGCGGCTCTCTCGACCGCCTGTTCGCCACGGCAACCGGAAGCCTCCGCGAACAACTTCTCGCGCTTCCTGGCATCGGCCCCGAAACCGCCGACTCCATCCTCCTCTACGCCGGCAAGCATCCTGTTTTCGTAGTCGACGCCTACGCCCGGCGTGTCCTCGAACGCCACGGCCTCGCCCATCCCAAAGCCACCTATGAGCACCTCCGCGCCACTTTCGAATCCGCGCTCCCGCGCGATCACCGCCTCTTCAACGAATTCCACGCGCTCATCGTTCACACTGGAAAGCAACACTGCCGCAAGTCCAATCCGCTTTGCCATCAATGCCCGCTGCGCGATTTCCTGCCGCCCACTGCCGCCAAATGACCTCCACCACCTCCAGTCAGCGCAACCGCCTCGCCCTCGCCGGAGTCATCCTCACACTCCTCCTCGCCGCGGTTTTCACTCTCGGCTCGCTCGATACTCCTTTCGAACCGCGCAGCTGGCGCGACGTTCTCACCCTCTACGCGGTTTCGTCCTTCATCACCGCTGCGCTGATTGTCTTTGGGCTTATCGTTTCGCGCACATTGGTGCGGCTCTGGACCGAGCGCAGCCGCCAGCAATTCGGTGCTCGCTTTAAAACCAAGGTGGTCCTCGGTGCTCTGGGCATCTCTCTGCTTCCGATTCTTTTCATGTTCTTTATTAGCTACTCGCTCTTGAACCGAACCCTGGCCCGCTGGTTTCCGCGCCCCATCGAAATCGCCTCCGAACAGAGTTCCGCCCTCCTCAACGAGCTGGGTATTCAAGAACACGATCGCCTCTCCCATCTCGCTGCCGAATGGGCCGCTTGGGATGCTCAGGATCCCGCTTCGCCCTCGAATTCGCTGGCCTCGCGCTGCACGGCAGCGGACGCCTTCTGGCAAACCGATTCCTCAGGCGAACCGGTTTCGTTCTTCGACTGCCGCGATGAAACGCCGGTAAGACTCGGCGGTACGACGCACCTCAGCGCAGACGCCCCCTTAAGTCGTGTACAACCCTTACCGAGCGGCGCCGACGTGTGGCAACACGGCGGCAAACTTCTCCTCGCTGGTTCAGCGCGTTCGCAAAATGGCAGAAGCTACTACGCCGCCCGCCGCGTGCCCCCGGACTTTCTCTCTCGCTTCAATGAAATCGCGCATCAGTCGCAAGCTTACGACCAAGAAAAGCAGCATCTCCGTGCCCTCAAACGTCAACTTCTCCTCATCCTCTCCTTCTTTACAGTCCTACTTTTTTCTCCTGTTCTCTGGCTCGCCCTTTACCTCGCCAAACAGGTCACTGGCCCGATCCAGGCGCTCGCGGAAGGTACGCGCGAAATTTCCGCCGGTAATTTCGACTACCAGGTCCCCGAACAAACCCACGACGAACTCGGTACTCTGGTCCGCTCCTTCAACAGCATGACTACCCAGCTCCGTGATTCCCGCTCCCAAATCGATCAGTTCACCCACAACCTCCAGGAAGCCGTCCGCGAACTCGAACGCCGCCGCCAGCTCATCGAAACCATCCTGGAAAACATTCCGACCGGAGCCCTCTCACTCGACCCCGAAGGCAACCTCGTCCGCATCAACCCCGCCGTCACCAAGATTTTTGGCTCTTCCGCCAAGGATGCCCGCACACTCGAGGAACTCGTCGGCCCTGAAGACGCTCGCGCCATCCGCTACCTCATGCGCCGCGCCCTGCGCACAGGAGTGGTCTCCCGTGAACTTGAAATCATCGCTGGAGGCCGTATCCTCCACGCTGCCGTCACTGTCAGCTCGCTAGGCCCGCGTCGGGCCAATTCCGGATACGTCGTCGTCCTCGACGACCTCACCGAACTTCTCCGCGCGCAAAAAGCCGCCGCCTGGCAGGAGGTCGCTCGCCGCATCGCCCACGAAATCAAGAATCCTCTGACACCAATCCAGCTCTCCGCCCAGCGCCTGCTCCGTTATCTGGAAAAAAGCAACGAAAACGGCGCGCCTGCTGCTTCTCGCGATCCTGACCTTACGCGCCTCGTCGAAGAAGCGGGGCGCCTCATCGAGCGGGAAGTCGGCACGCTTTCCGCACTGGTCAACGAATTCTCTCAATTCGTCCGCTTCCCTTCCGCCAAACTCGAATCCGCCGACGTCAACGCGATCGTCCGCGAAGCTATCGAAGTTTTCGCCAATCGCCTGGACGGCATCACTCTCAATACCTCCTTCGCCGCACAGCCCCCAGCGATCCGCGCTGATGCTCCACTCATCCGCAGTGTCATCGTCAATTTGATCGACAACGCCGCCGAAGCACTCGAATCTTCCGCCGTCCGCAACATCACCGTCTCCACCCGCGCCAATCCCGATTCCGACTTCGTCGAAATCGTCGTTGCCGACACCGGCCACGGCATATCGCCCGAAGACAAAGACAAGCTTTTCCTTCCCCATTTCTCAACCAAAGACCGCGGCACCGGCCTCGGCCTCGCCATCGCCGCGCGCATCGTCGCCGAACACGGCGGCGGTCTTCGCGTTGAAGACAATTCTCCCGCGGGTTCCCGTTTCATCCTCGAACTCCCGTCCGCCGAAGTCCTTGCCTCCACTCCCACCGAGCGTCAGTAACCTATCCGGCTCAGGGGTATCAACTGAATTGGTTTGATCGTCGCTGGCGGCGCGACCAGGGTGAACGCACAAGCAGCCCGGCTGTGGTCCTGAGCTGCGCCTCCGCCATCTAGGAAACGGGAGCAGCCATGAACGCAGTTCCCCGCGAAACACGCGGCCCACAACCAGAACCGGAACACCGACGTTTGCAGCATGTGCGGCAAACCAGCCGAAGCGACCAGTTGCGACGAGTGTGCGGATAGCGGTCGCGTCGAAGCTCTCCGCAGGAAGAAGCACGAAGAACAAGGCGACGCGTGGTCGCATTGGTATTAGCGGTTTCCGCGCGGTCCAGATCCACTTGGGGCAAATTTCGCTAGTCCTTTGCTTCCGCTTCCCCATCTGCGTTACCTTGTACTCTCACCGTATGCTTCTGAAAGATTGATGCCCCCGAAACCTCACATCCTTATCGTTGACGACGAAGCCGGCATTCGCGAGTCCCTTTCGTCTATCCTCACTGACGAAGGCTACATCGCCGAAACCGCCGACTCCGCCGAGCGCGCCATCGAACGCGCATCGCACAGTGGCCTCGACGTCGTCCTCCTCGATGTCTGGCTTCCGGGCATGGATGGCCTTGAAGCCCTCTCCCGCATCCAGACCCTCCCTCATCCTCCCGCCGTCATCATGATCTCCGGCCATGCCACGATTGACACCGCCGTGCGCGCCACCAAACTCGGGGCCTTCGACTTCATCGAAAAGCCGCTCACCCTTGAAAAGATCATCGTCCTCGTCCGCAACGCCGTTCAGCAGCGCCGCCTCGAAGAAGAAAACCAATCTCTACGCTCCGAACTCGGCCACCGCTATCAGGTTCTGGGCGACAGCATCCCCATGAAAGCCCTCCGCCAGCAGATCGGCGTAACCGCTCCCACCAATGGCCGCGTCCTCATCTACGGGGAAAGCGGCACCGGCAAAGAACTCGTCGCTCGTTCTCTCCACGCTGCCAGCCTCCGCAGCAAAGGTCCCTTCGTCGAAGTCAACTGCGCGGCCATTCCTGAAGAGCTCATCGAGTCGGAACTGTTCGGCCACATCAAAGGCAGCTTCACAGGCGCCGTGGACGACAAGGTCGGCAAGTTCCAGCAAGCCGACGGCGGCACGCTCTTCCTCGACGAAATTGGCGACATGAGCCTGCGTACTCAATCCAAAGTCCTCCGCGTCCTTGAAGAGCAGCGCTTCGAACCCGTTGGCTCCAATCAAACCGTCCGCGTCGACGTCCGCGTCATCGCCGCCACCAACAAAGACCTCGAGCAGGAAATCTCGCACGGCCGCTTCCGCCAGGACCTTTTCTATCGCCTCAATGTCATTCCTTTTTTCGTCCCACCTCTGCGCGATCGCAAGGAGGACATTCCCATCCTCGCCCGCCATTTCCTCAATGAATTCAGCTCCGCCTACGGCAAGCGCACCCGCGAACTCTCCGATGGCGCTCTCGAAATCCTTCTCCGCTACCCCTGGCCCGGCAACGTCCGCGAACTCCGCAATCTTGTCGAACGCCTCGTCATCGTCTGCCCGCAAGTCCGCATCGAGCCGCACCATCTCCCGCCCGAACTCTTCCGCGGTGTCGTCGAATCCGCACACCGACCCTACAGTACGCTTCACGAAGCGCGCTCCGCCTACGAACGCGAATTTATTTTGCGCAAACTCCAGGAAAACCGGTGGAATATGACGCAAACCGCCAATGCCATCGGCCTAGAACGTTCCCACCTCTACCGCAAGATGAAGTCCCTCGGCATCGCCGCCCCCGACTAGTTAGCCGCGGTCCGCACTTTCGCCATTCCCGACGAAGCGAGGAATCCCGCCGCCCAGAGACGTAACCGCCACTTTCCTTGCCGTAACGTCTATCACCCCTCGTCCGTCTCATCTGCAGGGAGAAACGCCATGCGCACCAGCCTGTTGCTTCTCGCCGTCCTATCCTTTGCTTCTTTCTCTTCAGCCCAAGACGACCCCGGCATTCAAGCCATCGCAGCCGCGCAGCAAGCTTCCATGCAGGCAATGCAAGCCAATCAACAAGCCATCGCGGATATGCAACGCGCTAACCAGGAAGCCAACGACGACATGATGCGCGAAATGCAGGCAAACGCTTCCGTTGACGTCCCACAAAATAACGGCCCCGTCGTCGCTCTCACCGCTACTCCCAAAATCTCCGTCAAGTCCGGCCATTATCCAGGGCCCGTTACCATCAAGCTCAGCGACAGATCCCGCGGCGCCATTATGTACTACCGCACCGACGGCTGGACTCCCACTACTCGCTCGAAGCGCTACACCGGCCCCTTCACCATTTCGCAATCCGCCACCCTGCAGGTCATCGCCGTCGCGCCCTACTGCATCCGCAGTCTTGTCGCCACCGCGACATACACTTTGCCGCCTCCTCCCGCTCCTCCCGCAAACGCGCCCACATCCTCATCGGCGCTCGATCAGCCCTACGACAACGTTGTCCCCGTCCATTTCTTCTTTGCGCAGGAAGTTACCTCCGCCAAAGCCGAAATCGGCGACAAAGTTCCACTCACTCTTGCCGACGACCTTGTCTTCAACGGCGCGACACTCGCCCGCAAAGGCGCTCCCGCTTCTGTCAGCATCATCCAGGTGGACAAAACCGGCCCCGGCGGCGCACCCGGTGAACTACACTTCTGCATCGATCCCATGCAGACTGACACTGGCCTGCTCAAACTCCACGGCGCCGCTTCTCTCGAGGGCCAGGCCGAACCACCCAATGCCGCGGTCATGATTCCCGTAGTCGGTGCCTTCGCCATCTTTCATCACGGCAAGGACGCCATCATCAAGCCCGGTACTCTTTTCACCGCCTACCTCGATGCCTCATCCCTGGTTGCCTTCAACACCAACTAGCTAAAGTCCGCGTCAAGCTTCGCTGATTTTCTCGATGTCTTGGCACGGAATGCGCTGGCATCCGCTTACGCATCCCGCTGAACTTCGTCTGAACCTGCAGCTCCCGATGCGCCGAAAATTTCTGATTGTGCAATTATTCGTCGTCGCCTCGCTTTTACGCGCATTCCCGTCCTCCGCTCAGGACGCCAACTATCGCATTGCAGCCGAGATCTCTCGCTTGCAGCAGTCCTTGCAGGCAAACCCAGTCACCGATCCCGAGCTCGCGCCAGTCGCGTCCTCAGCCTCACAAAACCTCGCGGACGCTTCTACCGCTCTCAAGTCGGGCCAGCTCTATCACAGCCTCGAAAAACTTCTCCTCGCCGAGGATCTTCTCGATGGCGCACGCTTCCCTGTCGAAAAATCCGAAACCGGCAAAGCCGGCTATCCCGCCTTCGAAGCAGAATGGAAAACTGTCAGCCAAACCGTCTCTTCGCTTAACCAGCAGTCGCGCGCAAGAGATTTGTCCCGCTCTCCTGCCGTCCTTCGCGCTCTTACCGAAACCGCGACCGCGCGCTGCGCCCCCCTGCTGGACGGCGGCCGTGGGTTTGCTCTTTCTACCAAACCAGCCGACGGCCTCTTCTATCTCGGTCAAGCGCAGGGCGAAGCTGCTTTCGCCAATTTCGCTTCGTCTCTTTTTCTGGAGCCAACCGGTTCGCCGTTCCCGCTTCGTTCCTTTCTTCCTGAGCTGCAAGCCCTGCAGCGCAAAGTCAACGACGCTTTCAAACCGCCCCGCTCCATACAACTCCACCAACGCTTCATAGCCCTCAATTCCGCACTTAAACTCGCTCAAGAACTCGATGCGCAAAAATCCTACGCGGGCGCTCTCTATCAATACCTCGAAGCCACTCGCCACTTCGCCATGCTCGACGCTCCCCCCGTCGATCCAGCCAAGCAGGACAGCGTAAAAGCGCAGATCCTTGTGGCCCGACAAAAGCTCTACGCATCAGGTATCGATAGTTCGATCGCAGGGCTCTTCCTGGAACGTGCAGTCTTTCAGATTCTTCACGCGGGTGGTTCCGCCAGCGCCGACGAATGGCGCAGCGCTCAAGTCATTCTCGACAGCGTCGTCCCAGCCTATCTCGCCGCGCAAAAACCGGCCGCCACGCTTCCGAAGTCCAACGCCAGAACCGTCCAGCTCACCCTTGTCCGCTGGCCCTACACCTGAAATATCTCTGATCCGGCAAGTTTGCTGGTACAAGAAGTCGCCGCCCAATATCCAGGACGCGTCACCTTTGTCAGCGAAAATTTCGGCGCTTCCGCTCTCGCCGATCGCTTCGGCGTCAAAGGGTATCCCGCCGTTTTCGTGGACGACATTCTTGTCGCCGCGCCGCGCGAATTCGGCTATTTCGGCGAAGTCGAAGGCTCGGGCCGCTACGCTCCCGGGCGCAACGAAGCCAACCAGGCGAAATTCAAATCCGATCTCACGCGCATGATCGACTTGATCCTCGCGGGAAGAAAAGACATGGTTACCGCCGAACACTCTACCTCGACAACCCCCACTGGCGTGCTGGCCTCGCTTCCGGCATTCAAGCTCACCGACCTCGCCGGAAACCCGCTCACCAATCATCAACTCGCCGGCCGCGTCGTCGTCGTCGAGTTCTGGGCCACGTGGTGCCTGCCCTGCCGCTCGACTTTGCAATGGCTCGGCGAGCTCCAGCGCCGCCACCCCGACAAGCTCACTGTTGTCGCTCTCGCCGTCGAATCTCCCGAAGACCAAATCCGCTCCACCGTCGCCTCTCTCAGCCCGGATCTCCGCTGGGCCATTACCGATCCCGCCACTGCGCAATCCTTCGGCGACATCACCGCCGTCCCCACCCTCTTCCTCTTTGACCGCTCCGGCAAAGCCGCTCGCGTTCTTTACGGCGCCTCTCCCGACCTCCACGACCAAGTCGAAGAACAACTCCAATCGCTCCTGAAGTAATTCTTCGCCTCAGATTTCTCTCCATGGGTAAGAACGCTCCGCACAGAATCGTCCTGCTAAGGCTTGCAGAGCGATTCTGCAACCAATCGCCGGGCGCGATTCGTCCTTCTTTTCGCGTGTCCAGTGGAACCGTAGCGTATCGGGTTCGAGTTCCACGCCGTGTCTGTCCGGAGAAGCCACCGATCGGTCCAGGTCCGCCTCAGCCTCCGTCGGAGTCACGATTTCTTCACCGCTACCTCACAATTTGCGCTAACGTGGGTCTAGCACAACGAATGCCTTAGGAGTCTCTCATGAGCCTGATCACCAGCACCCGGCAAATTAACGGCGTCACCGTCGTGGACATCAGCGGTCGGATTGTTTTAGGCGATGAATGCGCCACCCTGCGCAACCTGGTTTCCAGCCTGTTGGACAAGGGCCAGAAGCAAATCCTCTTCAATCTCGCTGATGTCAGCTACATCGACAGCTCCGGCCTCGGACACCTCGTCGGTGCTTTCACCAGCGTCCGCAAACAGGGTGGTGAACTCAAATTGCTCAAACTCACCAATAAAGTCCACGACCTGCTGCAAATCACCAAGCTCTACACCGTTTTCGATGTTTTGGACGACGAGGCCGCTGCCGTCAAATCCTTCAGCCACTCCGCTTCCGCGACGGCCTAACGCCGGTTCAGATTTGAGCGGGAGCACGATGCGTCAGAGTGGGCATTTGAGCCGATTCTGGAGTCCACTACTCGCCGTCTCCTTCCAGCTTGGGCGTCTTCCGACATCCCGGTCCGGGAAACGCCAGTGACAATTCACTCAAACCCGTCTCGCTTCCGTCGATGACACCGATCGGAGTTTTCATTTCTCTTTTGCTTGCCGAGCAATAGCCGGATCCCTGCATCTCATACCTGATTGCCAGGAATATCTGGACGCGAAATACCCCAAGAGCGATTTTCTCTTCACTCAAATGGGAGCCATCATCTCCGCGTGCCTCCACGTAGTTGATGTCGGGCAGTTCTCCGTTCGGCGCAATCAATCGCACCGCAATAGATCGCGTTGCTTTTCCGCGGGGGACACCTTGAATTCCAGACCGGCGACCTCTTGGCCCTCTACGTCCGACGAAATATACCCCGCATCGCAGGTTCAATCAGCTACACCGCGACACATTCGATTCGAGATGACCTAAGGATTGAATTGCTTCTGATGGACAAAAAGATGTGCTGCCCGCTCGCTACTCGCGGTATTTTCCCAGCGCTTCCAGCTGCGTGTGCCAGTTCAGCTCCCGCACGGCCATCGGA
>DASSGJ010000156.1:0-3519 GCA_035693545.1 Candidatus Acidiferrum sp.
GACCTGAGCGCCAACTATGATTTTGTTTCCGTGCGTGCCGGGATTCAGGAATTCAACGCCGATTTTCGTGGGTTTCTGTTTGTGGACGAGCAGCCGGCGTTGCGCATCTTTGGCGATTTGAAGAGCGACCGCCTGGAGTACAACGCTGCGTATTTTAATTTTCTGGAGAAGAATACCAACAGCGGGCTAAATACGTTCAGCCGGCGCGACCAGCAGGTGATGCTAGGGAACATCTATATTCAGGATTTTTTCTTTCCGGGGTACACAGCGGAATTCCTTGGGGCTTACAACAAGGATGATGGGGGATTGCACTACGACGACAACGGATTCCTGGTGCGGCCGGCGCCGGTGGGCAACGTAATCAATCAGGGCGTGGGCGCGATTCCGCACAGCATCCAGGTTGGCTATTTCGGCTGGCTGGGCAGCGGGCACATCAAGCGCATCAATATCACGCACGCCTTTTATGAAGCGGCGGGCAAGGACAGTTTCAACCCGATTGCTGGGCGGCCGGTGACAGTCAACGCACAGATGGCGGCGGTGGAGCTTTCTCTGGACCGCGATTGGATTCGTTACCGGATTTCGACTTTTTATTCGTCAGGCGACAACAATCCGCGCAACGGCCGGGCCAACGGATTCGATGCGATCGTGGATTTGCCGAGCTTTGCGGGCGGGTTGTTCAGTTTCTGGAACCGTGAGGGCATTCGACTACTGGGGTCCGGAGTTTCACTAACGACGGATGGCAGCCTGCTCCCCAACATGCGTTCGAATAAAAACGAAGGCCAGGCAAATTTCGTGAATCCAGGGATTTTTCTGATGAATGCGGGGACGGACATTGACATCACCCCGAAGCTGAAGGGTTTCCTGAACTTCAACTATTTGCGATTCATGCGCACGGAGCCGCTGGAGTTTGTGTTGTTTCAGTCGCCGATTCGCCACAATATCGGCGAAGACTTTGGCGCCGGAGTGACGTACCGGCCGCCATTGACGGAAAACATTATTTTAACCGGCGGAGCTTCGCTGCTGCAGCCGGGGCAGGGATTCCGTGACATTTATACGGGACGGACGTTGTTCTCGGTGTTCGGATCGGCGAAGTTAACGTTTTGAGGTGTTGCGAGTGACAGCGTTTCTTAAATACCCCGCGTTTCGCGCCCTTTCGGGAGAACAGGGAAAATCACGCCTGCTGATTCTTGTTTTTGTGGCGATCTCGTTCTCGCTGCTATTTTTTGGCTCGGTGCGGCCGCGGGGCGCTTCCGCGCAGGATGCGCAAGGGCCCTACCGCGGACAATCACAGGAAGAGGCGATGGCCAAGTCCACAGGCTGCATTTCCTGTCACACGGCGACGGATGAGCCGACAATGCATCCTTCGAAAGGGGTGCATCTCGGGTGCACGGACTGCCATGGGGGAAACAATTCTGTTGCCGTGGCCGCGGGTGTTGTGGCGAGTTCGCCCGAGTATCAGGGAGCGAAAGAAAAAGCGCACGTGCAGCCGCGCGACTCATTTTTCAAGAATCGGACGACGCTGCCCGAGGGCGCCTACGCCAGATGGCTGAAGGAGTCGCCGGAATTTGTGAAGTTCATTAATCCCGGGGATCTGCGGGTTGCTCCTCAGACTTGCGGGACGTCGGGATGCCACCCGAACGAAACCCGCGCGGTTTCGACCAATATGATGACGCACTCCGGATTTCTGTGGGGCGCGGCGCTTTACAACAACGGCGGAATCCCTTTCAAGAACACACGCTTTGGCGAGAGCTATGACCGGGACGGCAAGCCCCAGGCGTTGAAAACGAGTCCAGCGCCCACGCCGGAAGAGACCCGCCTGAAGGGAGTTTTGCCGGAATTGACGCCCCTTTATCGCTGGGAAATTTCGCAGCCGGGAAATGTGCTGCGCGTTTTCGAACGCGGCGGCGAGAAGAAGGCGGAGATCGGGAACCCGAGTGGCGAAGAGAGTCCGGGAAAGCCCGATGACAAACTGAGCGACCGCGGATTTGGGACGGAGTTGCGAACGGATCCCGTGTTTCTGGGATTGCAGAAGACGCGCCTGCTGGATCCGATTCTTTCTTTGCCGGGGACGAACGATCATCCGGGCGACTATCGCTCAAGCGGATGCTCGGCCTGCCATGTGATTTATGCGAACGACCGCGACCCGGCGCATTCCGGTCCCTACGCGCAATACGGGCATAGCGGCTTCAGCGCTTCGGCGGATCCCACGATTCGCAAGGATGAGCCTGGGCATCCGATCAAGCACACGTTCACCCGCGCGATTCCATCGAGCCAATGCATGATTTGCCATATTCATCCCGGCACGAATATGGTGACGACGTATTTCGGGCTGACCTGGTGGGACAACGAAATTGACGGCGACAAGATGTATCCGAAGGAGCAGAGGAATCCGAGCGAGGAAGAGCGCTACCAGGCGGCGCTGAATAATCCGGAAGCTGCCGCGGCGCGCGGGTTGTGGGGCGAGAACAAGTTTCTGGAGCAGACCGGCAGCCCGGAATTCAATGCCAAACTGACGACTACGAAATTTGCGGATTTTCACGGGCACGGCTGGGTCTTCCGCGGGGTTTACAATCACGACCGAAAAGGGAATTGGCTGGACAAGGATGGGCAGCCTATTGCATTCGATGATCCGCAGCGCTTTCAGAAGGCCGTGCACTTGGCGGACATTCATCTGGAAAAGGGAATGCAATGCGCGGATTGCCATTTCGCGCAGGACAATCATGGCAACGGGAAAATTTACGGGGAGCCGCGGGCGGCGGTAGAGATCGATTGCGTGGATTGCCACGGCACCATCCGGCAGAAGGCTACGTTAACGACGTCAGGTCCGGCGGCGCCGGATGCGGCGCGCGTTGGCGAGCCACGCGGACGCCGGCTGGATGCGCTGCGTACACCTTCTGGACTGCGGCGATTTGAGTGGCGCGGGGACAAGCTGTTTCAGCGCTCGATGACGGATCCGAATGTGGAGTGGGAGATCGTGCAGACCAAAGACACGATTACTCCGGGCAATTCGCACTTCAGCATGAAATCGCTGCGGGCGAAATTGATGAACAAAGATGGCGCCGCGTTTTCGCAACTGCCGTCTGACGATTCGCAACTGGCGCACGCAAACTCTTCGATGACCTGCTACGCGTGCCATACGTCGTGGACGCCGACTTGCTTTGGCTGCCACCTGCAGATGACCGCGAATGTCCGGCGGCCGATGCTGCACAACGAAGGACTAATGACGCGGAATTACACCAGCTACAACTTTCAGGTGTTGCGCGACGACGCGTATTTCCTGGGCGTGGATGGGACGGTGACGGGGCATCGTGTTGCACCGGCGCGCTCGTCGTGCGCAGTGCTGGTGAGTTCGCAGAATGCGAACCGCGAGTGGCTGTACTACGAGCAACAGACAATTTCGGCGGAGGGATTTTCCGGGCAAGCATTCAGCACGTTTGTGCCGCACACGGTGCGGGGGAAAGAAACCAAACAATGTAGCGATTGCCATGTTTCGCAGGCGAACGACAATAACGCGTGGAT
>DASSGJ010000157.1:0-7099 GCA_035693545.1 Candidatus Acidiferrum sp.
GGACGAGGCCATGCGCACTTGGTCACTCAAAACCTGAGCACCAACCCGTCAATCTTTGCTGAACTCTTGAACTTCCGGACTTTTGAACTTTTGACTTACGGCTTACAACTTATGGCTTACGGCTCAAAACTTAAAACTTAAGACTTAAAACTTAAAACTTAAAACTTCGAACTCAAACATGCCCGAGAAAAAAGAAAAATTCTACCTGACGACGCCCATCTACTACACCAACGGGCTGCCGCACATCGGCCACACCTACACCACGGTCGTCGCCGACGTCATCCGCCGCTACAAGCGCATGCGCGGCTATGACGTCGTCATGACCACCGGCACCGACGAGCATGGCGTCAACGTCGAACGTGCCGCCAAGAAAGCCGGCGTCCCCGAATCCGAATACGTCGCCAAAATGGCCGACGCCTGGCGCGCCCTCTGGGACGAACTCGGCATCCCCGCCGACGAATTCGTCCGCACCACCGATCTCAAGCACGTCCGCACCGTCCAGTGGCTCTTCAAGCTCTGCAAGGAGAACGGCTACGTCTACAAAGGCCACTACACCGGCCAATACTGCATCTACGACAACGCTTTCGTGAATGACGCCAAGCCCGGCGACAACTGTCCCGATTGCGGCCGCCCTCTCGAAACCGTCACCGAAGAAAACTATTTCTTCAAGCTCTCTTCCTTCCAGAAG
Organism: Candidatus Acidiferrum sp.; assembly: GCA_035693545.1. GTDB lineage: Bacteria > Acidobacteriota > Terriglobia > Acidiferrales > UBA7541 > Acidiferrum. The sequence continues at coordinate 689 of DASSGJ010000157.1, forward strand.
CCGCTGCTCGATTTCTACAAAAAGTATCCCGATTTCATTCAGCCCGATACGCGTCGCAACGAAATCGTCAGCTTCGTCGAAGGCGGCCTGAAAGATCTCAGCATCACCCGCACCACCATCCGCTGGGGTATTCCCGTCCCCGGCGAAGAGCCGCACGTCTTCTACGTCTGGTTCGACGCGCTCACCGCCTATCTCAGCGCCGTCGGCGGCCCCGACTACGAAAAGCGCGGCATGTGGCCCGCCGACCTGCATCTCGTCGGCAAGGACATCATCCGTTTCCACACCGTCTACTGGCCCGCGTTCCTGATGGCCGCCATGCTTCCCGTTCCCAAACATGTCTGGGCCCACGGCTGGTTTCTGATGGACGCCACGAAAATGAGCAAGTCCAAAGGCAACGTCGTTCTCCCGCGCCCCATCGTCAACATGCTTGGCATGGATGCGCTTCGCTATTTCCTCCTGCGCGACGTCGTCTTCGGCCAGGACGGCAATTTCAGCTACGATGCCCTCGTCACCCGCTACAACAGCGACCTGGCCAACGGCCTCGGCAACCTCGCCAGCCGCACCGCCGCGCTCATCGAGAAAAACTTCGCCGGTAAAATTCCCAAGCCCGCCGCGTTCAAGCCGCAGGATGAAGCCCTCGCGAAGGAAGCGCAAAACGCCATCGGCGAAGTCCTCGAAAGTTTCGACAAGCTCAGCTTCGCCCGCGCCCTCGAAACCATCTGGACCGTCATCGCCGCCGCCGACAAATATCTCACCAGCGAACAGCCTTGGGCCCTCGGCAACTCCGAAGCCGATCAATCCCGCAAAGCCACCGTCCTCTGGACGACCGCCGAACTCCTCCGCATCGTCACCGCTCTTTCATTTTCCGTTCTCCCCGACAGCGCCGCCAAAGTCTGGACGCTCCTCGGCCAATCCGAAGCCCTCGGCAAATTCGAATTGGACGGCCTCCGCTGGGGCCACCTCGCGCCCGGCACTTCACTTGGCAAATCGCAGACCTTGTTCCCACGCGTGGACAAAACCGAAGCAATAGAGAGGATCGAAGCAATGGCAAACGAAGAACTGAATCCACCAAAAGAAGCACCCGCTCCGGCAGCGAGCGCGCCGGCCGCAACCGGTGCGTCCGCAGCGGCAGCCACCGCCCCGGCCGTCTCCGACAAAATCGGCATCGAGGATTTCGCCAAAGTCGAAATGCGCGTCGGCCAGATCAAAACCGCCGAGCGCATCGTCGGCGCCGACAAACTCCTCAAGCTCACCGTGGATATCGGCACCGAAATCCGCCAGATCTGCGCCGGCATCGCCCAATACTACGAACCCGAATCCCTGATCGGCCGCAAGGTCGCCGTAGTCGTCAACCTCGCCCCGCGCAAACTCCGCGGCGTCGAATCCAACGGCATGATCGTAGCCGCCTCCGTAGGCCCCGAAGGCCGTCCCGTCCTAACCGGCTTCCACGAAGAAGTAGAAGTCGGCGCCCGCCTAAAATAACGGCGGCCCCGTGACTGTCGATAAACTCTTGAATGCGGAGGTCTGGGACCGTCTGGTACGCAATAAGCCTCTGGATGGTCTTGGTCTCGGAAGCAAGGATAGGAGAGTCGATCTGACCGGTCTGACCATGCCCGAGGTACGTGTAAAGCGGACCTTCGAGTTCAATGGCATTCCAATGGAGGAGACTGAGCCCGCCCCGTTCGTGAAGTGTGCCAAATGGAAGAGTTTTGATTTCACAGCCGGCAAGTTGAAGCATCTTAGGCTTACTGAATGCGAACTCAGTGACTGCCTTTTTGATCGATGCCAGCTTGAAGATTTTAGGGTCTGGGCGACGGCGTTCCGTGAGTGTAGCTTTACGAGAGCGAGTTTGAGGGGCGCGGTGCTTGGGGCCGTGGAAAATGGCAAGCGGAATGTCTACTCTGGTGTGGATTTTTCCGGGGCTGATCTTCGGAGGACTGTCTATACCGCTGCTGTTTTTGAGCGTTGCAACTTCCGCCATTCTAAGCTTGAAGGGATCGACTTTGGGACAAGCACCTTTAGGGATTGTGTATTCGAAGGCGAGCTGCGAGACGTTATCTTTTACCAGCGCGGTTTTAAGGGCGAATCTTTCCCGCCAAACGAAATGCTCAACGTTGATTTTAGCCAAGCCAAATTGCATGACGTTGGTTTCCGTGGGTTGACGTTAGACCAAGTGAAGCTGCCAGATGATTCTGGCCACATTGTAATTAGGAACGTCGCAGCCACTCTGAATCGCCTAATTGGGGCGTTGAACCAGCAAAGCGACACGACTGCAAAGAAACTGCTTGCATTTCTGAACATAGACAGGGAGTGGCGTCCTCCAAATCAGGTCCAAATGGTGATCAATCTTGAGGATCTTGCTGAAACAGTCGGGGATGAAGGAGTGGATCGTCTACGAGAATTAATGGGCAGATAACTCCTTATATGCAGAAACCACGGATCATTGAGCCACACTTCAGGGGTCCCGAAAACATGTATTTTCGTTTCTATTTTCCATTTTCTATTTTCTAATTTCTATCCATGGAACTCATCGACTCCCACGCCCACATCGACGGCCCCCAATTCGCCGAAGACCGCGACGCCATGCTCCAGCGCGCCCAAGCCGCAGGCGTCTCCACCCTCCTCGCCATCGGCACCGGCCCAGGCCCCGAACAACTCGACGCTGCCCTCCCTTACGCCGAAGCCCACAACTGGATCTACACCACAGTAGGCATTCACCCCCACGACGCCAAAGAAGTTACCCCCACCCATCTCGACACCCTCGCCGCCCTCGCCAAACATCCAAAAGTAATCGCCTGGGGCGAAATCGGCCTCGACTATTTCTACGACCACTCCCCCCGCGACATCCAGGAAACCGTCTTCCGCCAGCAGATGGAACTCGCCCACGCCGCAAAACTCCCCATCATCATCCATTGTCGCGACGCCTGGGACGACTGCCTCCGCCTCCTCGACGAAGTCTGGAAGCCCACCGGCCGAGGCGGCATTCTCCACTGCTTCACCAGCACTCTCGATCACGCGCAAAAAGGCCTCGACATGGGCTTCCAAATCTCCTTCACTGGAAACATCTCCTATCCCAAAGCCCAGAACATCCGCGACGTCGCGAAAGCTTTGCCCCTTTCAAACATTCTGATCGAAACGGACTCTCCGTATCTGGCGCCGCAGCCCCACCGCGGCAAACGCAACGAACCCGCCTACGTCCTCGAGGTAGCAAAGGCGCTCGCGAATGTGAGAGACTGTGAGCTATCAGAAATTGCCGCCCAGACCACGGAGAATTTCCGCAGGTTTTTTCGGCTGACCCGGCCCGAATAATTCTCGGGCAAGGTGTCCCGCCAACAGGGGGCGGGCCCGGAGAACGCACATCGCTTTACTGACCGTCAAAGAGATTTTTGAACTGGTGCGCGATGACCTCGTGAAGGTCGAGCAGGAACTCTCGCGCCAGAGCGCCTCCGCCTACCAGCCCGTCTCCGAAATCACCAGCTATCTCCTCGGCGGGGGAGGGAAGCGCCTCCGCCCGGCGTTGCTCCTGCTTGCGCACGGCTACGCCGCCGGAAGCGAAGGCGATTCCCGCAGCGCCATCAAACTTGCCGCCGTTGTCGAACTCCTCCACAGCGCCACGCTCATCCACGACGACGTCATCGACAGCGCTGACACCCGTCGCGGCCGCCCCTCCGCCAATTCGCGCTGGGGCAACCACCGCAGCGTCCTCTCCGGCGACTGGCTCTACATGCAGTCCTTCCACATCGCCCTGCAGGAGCGCAATTTCCACGTCCTTGACATCCTGATCGATCTCACCCAAAAAATGGTCGAAGGCGAGCTTCTCCAACTCGAAAAAATCGGCCGCATTGACGTTTCCGAAGACGACGCCCTGAAACTTTCCACCTACAAAACCGCCTGCCTCTTCAGCGGCTGCGCCCGCCTCGGCGGAGTCCTTGGCGGCTTGGACGAAGAGCACGAAACCGCTCTAGCCGATTACGGCCGCTATTCCGGCCTCGCGTTTCAACTCGTTGATGATCTTCTGGATTTCACCGCTTCCAGCGAACAACTCGGCAAGCCCGTCCTGAGCGATCTGAAAGAAGGCAAAGTCACCCTCCCCCTGATCTACGCCATGGAAAACGGCCACCGCGAAGCCCGCGAAATGGTCGCCCGCGTCCTCGAAGAAAAAGAGTTCGACTCCGTCCAGCCCGAAACCCTTGTGGCTCTCGTCCGCGATTCCGGCGCCCTCGACCGTACCCGCAACCTCGCCCTCGACTACGCCGTCCGCGCTAAAGCCTGCCTCAACGGCTCCGGCTTCTCCGAATACGCCCGCGCCCTCCAAACCCTCCCCGACTTCATCCTCGACCGCGAATCCTAAGTACTTGAGGGTGCCCCACCCTTGGTTTCTAAGGGTGGGCTCTTACGATCCGTCACCGCAAACTCTCCGCTCCCTCTCTTCTCATCGTCCTCTGCGAACTCTGCGTTAAATTGTTCCCCTTCTCTTCAACTCCCAAATCTATGCTACGTTTTCTCCTAGCATGCTCCCCTTCAAACTCGTCTACCACGAACGCTACGACCTCAACCTCGGCACCCACGTCTTTCCCTCCGAAAAATTCCGCCTAATCCACGACAAACTCCTCAAAGATAAGATCGCCGAACCCAGCGACTTCCTCCGCCCCGATCCCGCTTCCGACGCCGACATCCGCCGCGTTCACACCGAAGACTGGGTCCAAAAATTGAAGACCGGCACGCTCACCGCCAGCGAACAGATGAAGCTCGAAGTCCCTTATTCCCCCGAACTCGTTCGCGCCTTCTGGCTGGCCGCCGGCGGCACAATCCTCGCCGCCGAATCCGCCCTCCAGGACGGCTTCGGCTGCAACATCGGCGGCGGCTTCCATCACGCCTACCCCGGCCACGGTGAAGGCTTCTGCGCCATCCATGACGTCGCCGTAGCCATCCGCACCCTGCAAGCACGCAACAAAATCTCCCGCGCCATGGTCGTGGACACCGACGTCCATCACGGCAACGGCACCGCCGCCATATTCGGCAAAGACGATTCCGTCTTCACCCTCTCCATCCACCAACTCAACAACTACCCCGCCCACAAGCCACACTCCTCGCTCGACCTCAATCTCGAAGACGGCGTAGCCGACGAAGAATATCTGGCCACACTCATCCCAGCCGTAAAAAAATCCATCGAGTCCTTCCAACCCGACATCCTCTTCTACGTCGGCGGAGCAGACCCTTACCGTGAAGACCAACTGGGCGGCCTCGATTTGAGTATGGAAGGTTTGCAGAAACGCGATGCAGGTGTGTTCGCGGAAGCCAGCGCCAGAAACATCCCGGTAGTAACCACCTTGGCCGGCGGCTACGCTCGTCGTCTCCAGGACACCATCCAAATCCACGTAAACACTATCTTGTCCGCAAAACGCGTCGCGGGAAGCCGCAACCAGTAACCGGCAATCCGCTGTCTGCCGTTACTGAATGATGGCTCCGTCAATTGCGTCTATCAGCGTTTGATCGCGCCCTTCGGGATCAAAACCCTCGGCTCGATAAGCTATTTTCCCTGTCCGGCTCAGGATCACAGTGGTTGGAAAAGAATTTACGTGCAATAAGTCTTCCAGGCCGTCACCAAAGACGACGGTGGTTCTTGGTTTCACTTCTGCCAGGTACGGTCCCACCAGAGTTTCGTCCTCGTCGCAATTCACTTCCAGGAAAACCACTTCCTTCTCGCGCCCGAGAAAATGACCGGCGATTTTTTCGAAGTGAGGCTCCCATTCACGACAGGGACCGCACCATGTGGTCCAAAAATTCAGCACCAGCACTTTGCCTTTGGCGTCAGCTAAGGCGAATGCCCGCCCATCCGGCACCTTCCTCAGCCGGAATTCCATGGGGTCCTTCAGTCCTTTGTTGAGCGCAGGCTTGGGATCGCCCCCCACAGCCATCGCCTCGTCGATTGCTCGCAGGACATAATCTCCCAACCCGTCTTCCGACCCGTGCGCCAGCCGCCAGACATTGCCGAGTTTCTTCCTCACTTCGGCGCGTGATGCGCTGCCCTGCAAACCGTCTGCCAGGGCAAACGCCAGCGCATACTCGTGAATTGCCGTCGGAAAGTCTTTCCGGATTTCCGCCACCTCGCCCAGGCGCTCCGCTGCGGCTGATCCCGGCGCCATTCTATAGCTGCCCTCAAAATCGCTCTGGGCGTTCTGGGGTTCGTTCAGTTTTTGATACAGCCTGCCGCGCACCAGCAGGATGGACGCCACATCGTGTTGTTTGTCTTTTTCGAACTGTTCGCTTGATTGCCGCGGCGATTTGTCCTTCACGGGTCCGTGGCGGATGATTTCCAGCATCCGCGTGCAGTAATTCGTTGCCCGCCGCCATCCCGCTGCGTCGCCATAGCGCTCCAGCAACTGAATGGAAAGCATGTTGGTCGAAAGA
>DASSGJ010000158.1:0-2058 GCA_035693545.1 Candidatus Acidiferrum sp.
CTACGCGGCGGTCGGCGGCAACCGGCGTCGCGGCAATCGTTTCAAATGCCAGCGTCAGGAGGGCATCACCGGCCAAAATTGCCGTGGCTTCGCCGAATTTCTTGTGGCTGGTTGGTTTCCCCCGGCGCAGGTCGTCGTTGTCCAACGCTGGCAGATCGTCGTGGATCAGCGAATAGGTGTGAATGAACTCGATGGCGCAGCCTGGATACAGCGAGGGAGACACATCGGCCTCGAAAATGCGAGCCGCTTCGAGGCACAGGATTGGACGGATGCGTTTGCCGCCGGCAAACACCGAATAGCGCATGGCTGTATGGATGGACGGCGGTAGCTCTGAATCGGCGGGCAACAGTTTCTCCAGTTGCTCGTCAACCGCCAGCCGGTCTTCTTCAAAAAAGGGAGGGAGCTTCATCGGATTGGAGGAAAGTCCCGGTTGAGCCATCGGCAAACCTTCACGATTCGCTCTCGCCTTCGGCCTCAAAGGGCTCGGCGGCCATTTTGCCGTCCGCCTTCTTCAGCAGAATTTCCACGCGGCCCTCGGCTTCTTCGAGTTGCTTCTGGCATTCCCGCGACAGCCCGACGCCTTCCTCAAACAACTTCATGGCCTCATCGAGGGAGAGTTGCGGGCTTTCGAGCCGCCGGACGACTTCTTCCAGGCGCGCGAGAGAGCGCTCAAAATCAGGTTTTTTCTGCGGTTCCGGTTTCTTTGCAGCTGGTTGATTCACGCCACCCGCCAGTCCAAATTGAATTGATTCAAATTTCCCACCTGCCGAGCTACTTCTGGCAATGCTTGCAGTAATAGGTTGAACGCCCGCCCTGTTCCAACCGGACGATCGCACGCCCGCAACGCCGGCACGGAAGTCCCTCACGCTGATAAACTCGTAGAATCGCTTCCAAACCTTGAAACCACCACTTCGGGTCGTGAAAGTTGGGCGCAGGATCCTGACAACATTCTAGTGCACGGCGGAGAACGTACACAATCGCTTTATGAAGTTTGGCCGATTGCTTTCGGTCCAGCGAGTCCGCGGGGCGCCGCGGGTCCAATCGGGCGTGCCAAAGCGATTCGCTGGAGTAGATATTGCCGATCCCGGCGATGCGAGTCTGGTCGAGAAGGAATTCCTTTAGCGGGCGTTTTGAGCGTGACAATCGAGAGTGAAGTTCCCGTGGAGTGAAGTCTTTCGCAAATGCATCCATCCCCAGCTTCGACAGAGGACGGCACTGCGCCTCTGACTCCCACACATGCACCCGGCCGAAATGGCGGCGGTCCGCAAATCCAAGCACGCCTTTTCCGAACTCCAATGCTACATCGACATGCACTCCGTCTTCCCCGGCGTTTGCGCGTTCGAGCAGTTCTTTGGCATGTGAAAACCAAACGAGTTGCCCGTCAAACCGAAAGTGCATTTCCACAAGACCGCGGTCTAACGCCAGAAAGAGATATTTCCCGCGGCGAAATACGTCTTGAATGCGGCGGCCTTCGACAAGCCTGGCTGCCTGGGCGGGGTCTTGCGGCTTCAACGCGATTGCATGAAACACATGCAGGCAGCGGATGCGCTGCCCCTTCACCAGCGGGCGCAACGCTCGCGCAACCGCTTCCACTTCGGGGAGTTCTGGCATAGGAGTAGGGAACCAGCCTCAGTTCGCAGGCTTTAGCGTCAGCAGGTGCTTCTTCACCTTGGCTTCCGCCGCGTCGGTGAACGGTTCGTAAATCGGCTTGCCTTCGAACCAGTAGGAAAATTGGTCCGTGTAATGCTCGCTGCCGGGCTGGCCGGATTGCCCGGCGGGAAGCAAGAGAATCGATTTGTCCCAATCGCCCAGGTTGGCCACAAAGCGTTCGGCCGGGCCGTGATGCCGTGACGCCGCGCGCGGACTGAAAAGCGTTCCCGATTGCGCCTGCCCCGATTTGCTGAGCAGCTTTTTAAGAATGCCCTCGCGGCCGATCGGGTGAAGCATGTCCAGATAGTTGAATCGCTTCCATGCCCAATCCTCCGGGTCGCTGCTGCGAGTCTCTTGTTCGAGGCGATTCACTGCGCGATCAGCGGCAGCGCTGAGCAGTTCGTCATA
>DASSGJ010000159.1:0-6429 GCA_035693545.1 Candidatus Acidiferrum sp.
CAGCCTGAGCACAACTTACCTGCCAAACGTGCCGCAGCAATTTGCGGAGGTGGACCGCGACAAAGTTTTGAAGCAAGGGGTGAACCTCAGCGACGTGTATAAGACCATCCAGGCCTTTATGGGCGGCTATTTCATCAACTACTTCAACCGATTCGGCCGCCAATGGCAGGTGTACATCGAAGCGGAAGGGGAAGATCGCGCGAAAGCGGAGAACGTCGGCCAATTCTACGTTCGGAACAACAAAGGACAGAATGTTCCGCTCTCGACTTTGGTCACGATGAAACCCCGCATCGGCCCGGAATTTCTGCTGCGCTTCAACGAGTATCGTGCTGCGCAGCTGAATGGCAGCGCCGCGCCGGGTTATAGCGCCGATCAAGCCACCGCGGCGCTGGAAGAAGTCTTCAAGCAGACCATGCCGCGCGAAATGGGTTTCGACTATTCAGGGATGTCGTTTCAGGAACAAAAGGCCCGTCAAGGTGTGCCGGCCTCGGTGATTTTCGGACTTTCCCTTTTGTTCGTGTTCCTGATCCTGGCAGCGCTTTATGAAAGTTGGTCGTTGCCGTTCAGCGTTTTGCTCAGCACGCCTGTAGCGGTTTTCGGGGCGTTCGCCATTTTATTCCTGCGCCGCTTCTTGCAGAGCGTATTTCTGCCGCCCTATCTGGTGCAGATGGAGAGCGATGTGTACTCGCAGATCGGGCTGGTCATGCTCATCGGCTTGGCCGCCAAGAATGCGATTCTGATCGTGGAGTTTGCAAAAGAGCAATTCGAAAAGGGCAAGCCACTGGCGGATGCAGCGCTGGAAGGAGCGCGATTGCGTCTCCGGCCGATTTTGATGACGTCGTTCGCGTTCATCCTGGGTTGCGTGCCGCTGTGGACGGCGAGCGGCGCGGGTTCCGTTGCGCGCCAGATCATGGGCACAACGGTGATTGGCGGGATGTGCGCCGCCAGCGCGATCGGAATTTTCTTTATTCCGGGAATTTTCTACATGGTTGAGAAATGGTCGGGGGCGGAAAAAGAGAGAGCCGGGGGAAGCTTGCCCGCAGAACCTGCTCCGGCGCCGGGAGATTGAGATGGGATTCGCCGGACACAGCGCGGGAGGGGCTTGGGAGCAAAGTATGAAGAAGCTGGCGCCATTGCTGATTGCGACGGTGATTTCCGGATTCGGAATGGGCTGCAAGGTCGGCCCGAATTACAAGCGGCCAGCGGTGCAGACTCCGACGGAATATCGCGAGTTGAAAGATGCATCGCAGGCGCAGGTGCAGCCGCAGGTGGCGTCCTACGCGGATTTGCCGTGGTGGCAGGTGTTTCAGGATCCGACGTTGCAGGAGATGATCCGAACGGCGCTGAAGCAGAACTACGACTTGCAGCTGGCGACGGAACGCATCAACGCGGCGCGCGCGCAGGTACAGATAACGCGTTCGAATCTGTTTCCCCAGGTGTCGGGGAATGGCGATTTCAGCGGCGGGAAGGAACACAACTTCCAGACCACATCGAATTTCCTGACGCTGACAGCCGATGCGGCGTTCCAGTTGGACTTCTTTGGCAAGCTGCGGCGGGCGACGGAGTCTTCGCGCGCTCAGCTGCTGGCGACGGAGGATGCCCGGCAGACGGTGATACTGACGCTGGTGAGCGACGTGGCGAGCGATTACTTCGCGCTGCTGCAACTGGATCTGCAATTGCAAATCACGAAGCAAACGGTAGCGACGCAGCAAGATTCGGTGAAGCTGACGAATTTTCGCGTAGAACACGGAGTGGCCACAAAGCTGGACGTTTTGCAGGCACAACAGGTGCTGGATACCGCGAACGCACAGATTCCTGACCTGGAGCGGCAGATCGCGCAGGAAGAAAATGCGATCAGCATTCTGCTGGGGAATTATCCGCAAGGGGTGCCGCGCGGACACACGCTGGTGGAGCAGGTGCTTCCGCCGGAGGTGCCGCCCGGGTTGCCCTCCACGCTATTGGAACGGCGGCCGGATATTCGCGAAGCGGAGCAGGTGCTGGTTGCAGCGAACGCGGAAATCGGGGTGGCGAAGGCGCAGTTTTTCCCGCAGATTTCGCTGACTGGTTCGGGCGGCGGGTCGTTTGGCAGGAGCAGCGCGTTCAGCGGCCTGATGAGTTCGCAACTGGGAATCTGGTCGTACGGGGCGCAAGTGAGCCAGCCGATTTTCACGGGCGGAGCGCTAAAAGGAAATTTGCGATTTGCCGAGTCGCAGCATAAACAGGCCTTGATCTCTTACCAGCAGGCGATTCAGCACGCGTTCGGAGACGTATCGGACGCGCTGATCGGCTATCAGAAGAATCATGAGGTGCGGGTGCGGCAGGAACAGACCGTGGCGGATTTGCAGGAATCGGTGCGGCTTTCCATTTTGCGCTACAAGGGAGGCACCACGACCTATCTCGAAGTGCTGGATGGGCAGAGGTCGCTGTTTTCGGCGGAATTGGTGTTGGCGCAGGCGCGTGGCACGGAGTATCAGAGCCTGGTGCAGCTTTACCGGGCGCTGGGCGGCGGCTGGCAGCAATAGACACGCATGAGCAGGAAAGCGATCTCCGCCGGCGCGGTACACAATGTACCGCCGGATTTACGAAAGGTTCTCCTTACCGATCCCTTTGCCCGGGCAAAATGGGAGGACATTACCCCGCTGGCGCGCAATGAGTGGATCTGCTGGGTTATCTCGGTCAAGAAACCGGAAACCAGAAGGCAGCATGTTGAGCGGGTACGCACGGAACTGAAGGAAGGAATGCGGCGGCCTTGTTGCTGGCCAGGCTGCCCTCACCGCTGAAAATCGACTAACTTACAAGTCCGTCCCAGGACCATTTCGGGATGCGCAGACCGTCCGGCACATCATTTGCTGAGTGGTGGTAACGAGCCATCGTCGTCGTGGTAGCCCACGCGAAGTAATCGTGCAGCGCGCGCCGGAGCCGGTCGTCGCGGGCGAGGCCGACATCTTCCAGCGCCTGATCGAAACAAGCGATCGCGCGTTGATCCATCTCTTCGTGCAAGCCGTTGCCGCTGTGAATCCGCACGACAGAGGTTTCATCACCGTACTGGTCAGAGTACGTCGTTGGGCCACCAAGAGCCTCCGTCCAGTACGCGGCAAGGCGCTCGGTGTGGTCCGGGTGGTATCCGTGGCTGAACGCATGGCTAACCACTTCGTCCTCAAGTACGCGTTTGTGCCACGCGTGGGCCAACCTAAGAATGCCGTCGCGGCCACCTGCGGCTTCGTAGAGTGTCTTCATGGTGCCAGGATTATATCGCGGGGATGGTTCCGGGTTAACACGCCAACCGGAGAAGTGGGTAATAGGAGCAACATGTCGGCGGCCGACTCATCAGGAGTTGATCATCGTTTTGCTCGAAGAGCGACAGTCAGATTTGGCTATCGATGATGTAGCCACAAACAGATGCCCACAACGGCGCCGCCAAGAAGCGAAAGGACGATGAGTTCGCTCATTGGGGTTCGAGAAACCAAGCCCATGAGCAGTAAGCCAATCACAATGACAAGGCCAATGGGGTGCGCGGTCCACTGCCCCCCGCCACCAGGGCCGAATGGAACAAGGTGCTTGGACTCCGGTGTCCAAACATCCTTGGGCGGAAGGTTGCCGGTGTGCCCGTAACCACTCTCAAATGGACCGTGAGGCTCAAAAAACGAGGTTTGGCGCTCGCGACGCCAAACGAAAAAAGCGACGATGGCGCCACCTGCAAAAGAAGCGGGAAGAAGCACGTTGAAGTAAGTGTCGCGAGAGTCCAGGAGAAAGCCAACCACCGGCAGGAACAGGCCAACGGTAACGCCAGCTAGAATGGCATACGCGACCGGATGGGAGCCGTCGGCTTTAGGGCCGGAAGACGTCTTGGCCCGGGAGGTCATACGCTGACTCTACCCCCAACTGCATTGCATCCTCAAGTACGCACTAGCCCGAACCTTACCGGTAAGGCGACTTACCAGAAGGCAGGTCGGATTATTGGCACCTAGGAATTTTGTCAGTGGCGTTCTGTCTTTCTTGCACATAGATTCACGTGATGGATTGCCTTAATTCCATTGTCCGGTTACCGGCTTGGCCACGTCTAACGGGAGAAGGCCGGATTGTTCTAGGCGAAGAAAACGCGCATCTACGAAAATTAGTGGGCGAATTGCTAAATCAAGAACACAAGAAGATTCTTTTCAATCTTGCCAGGGTCACCCATATCGATAGCGCTGGTTTGGGCCACCTCGTCAACGCCCTTGCGCAAGTGCGAAAGCAGGGTGGCGAGCTGAAATTGGTGAACCTGCCTCAAAAGATCCAGGATTTGATGCAATTCACGAAGCTTTATACCGTCTTTGACATTTCGGATGATGAAGCGGCAGCTGTCAGGTTTTTCAGCCAAGCGTCCGCCGCAACCCGCTAAGCACTAGCCCACCGTGGCTGTCAGGAGGGTCAGCCATTCGTCCCAATCATTCAGCGTTATATTGTGATCGGCGCGTGGCAACTGTTGATTGGTGGACGGAACCAGAGCCACAATCTTCACCTTTGGAAAATTCTCTTTTAGCCAATCGACCATTTCTTTTCGAGTTCGGTCCGGTGCTTGGTAGCCGACGACAAATACATCGACATTGAGAGTCGACGTTAGAGCCTGCTTCGCTGTTTCGTTGTCAGGGACAGATATGACTTCATGGCCAAAGCGTCGAAAAAGCTCTGCTCTGACGTTCAGCTCTTTCCCGTCATAGCCAATCTGAAACATTATCCGCTTAGGCTGTGATTTGATGGAAATCTCTTCACCTGTCAAGTTGGTGATGACAAATTCACCGGGTGAGGATGCCGCAAGCACCTTCACACGCGCCTTGGCGTGCTCCAGATTAGCCGCCGCTTCTATCCACCGACGGCTACTGTCGCTTTGCACCTTAAATATGTGGAAGGGCGAGACCATAGGTCATTTCCACTTATGCGCGATTCAATCACACTTGCTCCGCATGTGGCAAGACCTGGGGGACCAGACTGACAAAGTGGATACTGGGTCCACAGGTGGGGTAGCCACTTGGCAGGAGTCGGCTCCCTAGTCGGATGATGATCCCGAAGTTGCGACGCAGCGGGTGAGCTACGCCGAATGGCTGGGGCCGAGCGGTGAGGCGCGGACTATATAGCGCTGTGGCGAGCGGGGGCTGAGGCTGAAGGGGTAACAGGTTATGAGCGTCAGCGCGTCATGGGAGGTGGGCGCCAACAGAGTGACATCTTCGGGGGCGACCACGCGGATGTCGTCGATTGTGTAGGTTCTGGTTCTGAGGCCGGGGCGGCGGGAGTCGTACCATTCGAGCTCGATGGTGTCGCCGACGGCTACTCCCTGAAGCGGCTTAAACCAGTTGTTGCGATGGCCGGCGAGTTCCAGATTGCCGGGCTCGCCCAGGGCAGCGCCGCTGAGGAGCCGCGCGGGGCCGAACGCCAGCGTGCGGGGAGTTGCACCCTCCAAAACAATTTCGTCGTAGCCGAGGCGCGGGATGCGCAAGCGGGCTACCGGATGGGTGTCCGCCCAGGGCCATGGCGGGCGGGACTCACCGGAGCGTGCTGTTACCTGCCAGGCGCGGCGGATCAAGACACCGGCGAGCTCGGCCTTCGCGTGCAGGTACAAGGCGCGACCCGTGAGGGCCACGCCTGTAACAAGGATGACCGCGACAAAATAACTCAGGGCGTAGCGGAGGGGTTTCACGCGAGAGTTCCTGTCTTTCCCACTTTGCGGACGAAAAAGCAAAGTGCGAGGCCCAGGAGAAGCAGCGCAATGCCGAGGGTCTCGAGAAAAGTATCCGCAGTGCCGGTGGCCGGCGCGCCGAAGACTTTTTCCATTTGCATGCCTGCGGGCAACTCTGCGGCGACCGGGACGGTGGTGGAAGCGCCGCTGGCGTTCGCGACGATTTCCTCGACGGCGACAAGGGAAGTGAAACGTGTGACCAGCCGGTAACGGATAGCGTGGGCGATCAGCGCAGCACGAATTCCGTCGCGGGCATCTTCGTCGCAGACGCGCCACTGGTCGGTGAGATCCTCGACGCGCTGGCGAGCCCATAGCGTGGTGATGGCGGGATGGAAAGATGCGTTGGCGGTGTCGAAAGCGAAAGTCGCTTCGTAAGGCTGACCGCCCGCGCGAGCTGTGAGACGCACACGGCCGGAATGGCCGTGGGAGATGCGGCCGTAAAGGAGAAGGGGTTGGCGGAGGAAAAGATCAGGAGGACGCTGGGGGTAGACATCGGCGACTTCGATGCCTTCGAACGCCAGCTTTACATCAGTGAGGACGGGACTCTCGATCGTTGCGAGGAGGCGACCCATCTGCTCGCGAATTTCGGCGACATCTGCGATGTGCGTGAACGTGCCGCGGCCGAATTGGGCCATTTTTGTGGCGAGGAAGAAGTTGGGGGAGCTGCCGATGGCGACGGTGTAGAGGCGAGCGCCGCCCAGGTTGGCGCGCAGGGC
>DASSGJ010000160.1:0-20884 GCA_035693545.1 Candidatus Acidiferrum sp.
TACCGCCTTCACCATGGCGGGCGTGAATTCTTTTGACGAAAGTCCATAGCGTCCGCCGATCACCCGTGGGATTGTCGCGGTCGGATGCGCGGCGTAGCGCTCCATGTAAACGCTCAGGACGTCTTGATAAAGCGGCTCGCCAAGGCTGCCGGGCTCCTTGGTGCGATCCAGGACGGCAATGAACTTCACAGTTTTTGGGATTGCGGCGAGGAACGCCTCTGCTGCGAATGGACGGAAGAGCCGCACTTTCAACAGACCGACCTTCTCCCCCAGTTTCTGCAAGGCGTCCACGGCCTCTTCCGCCGCTCCCGCCCCCGAACCCATAAGTATGATCAGACGCTCTGCATCGGCCGGGCCGTAGTAGTCGAACAAGTGATACTGCCGTCCGGTGCGTTTCCCAAAGCGATCCATGACTTCCTGCACGATCGTTGGGCACGCGCGGTAGAAAGGATTGCAAGCTTCACGCGCCTGGAAAAACACATCCGGATTTTGCGCCGTGCCGCGAAGCACGGGCCGGTCCGGGGACATCGCGCGCTCGCGATGTTGCCGGATGAATTTGTCGTCCACAATGGCCCGCAAATCATCGTCGCTCAGCGGTTCAATCATTCCGACCTCATGAGAAGTCCGGAACCCATCGAAAAAGTGGAGGAACGGGATACGCGATTCAAGCGTCGCCGCCTGCGCGATACAAGCCAGGTCGCTGGCCTCCTGAACCGAATTGGACGCCAGCATCGCAAAACCTGTGGCGCGCGCCGCCATCACGTCGCTGTGGTCCCCGAAGATGGAAAGCGCGTGGGTGGCCACCGTTCGTGCGGCAACATGAATCACCGCGGCCGTCAACTCACCTGCGATCTTGTACATGTTGGGAATCATCAGCAGCAGACCCTGCGAAGCGGTGAACGTAGTCGCAAGCGACCCGGCCTGCAATGCGCCATGCAACGCTCCAGCTGCGCCGCCTTCGCTCTGCATTTCAATCACGTCGGGGATCGCGCCCCAGATATTTTTCTTGTGCTCGGAGTTCCACTGATCGGACCACTCCCCCATCGGCGATGAAGGGGTGATCGGATAGATGGCAATGACTTCATTCAGGCGGTAAGCGACCGCGGCAGCGGCTTCATTGCCGTCAACAATGGACAGAACACGTTTCATCGGCGAACTCCCGGGGAGGGGCTAAGATCGTAGGTACTAGCCTAGCCCAAGCCAACGAGGAGTATTGTGATGTATGAACGTTGCGAGGGCCGGGCTTGCGGTGTGACGCGCGTCACAGCGCAATGTTCGTCTTCTTAGTTACCAGCTTCCCATTCGGTGTCCGCCGGTGGCAGCTTGTCGGTGTCTCGCGCAAAAGTAACGTACAGTGTTGGCAGCAAATAGATACTCAGGACCAGCGCCGCCAGCAATCCGCCGACGATTACGATCGCGAACGGGCGTTGTGAGTCCGAGCCAATGCCGCGTGACAACGCCGCCGGCAGAAGCCCCAGCGTCGCCACCAGCATGGTCATCATGATCGGACGAAGGCGCAGCACCGCGCCTTGGACGGCCGCATCTTCGATGGAACTGCCAGCGGCGCGAAGGTGATTGATGTATTCGACCATGATGACACCCGTTTGAACCGACACGCCAAAAAGGGCCAGGAAACCAACGCCGGACGAAACGCTCAGATGCTCGCCCGTAAGAAGCAGCGCCAGCAGGCCGCCAATCGGCGCCAGCGCCACATTGCCCAGCACCAGCAGCGCCCACTTCGGCGAACCAAACATGCTGTAAAGAATGACGTAAATAATCAGCAGCGTAATCGGCAAAACGAAAAGCAGGCGCCGCTCGGAACGCTTCTGGCTCTCGTACTCGCCCGCCCAATCCAGCCGGTAACCTTCCGGCAATTTCACCTGATCATGCACCCTGGCGATGGCCTCTTCCACGGTGCTGCCGAGGTCCCGGCCGCGCACGCTGTATTTGATCGCGACATAACGGGAATTTGCCTCGCGGTAGATTTCCGAGGCGCCGTCAAGAGTCTCGGCGCGCGTAAGCTGCGCCAGCGAGACCCGCTCGCCGCTGGGCGCCAGGATGCGGATGTTTTCGATAGCTTCTTTCGTGTTTCGATAAGGCGCCTGGTAGCGGACTACTAGATCGAAGCGTCTCTCGCCCTCAAGCACCTGGCTCACCGCCTTGCCACCGATCGCGGTTTCCACGGCGTCCTGCACGTCGGCAACATTTAGACCATATCGTGCCGCCTGTTTGCGATCGACCACAAGATTCAAATTAGGTTGACCCAGCACCCGAAACAGGCCCAAATCCTCGATTCCCTTCACCATGCGCATCACATTCACGATCTCTTCCGCTTTCGCTTCCAAGGTATGGAGGTCAGAACCATACATTTTTACGGCCAGTTCGCCCTTTACTCCGCTCACGGCCTCTTCCACGTTGTCCGAGATGGGCTGCGAAAAATTCCAAAGTACCCCGGGGATTTTTTCCAACTCCTTATCCATGGCGTCAATCAATGCCTCTTTATCCTGGCGGAAGACGGGCCGCCACTCCTCCTTGGGTTTCAGGTCCACAAAATATTCAGTGTTGAAAAAACCTGTCGTATCCGTGCCGTCATCGGGACGCCCGACTTGGGAAACCACTTGCTTTACTTCCGGGAAGGAAGCAAGCAGAACTCGCGCCTGATTCATAACCCGCGTGCCTTCGGTGGGACCCGTGCTGGGCGCAAGGGTGCCGCGGGCCCAGATAGCGCCTTCATCCAGATGCGGCAGAAATTCCGAGCCGATTACCCCGCTGTAAAGAACGGCAAACGCGAGAAGCGGAACACAAGCGCCGGCGGACAGCGTGATCGGCTTATGCTCAATGGCCCAACGCAATGAATGACGGTAGCGCTCGCGAAGAAATTCCATCACCGGGTTGTGCCACTCCTTCACCCCTTTGCGGAAGAGCACCTCGGCAAGCACCGGCGCGATGGTCATCGAAAAGACCAGGGCTCCGAGCAGCGCGAAAGCCACCGTCCACGCCATCGGCCGGAACAACTTCCCTTCCACGCTCTGCAAGGTGTAAATCGGCATATAGGCGGTGATGATGATGGCGATTGCGTAAAAAACCGGGCGCTGTATCTCGTGAGCGGCATCGCGAATGCGCTCGAGTGGCGTTTTTTCAGCCGCGCTGATTAATCCGAAATGCCGCACGACGTTCTCGATGACCACCACGGCTCCGTCCACAACCATGCCGAAGTCCAGCGCGCCAAGCGAGAGCAGGTTCGCCGGAATCTTATTCAGGTCCAGGCAGATCGAGGCGAAAAGCAGAGAAAACGGAATGGTCATCGCAACAATCAATGCTCCGCGCACATTACCCAGAAAGAAAAACAGGATGATGGAGACCAGCAGTACGCCTTCGGAAAGATTGTGCAACACCGTATGCGTGGTGTAGTGGACCAGGTCGCTGCGGTCGAGGAATGGCACGATCTGCACGCCCTTTGGCAAAATGCGCTCGTTGAGTTCCTTTACCTTGGCGTGAATCCCGTCCAGCGTGCTGTCGGACTCGGCGCCTTTCTGCAACAGCACAATTCCCTCGACCACGTCATCGTTGTCGAGAACAACGCCGTCTTCGCGGCGCACCGCTTTGCCAATCTGCCCGAGCCGGATTTTGGGTCCCTGCGTGACCGTGGCGATATCTTTCACGCGTAGCGGCGTACCGGCTTGCGTTTTCAGCACGGTCTGTTCGATGTCTTCGACACTGGTTACAAGCCCTACAGCACGAACGTTGATCTGTTGCAGGCCGGATTCGATGAAGCTTCCGCCGGCGTTCACGTTGTTGTTGGCCAACTGCTGCTCTACCTGGCCGATCGTCAATCCAAGGGCAACCAGCCTGGCGGGATCCACGCGCACCTGGTATTCGCGTGTTGTGCCGCCAAAACTCACAACGTCCACAACGTTCGGAACAGACTTGAACTCCTTTTCCAGCGTCCAATCCTCGAGCGCTTTCAATTCCATCAAATCGTATTTCGGATTCGTGCTCTTCAGCGAATACCAGTAAATCTGCCCAACCGGGCTGTAGTCCGTGCCCATCTGCGGTTGCAGATTGTTTGGCAGAGTCACCTGGGACAACCGTTCGAGCACCTTCTGCCGGTTCCAATCGTTATTGGAACTGTCATCAAAGATGAGCATCACGCTGGAAAGGCCAAAGAGCGAAACCGAGCGCAAATGTGCCAGATGCGGCAGGCCGTTCATTTGGATTTCAATCGGAATGGTAACTTGCTGTTCCACTTCTTCGGCGGCGCGACCCGGCCATTGGGTGATGATCTGAACATAATTGTTGGCGACGTCGGGGTACGCTTCGACGGGGAGATTGTGGAATGAAACCGCGCCCCAGACGAGCAGCAGGGCGCCGATCGCCAGCACGATGAAGCGGTTGTCCAGCGCGAAATCGACAATCGCCCGAATCATCGAATCAACTTTCCTCTCCGATGGAAGTTCATCGTTCCTCTACTGTCCCGCGGCACTCTGCATCACCAGCGCGTTCGCCACCACGGGCTGTCCGGGCTCGATGCCCGAACGTACCAGCTGCATTTTGTCGGGAAGCGTGGGCCCAGCTTTCACTTCGACGCGCCGGAATTTCTTGTCACCAGCCGGAACATAGACCCAGTCGCGATCGTGCAGGTGCAGAATTGCGGAAGCAGGCACGGCCGCGAGCCGTTCTTTCTTCTGTCCGTAGAACGTGGCGCTTACAAACATACCCACGCGCATCAACGCCCCTGTATTTGCGACTTCTACGCGGACCTTGGCGGTACGGATATTGGGATCGAGAATCGGTCCGATGTTGTTGATCTTTCCCGCCAGCACTTTATCCGGATAGGCAACCAGCCGGATTTCCGCAGTTTCGCCGGCATGCACGTTGGCGAGATCGTTTTCGTAGACGTCGCAGAGAATCCAGACATGCGAAAGATCGGAGATCGTGAACGGGTTTCCCCCCGTCAGAGCCTGCACCCCCGAGGCATTGGTCACCTGTTGATCCGTAATGACGCCGGTCACGGGCGCTTTGATGTCCACCACCGCGGATGGATGATCCTTGTCCACTCCCAGCACGTGCAGCCGCTCCATCGTGGTCTCGAGATCCACCTTGGCTTTTGATTCCGCATCTTCCGCAACCTGGAAATCGTTCAGGGAGATGGCGCCCTTGTCGTAAAGAATCTGCGCGCGATCGAATTGCTTACGAACCAGGACTTCATCGGCGGTAGCTTTGCGATAGTCTGAAAATGCCGCGGCAATGTCAGGGCTTTGTACGCGTAACAGCACCTGGCCTTTTTGCACTGCATCGCCAAGACGCGCGCGAACTTCCACCACGCGGCCGCTTGCGAGTGAAATCACCGGAACGGTGCGGCTTACGTCTGGGCTGACGACGCCTGTAACGGTGAGCGAAGAAGCTTGCAGCGATTCTGTTGCCTTTACGATGGGAAATTGTTCCGGATGGTCCACTTGCAAAATGCTGACATCGGTCTCCTGCTCTACTTTGGTTTGCGGCGGCGCGCCGCCTCCCGGTGCTGCCTTTCCTCCGCAGCCGGCAAGCGTGATTCCGCAAAGGGAGAGCACAGCGATCAGGTAAAGAGGCCGGCGGTTCATTGCAGGACCTCGCGTCCCACAGCCAGATTCAACTGCGCCGCGGCGGTCAGATAGGCCCCGATCAAATTCAGGTAACTGAGTTCCACAGTGCGGTACTCGCTTTGTGCATTCAGAAAATCCACCAACGACGCGCCTCCATGCTGGTACGAGAACGCGACTGTGTCCCGCACCCGCACCGCTTGTTGCAGATATTTTGTTTTGTAGGGCTGGAGCAGCTTCAGGTTGCTGTTCACAACGGCGTAAGCCGAATCCACATCGCTGAAGACCAGCGCTTGCGCGGCTCCGGTCAGCTTCTGGCTGCGGTCAATGTCCAGCTGCGTGCGCAGTTTTTCTCCTTGATTGCGGTCAAATATGCGCAGCGGGATGCTGACGCTGACTCCGAGCGTATTCAAGCCGAATGGATTGTTGTTGGAGGCGTTGTGCGTATACCAGGCGCTCAATACCGGATCGGTTGAGCCGTTGGCGACAGCGAGTTTGTGATCGGTCTGCGCCTTGTCGACCGCTTCCAGGGCCGCCTTCAGGTCCGGGCGGGTATCCAGAGCGATCTTTCTGAACTCATCACGCGCCATGACCTGGTCGCTGAAGTCGAAAGGTCCCGCGACATCGAACTCCTCGATGGGAGTCCGGTCATTGAGCAAAGTCAGCAGCTGGATTTTCGCTGTGCGCAAATTCACTTCCGCGGACTGCACATCCGATTCATACTGCACCCGCTGTAATTCCAACCGGTCGAGATCGATTTGGGCGATGTCGCCAACGCTGAATCGCGTCCTGCTGATTTCCAACAGGTTGTCATAGTAGGCGAGATTATCTTTGGCAAGCTTCACCACGGCCTTCGCCTGGAGCGTGGCAACAAATGCGCCGCGTAAGCTGAACAGCAGCGTTCTCTCCAAATCGGCATGGTTGGACTCGGCGATCAGCGTCCCCTTCTGGGCGCTCTCCAGCCGCAGTTCGCGTTTATGCTGCCGTTCGTGGAGGTAGCTGATAGTTGGCGTTTCGTAGGTACCTGCGAACGGCTTCCAGACACCCTTGTCCGAGGCAATCTGCGTCCCATCCGCCGCCAGCGTTAGCTGCGGATTCGGGCGCAGATAGGCGGTGATCTGCTGGGCCTTCGATTCTTCGATGCTCACCCGATCCGCGAGCAAAGTGGGATTGTTTGCCTCGAAACGCGAACGCACTTCATCCCAGCTCAACGCCTTCTGCGCGGCGGCGTCTCTTGCGAATCCCATGGTGAGCACTGCAATCAGGCACACGCGCCGGATAATTTGCTGCATATCCCTACCTCGTCTGTTCTTGCTTTCTGACAAATGGAACCCTCGCAGAAAGGACCTCTTCCTACATCAGAAAGTCGACCCTAAGTGCTACACGCGTAGCGTGCCCGCATGGACGATACCCTGACCCTCATTGAGAAGTCATAAGATTGGATACGAGAAATGTGTATAGGATTTAAACGAGTGGCGGCGCGCGGCCTGCACTGGGAAAAGTTAATTCCGTACGAAGCATTGACTGCGCGAAAGGTAAACCGGCGCGGGAGATTACTCCCGCTCCGTAGTGCCCCGCGAAAGCCTCTGCATCCCCAGTCGAATCGCGGCCCGGCTGAAGGGCGGGTTGTCCCGCGGCAACATCCGCAGGCGTAATAAGGCGGTACTCTGTCCCCTTCACAGCGCCGGGAAAATTGGCTGGGTCGGCAACAACAAAGTTGCCCTTACCATCATTCAGGAAAATCACCACAAAATGTGAGTCGAGGAGCGAAGTGATGATGAGATCGGCGAACTTGTCTCCGTTGACGTCTCGCGAAGTGATTTGCAGGCCACCCGAAGGCCCCACAATGTAAATCCCCGGCCGGTGCCCGCCACTGAAATTAAAATCGAGAGAATATTGCGAATTGGGAGAACCGTCGCGCATGACGCGGACTTGCGCCAAGTCGGGCTTCAAGTCGCCGTCAAAGTCCGCTATGGCAAACTGTGTGGAGCGAAGCGCAACGGCGGTCCGGACCAGGCGAGAGATGGGCCGATCCGTGGATCGCAATTGCAAATGCCCTGCCCAAAGAGATGCGGCCAGACAGATAGCCGCTATCCCCGGAAGCAAGAGTCTGTTGGAGGTGCTGCGCAGGCCCATAGCGACGCCACAGTCTACCGCACTTTATATCGAGATTGGCAACCCTTGAACTTGTCGGCGGCCAAACACACATCCTTATGGTCATGAGGGTCATGGCGATGCTCCAGTTTCACGGCCCCGCCTCCCCGCCCGGCTTGTTGTGACGAATATCACAAACCGCTGTGACGAAAGACGCGGACGCTGGTGACCCCAAGCCGGTACCTTATATAAGGGATTGGGGTTCTGCCGCAGCCAATCCCAATTATAAACATGTTCGCAGTAACAAAATTGCCGGTTGTGGCGCATTAATTCCTGTGCTTTGAATGGATTGCGATGGGACGAAATGGATGAACCAGGTGGAGGCCACACCACCGATTGGGTCATCGACGGCAACGGGCGTAAAGGAGAGTTGGCAAGTTTATGGCGACGAATCCAGCGACGGAATCTCTTCCACCTCAGCCAGTTTCTGTTCTTCGGGCATCGCGCGTTTATCAAATTTGCGCGGCCGCGTTGATAGCCGGATTGGCATTCGGCTACTTCGTTGTGGGCGCGCGCAAAGCTCTTGTGTCCCCGCGGGCCTCGGCTCCGGCCATGGCGGCAAAGCCCGGAATGCCTCCGGGTGGACATCCGGTGCCGACGATGGAGCAGATGAAGGCGATGGCGGATGTGAAAGCTGCTCCGATGCTGGAAAAGTTGAAGAGCGATCCGAAAAACGCCAAGCTGCTGGTGCAGGTAGCCGCGCTTTATAACAGCACTCACCAATTCAAGGACGCGTCCAGCTACTACAACCGGGCGCTCCAAGTGGATCCGAAGAATGTAACCACCCGGACAGACCTGGCCTCGAGCCTGTACTACCAGGGTGACGTGGACGGAGCCTTGAGCGAGTTACAAAAAGCTTTGAAGTACAGCCCGAATGATGTGAACGCCCTTTTTAACCTGGGAATGATCAAATTTAAGGGCAAGGATGACGCGGCGGGCGCGATTGCCTCCTGGCAGCAACTCTTGAAATCACATCCGGATCTGGACCGCAAGGCGACAGTGGAACAGCTGATTGCGGAAGCAAATCAAAAAATTGCAGCGAAGAAATAATTGAAGAGTTTATTGGAGAAGGAGCGCGAACCGTGGCTGGAACATTGAAGATTACTTCGGCGGAAACGTGGACTGGAGCACAAGCGTCGGCGCTGGCTGTCGTTTGTTTACTGGTTGGAATTGCCGGCGGTTGGATGGTGCGCCGGTCTACCTCTACGCCCGCGACGTCACAAACCTTTGCAACCCCTGCACAGGCCCTTGCGGCGGCCCCGAGCCAACCGGCGCCGGCCAATTTCGGCCTGGAAAGCGCCATGCCTTCCGCACAACAACTGAAACAAACCGCGGATACACAGGCAGCTCCGCTTTTGCAACGGCTCCAGGCTGAACCCGAAAATGCGGCGCTGCTGGCCAATCTTGGAAACATCTACTACGACGCCAAACAGTATCCCGCGGCAATCGACTATTACGAACGCTCGCTGAAAGTGCAGCCCGCGGATACTTCGGTGCGAACTGACCTGGGGACATCCTATTGGTACTCAGGCAACGCCGATAGCGCGATTGCCCAGTTCAACAAATCGCTGACGTATGACCCGAACAAGGCCGATACCCTTTTTAATCTCGGCATCGTAAAGTGGCAGGGTAAGAAAGATGGACCCGGAGCCGTCGCCGCCTGGAAGAAGCTACTCGAAGCAAATCCGGCCTATCCCAACAAGGATGCGGTCTTGCAGTTGATGGCACAGGCGCAACAATAGTAATCAGCTGCCAGGGCAATAGCTTGATGAGCGAAATCCACAAGAAAGCCATCATCATAGGCGCAGGACCCGCCGGGCTTACCGCCGCCTATGAGCTGAGCAAGCAAGGGCAAAGCGTCACCGTTCTTGAAGGCGATTCGCAATACGTTGGCGGGATTTCGCGTACGGTCGAGTATCACGGCTACCGCTTCGACATCGGCGGGCACCGGTTTTTCTCGAAGTCGCGTGAAGTCGAGGACCTCTGGACGGAGATCCTGGGCCCGGACATGCTCCAGCGCCCGCGCTCTTCCAAGATTTGCTATCGGGGCGAATTTTATTCCTATCCTCTGAAGCCGTTTGACGCGCTCTCCAAGCTGGGTTTTATCGAATCCACCCTTTGCGTCTTGTCTTTCCTTCGTGCGCGCCTGAATCCGGTGGAGAATCCAAAATCCTTTGAAGATTGGGTCGTAAACCAGTTCGGGCAGCGGCTGTTCCGTATCTTTTTCAAGACTTACACCGAAAAAGTCTGGGGGATGAGCTGCAAGGAAATATCCGCAGATTGGGCCGCGCAAAGGATTAAAGGACTCTCGCTCGGATCGGCGATCAAGAACGCGCTGATACCACAGCGGAAGCCTAAAAATCGCCAGAACGTCGTAAAAACCTTGATTGATACTTTCCGGTATCCGCGGTTTGGCCCCGGCATGATGTGGGAAGCCTGCGCAAGCAAAGTCGAAGCGATGGGAGGAGATGTCCTGCTCGGACGCAGCGTCGTTGGCTGCTCTTTTGATACAGGAAGCAATTCCTGGATTGTTACGGCACGCACCGCCGGCGGAAAGCTGGAGAAGCATCGGGGGGAACACCTGATCTCATCGATGCCTATTCGGCAGTTAGTCTCGCAACTCGAACCGCGGTTGCCAGAGCAGGCTCTGAAATCAGGATCTTCCCTCCGATATCGTGACTTTCTTACTGTCGGGTTGATCCTCCGGGAGCGGAACCGCTTCCAGGACAACTGGATCTATATTCATGATCCCAACGTTAAGGTTGGGCGGGTTCAGAATTACAAATCATGGTCGCCCGAGATGGTTCCGGACAGCAACTTTTGCTCCTATGGTCTCGAATATTTTTGCTTTGAAGGCGACGGTCTGTGGAATACAGCAGACGAAGACCTGATTGAACTTGCGAAAAGAGAATTGGAGTTGCTTAACCTCGCCGCTGCGACGGATGTTGTGGACGGGTGTGTGATTCGTCAGCCCAAGGCCTATCCCGTCTACGATGACGATTACAAAGAACACGTAGCTGTCATTCGCAAAGCCTTGGCCGCAAATTATAAGAATCTACACCTCGTCGGCCGGAACGGCATGCACAAGTACAACAACCAGGATCACGCCATGATGACCGCCATGCTGGTTGCCCGGAACATCCTTGCAGGCGAGAACAAGTACGACATCTGGGCCGTGAACGAAGATGGCGAATACCATGAATCCGGGCAAGCTGGCGAAGAATCCACGACAGTATCGAAGGAAATCGCGGTTTCCGCCGCAAGTTCATGAAATTTCTGCGCAATCCCTGGATTCAGCTCTCCGCTCTCATTGCTTTTCTTTCCGGCATCGGTATTAACGCATTTCGCCACAAGTATTGCGTGCGCGACCTGGACATCTGGTGGCACCTGAAAGTCGGCGACTGGATCATTGAGAATCTGGCTGTCCCGCACACCGGCATACTTTCTCGCACTGCCGAGGGCCGCCCGTGGGTCGCATACAGTTGGGGTTATGAGGTTTTGCTTTCCCGCTCCTACGCATGGTTCGGCCTGGTGGGGATTGGCACCTTCGGAACGATACTCACGATCGGTGTCGCCTTCTTTGTTTACTGGATGTTGCGGCGCCTGTCAGGACGTTTCTGGATGTCTTGCATCCTTGCAGGGATTGTCTGTGCGGCATTCCTTTTCAACGGTATGCCGCGTCCGGTCTTTTTTTCGGAAATGTTGTACTGCATCACTTTGGCTCTGCTGCTGGAAGCGCAAAGAACAGGCAGAGAAAAGATTCTCTATTGGTTGCCACCGCTGTTTCTTCTCTGGGCCAACCTGCACATCCAGTTTATTTACGGTTTGTTCGTCGTAGGTCTCTTCGTCGCTGTATATCTCGCCCAGGAACTGTCAATGTCATTGGGCTTCAGACCGGGATACCTCTTGCAACCGACCTTGAAGGTGAAATCTCTGCTCGTCATTTTTTCCCTATGCGCACTCGCGACCTTCTTCGGCCCCAATTTCTATCACCCGTATCTGGCTGTGCTGGCCTACTCGAAAGCGAAGTTCACCTACAACATCATCATGGAACTCCAGCCATTGAGCTTTCGCGGATTCAGTAATTTCACCGAACTGCTCCTCGCGGCGGCTGCATTTTACGCGGTTGGCTGGCAGAAGAAACTGGATGTTTTCAAACTGCTTCTTCTCATCGTTGCCAGCGTATTGGCGTTTCGCACTATGCGCGATGGGTGGTTTATCTGCTTTTCCGCCGCCGCTTGCATCGCCGACAATCCCGCTCCCGAAGCTTCCCGGGATCGCCAAGAATCCTGGAGAGAACTTGCCATTGCTGCCGCAGCGTTGCTCGTGATCTTGCCGTCCGCCGCGCCCGCTGTGAACTTCACTACGCGCGGGCTGGATCAGGCGATCAGCGTCGAATATCCCGTAAATGCCGTCAATTTTCTCCGGAGGCGCCCGTTCACCGGTCCGTTGTACAACAACCTTAGTTGGGGCGGCTTCCTGATGTGGTACTTGCCGGAACTGCCCGTGGCGATTGACGGGCGCAATGATCTATATGGCGATGAACTGGACCGGGTCTTCTATGAGTCGGAGTCGGGATTTCCAGGTTACAAGACCGATCCGTATCTCGATCAGGCGGGTGTTGTGGTGCTCGATTCCACGCTTCCTCTGGCGAAGCTCTTGACCATCGATTCTCGATTCAAACTCGTCTATCACGATGAGATTGCCACGGTATTTACGAGACCGTGAGGAATTCGAAGAAATGAAAAACCTTTATGGCCGGCTCAAGTAAAACGACGCCCGGGAACCCGCCGTCGCGACTGCGCTTCTGGCTGCCGCGAATTGCCTTCGCGATCTTCGCGCCGGTGCTACTCCTGGCGCTTACAGAAGGCGCTCTGCGTCTCTTCCATGTGGGCTATTCCACGGACTTGATGGAGCCGTGTACGATTCACGGCCGGCCTTCGTCATGCTACAACCTCTTCTTTGCGGCGCCATTTTTTCCTCCTGGGATGATCAAGACGCCGCAATTTTTTTCGATCGATCCGGTCAAGCCTCATGGCACTTACCGGATCTTTGTGCTCGGCGAGTCCGCTGCCATGGGCGATCCGGACTTCGCGTACGGATTCAGCCGTTACCTGGAGGTGATGCTGCGCCGGCGTTTCCCAACCATGAAATTTGAAGTGGTCAACACGGGTATGGTGGCGATCAATTCACATGTAAGCCTGGCGATTGCGCGAGAGTTGGCGAAATACCGGCCGGACATGTACGTCGTTTACGCCGGGAGCAATGAAGTTGTCGGGCCATACGGGCCGGGAGCCGTTGTGACTACGTCTTCCATGAGCCTGCCGGTGATTCGCGCGAGCATATTTGTGCGCTCATCGCGTATCGGACAATTTCTCATGGAGAGCGGGCAACCGCGCGGCGAGTGGCGGGGCATGGAAATGTTCCTGGACAAACAGGTCCGTGCCGATTCGCCGCGCATGCAGCCTGCCTATGAAAATTTCGCCAGCAACCTGAAGGGCATTGTGGACGCCGCGCACGCTTCAGGAGCGCATGTGTTACTGAGCACGATCTCCACGAACCTGCGCGACTCCGCCCCGTTCGGCTCGTTGCATCGGGCCGGGCTCGACCCGGACGCGCTGCAATCGTGGTCGGCGCTTGTGCAACACGGAGCCGAGCTTGAGAGCGCGCAATCTTTTGCCGAGGCGTTGAAACTTTATTCCTCAGCCGCGGAGATTGACGATCAATATGCGGAGCTTCACTTCCGGATTGCACGTTGCTACTGGTCGCTGGGCAATTTTTCTGCTGCGAAGGAGCACTATACCGGCGCGCGGGATCTGGACACGCTGCGATTCCGGGCCGATTCGCGCATCAACGAGATCATTCGTGAAACCGCAAAAGAGTCCGGGCCCAACGCGGTGCTTCTGGATACGGATTCCCTGTTTGCGGGAGAGAGCCGTAATGGGGTGATTGGCGGCGAGCTCCTTTACGACCACGTGCATCTTACGCCCATCGCGAACTATCTTTTCGCGCGCTCCGTGTTTGAGGAGGTCGTGAAGACTCTTCCGAATGCGCAGGACTCCGCAACATACGCGGAGCCTCCCAGCGAGCTGGAGTGCGAGCGTCTTTTGGCTTTCACGGGCCACGACCGCGCTCGAGTAGCCGCGGAGATGGCGGATCGTATGCAACGCCCGCCGTTTACCAAGCAATTGAATCACACCGAGCAATTGCAGAGTTTGATGCTGCGCGCTGCCGGCTCGACCGAGACTCCTCAAGACACTGCGGCACAATACCAGTGGGCCATTGCCCAATATCCCGGCGATCTGGCACTGCATTATAAGTTTGGATTTTTCCTTTTCGATTACGATCGCAACGCTTCCGCTCAGCAGCTTGTACTGGCTCGCCCGAATGACGATTTTCCTGTTTTCCTGCCGGATGGCACACGGATTCAATAAAAGCTGATTGTTTGGGGTAATTCCGCAGGACTGAAACCAGGAATTAGAATTGTGAATAGATGAATTGCACGTTGTGCTCGTCGAAGAGAAGAAAGAGTAGTAGGCCGAATGAATAGGCGATCGGCCGCACCAAAACGCGAAACGCGGGTGGCCCATCCGCTCCCGCTTGCTCCTCGATTTCCCCAAGTTTTTGCAACAGCAAAGGTTCAAACACGCAAAACGGAATAACTGCGAGTGTGAACACGTAAAATGCAGCGCCGTACGCTGTTCCGGCACGGAGGTGCCAGAACATTGAGGAAAGAATCTCGCTGGCTTTCTGCAAAGTAGGGGCACGAAACGGTACCCATGCAACGATTACCGCTACAAGCGTCAAGATTCGCCAAGCGCCAGAAAGCCATCGCGACGCAGCCCCTAAGGATCGCGCGGGCCTCCAACTCTCATACACGCGATAAAGAACCAGATACGCGCCGTGGAGCGAGCCCCAGAGGATGTAACCCCAGCCGGCGCCGTGCCACAGTCCGACAAGCGCCATTACCGCGAGCAGGCTGAAGTATAGCGGCAGGGGAGCGCCCGCGTACTTGGCGTTGAGAGGGAAAAACAGATAGTCGCGCACCCAGCGAGAAAGGGTCATGTGCCAGCGGGCCCAGAAATCCGGAGGCGTTGCCGCATGATAAGGCTGTCGGAAATTTTCAGGGAGGGTGACGCCCAGTAACCGGGCGGCGCCGATGGCCATGTTGGTGTACCCGGCGAAGTCGAAATAAATCTGCAGGCCGAAAGCGATGGCAAGAAACCAGCCGTCCAATGTGGAGGGAATTCCACCGGCGCTCGGCGCAAAACCCCGATCTACCCAGACACCGAGCAGGTTGGCGACAACGTTTTTCTGCACCAGGCCCCAGATCAGCCGGTCCATTCCTTCAAAACAGAAGCGCGGCTCGAACGGTTTTCGGAAATTTAGTTGCGGCATGAGTTCACGCGCGCGAACCAGCGGTCCGGAAAGTATGTTGGGCCAGAAAAAGAAAAATAGGCAAAGATCCCAAAACCCCGGCATCTTGACGCGCCCCTGGCGCAGATCGATTAGGTACGCGATGGCTTCAAATGTGTAGAAGGAGATGCCCATGGGGAACGCCACCCACGTTGCGAGGGATAGCGGATGCCGATCGGCGGAAATTCCCAGAGACTGTAAGTTGCCGAACAAAAATCCTCGGTACTTAAAGAAAATCAGCAGCCCCAGCAGGCAGCCGGTGCCCAGCCACATCCACTTTATTTGGTGCGTGTTATCGCTGGTGATTTGTAGGCCAATCAAATAGACAATTCCAGCCACCAGCAGGGGCAACCAC
Organism: Candidatus Acidiferrum sp.; assembly: GCA_035693545.1. Taxonomy (GTDB): domain Bacteria; phylum Acidobacteriota; class Terriglobia; order Acidiferrales; family UBA7541; genus Acidiferrum. The sequence goes on from DASSGJ010000160.1 coordinate 15,505, forward strand.
ACTAAAAGAAATCCCCAGGAGGCATAAAACCCCAGGCTGGCCAACAGCACAAACGCGCGCCGAAATTGCGCGGGGAGCAGCCAGAATGCAGCCACTGCGAACACCAGGAAAAGAAGGTACGGAACGGAGTTAAAGGTCATCGGGCAATCGTCTTTGTCTTGCGCCGCTCATGGCATTGATTTCGCAACGCGTTCGACAGTCTCCACGATCAGATTCACATCGTCGAAATCCTCGGGCTGCAACGTCTCAGGAGGGATAATCACCCGCAATTTTTTCTCCAGTAATCCAATCAATTTCAGAACAGAGAGCGAATCGATCAAACCGGAGGTCACCAGGCGCTGCCCTTCCTTGATGGGCCGGCCAACGAGTTGCGTGGCAGCCTCCATTGCGGCATTTCGGATGGTTACGCTGTCAGGAATCACGTGAATCTCCTTGGTCTCACCGGCCCAGGTGTTCGCGCAGGAACCTTTCGCGCGTTTCCCGGCGCGAAATTTTCCCCGCGGTGCTTTTAACGATCCATCTTTGCGGGACGACCAGAACGTAGCGGGCCGCCGTGCCGATTGCGGTAAGCACCAGTTTGCGAATGGCGGCTTCCACTTCAAACGCGGCTTCCTCGCTGAACTCGCCCTTCATCTCAGCCACCACCCCCAGGCCCTGGGTGCCAAATTCCTGGTCCTCCACGCCGAACGCCACCACGCGGCCGGGATACACGCCATTGATCGAATTGACCACTGCTTCGACATCTTCGGGAAAGATGTTATTGCCACCCACGATGACAATATCCTTGAAACGTCCAATCACGAAGAGTTCTCCGCCGGCGAGAAACCCAAAATCGCCGGTGGCGTGCCAGCCGTTGTTCAGCGAGTGAGTTTGAAAGCCGTCGGATCCCCAATAGCCGGAAAACAACGAAGGTGTGCGCACATGAATTTCGCCGGGAACAAGTTCTGGGCAGAGAGAGCCATCGGAGCCGAGGGTTTTCATTTCCGTGTTCGAGAGTGGTTTGCCCGAAGAGACGTAGACGTCGTCCAAGAGATCGAAGGCCAGCTCCGAATACGCGTGATGGGTGTGGTGCACCCGCTGCCGCGGTATGGTAGCGAGTTCCCTTCCCAACTCCGACTGTGTAATAGCAAACACTGTTTCCGCCATGGCGTAGGACGCCTGAAGACTTTCTTTGCGCACACCGCAATCAGCAAAGGCGTTGGCGAATGCGGAGACGGATTTCAGGCGCACCGGCTCTGAACAATTGATCCAGGCACGAACACTATCGAGTTGGTGCTCCTGCATCTGTTCGCGGCGCTGGCCGATATAAGAAAAGGAAAAATTCGGGAGCCAGCAAAATGTCGCGCGATAGCGGGAAACATATTTCAACAGGAGCTCCGGATTGATGACCCAGTCGTTGGCGGCCATTTGCAGCGAGGGCGCCGCATGCCATAGAGGCATCCAGTAGCAGGCGATCAGGCCCATGTCATGGTACAGCGGCAACCAGGAAACCACGCTGTCGCCGGAAGTGAACTGCAGGGCATGTGCCAATTGCTGAAATTGGCAGGACAGCATCTCCGCGGTGACTACGATGGCTTTTTGCGCGCCGGTGGTCCCGCCGGAAAATTGAAGAAAAAGCGCATCAGCGCTGATCGGCTGAACAGTGCGGGAACCTTTCCGGCGTTTCAGACGCTCGCTGACCGGCGCTGCGGGGAATAGCTTCTCGAACACGGCTGCATTTTCCAGCGGCAGGCCTGTGGCGGGATAAGGGATGCCTCCGGAGAGATTTTCAGCCAACCGAGGCAAGGTGATCAACAGGTCCGCGGGCAAGTGACTCAGCTGGTGAACGAGGTTGCGTTGATATTTTTCCGCATCAATCCGGCTGGTGGGCCACGCGAGGATAGCGGGAATATGCCCTTGGAGAACCAGGCCAAGCTGAAGAAGAAAAAGTTCCGCAGAGTGTGGCAACAAAAGAAGAACAACGGAGCGTTGGCTCGGCAGCAGGAAGGAAGCGGCGAGTTGTTCAGCGGTGCTTAGGACGGATCTGCCGGTGAACTCGGCCGGCCGATCGAAATCGGGCGAAGTAACAACGCGGAGAAGAACTTTGTCGGCGTGGGTGAGAAGTTGCCGGCGGAGTCGCTCACGGAATTGGACGATGGAGGTCACGCGCGCGTTCACTCCTTGTGGGGAAGCGGGGCAAAGATCTCGTGGACGAATCCCCGATTACCGGCGCGGCAGAGGTCGGCGGCAATGGTTTCACCGGCGACGCGATGCCCCGTTTCATTCCAATGCCCTGTGCCGAGATTTGAGGAATGGAAGCCGTTCAGATAGACGTGGCGGGATTCGGCGTAGGAAGAAAGCACTGGAGCCAGATTCGTTACCGAAATACCGAGGGTGGCTGCAATCTCGTTAATGCGATTATCGGCGTACGAGAAATCCTGCACACCGAGCTTGCGTAGAAGCTCTGTGCGCTTGGCAGGCTCCGGGATTACTTGTGGGCGAGCGGCTAAAGTGATGATGCGGAACTCCGCGCCGTGGGCTCGAATTTCGTCGCGCATGGAGAGGAAGAGGCCTTCGGTTATTTTCCAGGCGTCCTGCATCGCGGGCGAAGTGGGTTGCGAGTAGATCGCGAATTCCAGATTGTCCACGCCGGATTTCGCTGCCTGCTCTTTCGCAGCGGCCATGGCTACGCGAATTTTGCCGAAGCGCTGGATGGTGCTAATCGCCTGCAATAACTTGACGTGCTGGTCGAACTGATAGCCGACGGTTTGCAGCCAGATTTGCCGCGATTGAAGGGCGGGGAGCGAGCGGAACGCGTCGTCGAGAACAAGCTGGCCGTCACGGTAGACGAAATAGGGAGAGCGCTCGGGAGCTGCGGCATTGTTCAATTCGCGGACGTTGTTGGCAATATCCCGCGCGGGATAGAAAGCAAGCAGCACGAGGTCGGGATGATAGTCCCAGACTTTCTGCTGGAGAAGCAGGAATTCTTGCGCGGTGGAATAGCCGGCAACACCGAAATTCAAGACTTCGACCTTCCGACCGCTGAAGCAGCTGGATTCGTTGAGTTTCTCTTGCAAAACGGCGGGATAAGTTTTCTCCAACGGCACCTGAAGAGCTTCGGTCCACGAGTTGCCAAGAACGGCGATGCGATATGTGCCTGGCGGTTTTTCGTAGCTGCGTTCCAGGTCGCGAAAACCGTGGCTATTGATTCGGACCCATTGCGGCGTTTCGGTCGAAACCAAGCCGCTCGCTCCAGGCAACAGCACCCAACCCAGATTGCGATTCGGGCTGTAAAGTTGCACGTCGAACTCCACCCGCGCGAGGCGCAAGGTAAGTTCCGCGAAGGCCGGAATGGCCAGCAGGACGAGAGCGGCGAGGAGCAAATCTTTTCTGGTGGGCGGCATGGGTCAGCAAGAGCGGATAAAGGTCGAGACAATCCCCGTGGACGTGGGATACATTTCCGAATCGGTTTTGGAGAGGTGTTCAAGAGCGTAAATAGCGACGAGCAGGAGGAGCAACACGCCGAGCGGTAGCATCCACCAGAGGCGGTGTTTCCACATAGCGTTGAAGAGACTCGCGTCTGCCGGCGTTTGCTGTGTTGCCTTCACCTTTCGGCTCATTTCGTTTTCCTTTTTACTACCTATCCTTACTTAGATCTCAAATTCGTACCGTAGCTTAGGGCGTCACGGCAATGAGCGTTTCTGACTCGAGTTTGTAGTATTTGCTGTGACCGGAGGCGAATCAGCAAGGGCATCCGGCAATCTGCGAAAGATGAAATACACCTCCCGCTCGAACACTCCTCGTTTATAGAGATAGTAGCCATCCGAGAGGTGCACCAATTCGTATCCGCGGGAAGTAAGTTGTCCGGCGCCCATCTTCAGCATTACCTCTGGCTCATCCGAATAAGCAACTACATATTCAGGCTTTATGCGATAGAGCTCAGCAACATTGAGTTGAGTTGTGTCCAATGGCAAGCCGTGGTGAAAAAACGCCGTGGGGTTATTCACGAAGATGTTGTGGTCGAAATAAGCCTGCACGGCGACCACTCCATGCAAATAGCCGAACATCGAATTCCGGTCGGCTCCTACAGATTTGAGATACTGGGCCGCATCCGCTGCGCCGCTGTAGGGATAGGCGTATTCCCGCCGGATAACGACCTCGGCATCGAAGAGGTTGACCGCGCAGAGAATCAAAAGCAATGCTTCAACGACACCGAGGGCCATGCGATCTAGTCGGTCGAAGGCAAGATTTTCTTCGCACGTAGGCCAAGCGATCCACAGGCCCGCGATGGCGGCCACGAAGGCCGTGCCGTGATGATGGGCCGCGCCGTGGATGGCCGCATAGAAGACAATCATAGCCCCCACGGGCAGGATGAACGAGAGCCACTTTTTTCGCCAAATACACCAAGTTGTGAACAGGAGAACGAGCAGGACCGACGGGATTAGGAAGTCAATGAACGCGCCGGTGATCACTGCGACCAGCTTCTGGCTGATGGAAGGGAAACTATCTCTGACAGCTTGCGGTGCATTGGTAATCTCATTCCTGAGCGCAATCATTTCTACGTCGGGCGTGGGTTTCACGATTAAATAGATGAATGCGAAGGTGCAAACCATGACAGCAACGCAGGCAATGTACTTTTTTCTGACAGGATTACCAACTTTGGGCCAGAGCTTCACTGCTTCATATAGATATGCCAAACCGAAACAAGCGGTGAGAACAGTGCCGTGGGCGGTGAGCAGAGAGAGCAGCAGTAAGACAAGCGTAATGCGTTCAGGATGGAGCGTGTCCTTGAACAAAATGGCTGCGGCGAAGACGAGCAACGGCAGGAGAGTGTAGGGGCGGGCAATGACCGCGTACTGGTAAACCATCACATAGGTGAAGACAAGCGGCCAGCGGATGTATCTCGGAAACGGGGCGAAGAAAAGCAGGACGGCAGCACCGGCGATTGCAAAAGACGCGCCGATGTAGCCGAGCGCGCCATAGCCGGCGTGAAAGACGTGCTGAGCGATCCATAGTATGGTGTGCCAGAGACCCGGCGAGCCTTCATAACGCAACTCGTGAAACCAGATGGTACGCAGGTCCAGGTCGCGGGCGATGAGCCAAGCTTGCGCTTCGTCCGCCCATTTTTCGTGGTAACGGATGGTCCAAAGAACCACGCAGGAGTAGGCGAGAAGAACCAGGGCATCCCCGATCTTCCAAATGTCGCGTTTGTTTGCCTCCTGCAACTCGCTGATGGGCAAAACGCCGGCCATGCGATGCGCCGCTCCTTATTCCTTGAGGTCGTGCGAATACAGAATCGAGATATCGTCCTCATAGACGACCTGAAAACCAGGTACGCCGCGAAACGCCTCGCCCATCAGACCCGCTTTGTCCAGCAAGACGGTGCGTGCGCGGTTGAGAG
>DASSGJ010000161.1:0-13779 GCA_035693545.1 Candidatus Acidiferrum sp.
CTACTCGATCCTGACCGACATTGCCGGCGCGGAAGATCACTATGGCGACATGGACTTCAAGGTTGCCGGAACGCGCGAAGGTATTACGGCGCTGCAGATGGACATCAAGGTGACCAGCATCAGCATCGGCATGATGCGCGAAGCTCTGGCGCAGGCGAAGAAAGCCCGCCTGGAGATTCTCGACATCATGGAAAAGACGCTGAGCGCGCACCGCGAAAACATTTCGCTGTACGCTCCGCGCCTCTACAAGCTGAGCATCCCGACGGACAAGATCCGCGACCTGATCGGTCCGGGCGGCAAGAAAATCAAGTCCATCATCGAGCAGACCGGCGTAAAGATCGACGTGCTCGAAGACGGCACCGTGCATATTTTCTCGACCAGCGGCGCAGGAGGCGATCAGGCGCTGCAGATGGTGCGCGACGTCACCGCCAGCGCCGAAATCGGCAAAACTTATCTGGGCAAGGTTGTGCGCCTGGCGGAGTTCGGCGCGTTCGTCGAACTTTTCCCCGGCACCGACGGCTTGCTGCACATCAGCGAAATTTCCGAACACCGCATCCGCGACGTTCGCGATGAGCTGAAATTGGGCGACCAGGTTCTGGTGAAGGTGCTGGCGATCGAAGGCAACAAGATCCGCCTTTCGCGCAAGGCTCTCATCAAGGAAGCCCGCGAAAAGCAGGCGAGGAAAGACGGCGGAAGCACGCCAACACCGGCCGCGGCAGCCGGCGCGGGCGGCGAAGGCAACTAAGGAAGATGCGCGGCCACCTGAAGGTGGCCGCTACGGAAAAAGGCCCCCGGCAATCGCCGGGGGCCTTTTTTGTTTTGGATTCTCTTCGACTTCTTAAATCAAACAGAGCTGGTTAATGCGCCGGTGTGCAATGCACGGCGTCCAGCGCGCCCCAAAGCGCGTCCAGTGCTTCGTTTGTCGTCGCCAGAATTTCTTCTTCGCTGCCCTCGGCGTGCTCTAGCAGCCAGTTGCGCCAGGCTTCGCGGTGGGCCTTGTCGGCTTCTTCATGGACTTCGAAATAGCCCAGACCTTCGGGAGAGTTGACGTTATAAAATTTCTTCAGGCCGTCAATTTTGGTGGTCGCAATCTCCGGAACCTGCGCTTCGTAAGCGTAGAGAGCCGCAACCGCTTCCGCCACCGGCCGGTCGCCTACAATCTCGCGGAACGTTTCGACCACGGCCTGGGTTCCCGGCAGGGCGGGGCAGCAGGTAATGTCGTCTTCGCCTACGCCAAGAGCGGCGGCGAACTCGCGCCACATCTTCGGGTGAGGCCGGGCGGGATTCTCTTCCTCTGCAAGATTTTCCATCACGATTTCGCGGATCGGGCCTTCGGTGCGCGCCGCCAGCACTCGCAGGTGCTTCGGGAAGGCTTCCACGTGGCGGTAATACTGGGCTGCATAAAGCTGCAGGGCTTCGCGGCTGAGCTTGCCGGCCTGCCAGTCCTGGTAAAAGGGATGCTTCAGCAGATTCTTTTCGGCAATCGCGGCGTCAATTTTCTCCAAAAGTTTGGCATTCCGCATAAATGGTCCCTCCGGTGTCGTTATAAGGCGAAGGCTCGTTCGCGCGTGTTTAACCAACCAAAAGCACTGCGGGATTGTAGCAGAGTTCGCTAAATTTTGCCGAGTGCCTCAGGAGGTGGGGAAATGGAGGCGCTCGATGCCGGCGCCGAGGGCTTGGAGCTTTTCGACGATGCCTTCGTAGCCGCGGTCGATGTGGTAGACGCGGTCGATGAGGGTTTCGCCCTCGGCGACCAGGGCGGCGAGGACCAGGCCAGCGCTGGCCCGGAGGTCGGAGGCCTGGACGGTGGTTCCGGAGAGCTTGGCTGGCCCGCGAACCACGGCGCGGCGGCCGTCAATAGAGATGTTGGCGCCCATGCGGATCATCTCGCTGGCGTGCAGAAAGCGGTTTTCGAAAATGGTCTCGGTGATTACCGATGTGCCTTCGGCTTGGGTGGCCAGCGCCATGTATTGTGCCTGCATGTCGGTGGCGAAGCCGGGATACTCTTCGGTGGTTACATCGGAGCCGACGAGTTTTTTCGCGGCTTGAACACGCAAAGTGGACGGATCCAGCTTTGTTACGCGCACGCCGTCTATCTCCAACTTCGCCAAGACTGCGCCTAGGTGCCCTGGGTTGCAATTGGTGATCGTCAATTCGCCATTTGTGATAGCGCCGGCAATCAGGAAAGTTCCGGCCTCGATTCGATCGGGAATAACTGAGTGGGTCGCGCCGTGCAGTTTGGGAACGCCGCGAACGCGTAGCGTGGAACTGTCGTCGCCGTGAATCTCCGCGCCCATTTTGCGCAGGAGGTGAATCAAGTCGGTGATTTCGGGCTCACGGGCGGCGTTTTCGAGAATTGTCTCGCCCTCCGCCAGCGTGGCGGCCATCAGGATATTCTCCGTGCCGGTCACGGTGATTTTTTCGAAGACGATGTGCGCGCCCTTCAGCCGGCCGCCATTCGGGACGCTGGCCTGGATGTAGCCGTGCTCCGTCGCGATCCGCGCTCCCATTTTCTCTAGGGCCGCCAAATGCAAATCCACAGGCCGCGCGCCGATCGCGCAGCCTCCCGGGAGAGAAACATGCGCGACACCGGACCTGGCAATCGCGGGGCCCAGCGTCAGAATCGACGCTCGCATGGTCTTCACCAGCTCATATGGCGCAACCGCATCGTTCATGGATTTCGTTTCGATGGTGTAGCTTTCAGCGGGAATCTCATGCGCGGAAACGTTGGCCGACATGAACGCCAGCAGTTTGCTCATGGTGATGATGTCGCGCACCTTGGGGATGTTGTGCAGCGTCACCGGTTCGGAGGTCAGCAGTGCCGCGGCCATAGCGGGCAGCGCGGAGTTCTTTGCCCCGCTGATTTTCACCGTTCCGTGCAGCGGCTTTCCGCCGCGTATCCTGAATTTATCCATTTCGAAATTTGCCGAGGCTAATGGCTCGGCCGCTCTCCCAACGCTTTCCGCAAATTCCCGCGTGATTCCTGCAGGATTTTGCGGGCTTGTTTTGCGGATACTTCGCGTTTCAACATGATTAGCGCCAAACGAAGTTCGTGTCCGCTTTGACGCAATGCCCGTGTAATCGCGGACACGTCTCTGGCGCTGGCTTCTTTCAAAATCCATTTGGCGCGCTCTCTAAGTTTCTCATTCGATTCGCCGACGTCGATCATCAGGTTGTCGTAGGCATGACCGAGGCGAACCATCACTGCGGTAGAGAGCATGTTCAAAACCATTTTTTGCGATGTGCCGGCTTTCAGCCGAGTGGACCCGGCAAGGATTTCCGGCCCCACTTCGGGCGTTATGGTTATTTTTGCGGAACTTGCCAGGGGGGACCGGCGATTCGCAGAGACGCCGACTGTGAACGCGCCGCGGCGCTTTGCAAACGCGATTGCGCCAATCACGTACGGCGTCGTGCCGCTGGCCGCAATACCGATGACCGAATCGTTTCGCGAAAGGTGAATGTCCCGCAAATCCCGCGCTCCATCCCGTGGCCGGTCTTCCGCGCCTTCGACGGATTGCATCACCGCTTTTCTTCCGCCGGCGATCACGGCCCGGACCAGATTTGGGGAAACGCCAAAGGTCGGGGGACACTCCGAGGCATCCAACACGCCGATCCTTCCGCTCGATCCCGCGCCAACATAAATCAGCCGGCCGCCGATGGTCATCCTCGCCACGATTTCATCCACGGCCCGGGCAATTGCCGGAACCACGCGGGCGACGGCGGGCGCAACTTTGTGATCTTCGCGGTTCATCAACCGGATCATCTCCAGCGAAGTCATCCGGTCGAGGTCTTTCGACGCGGTATTTCGTTCCTCGGTAATTCGCCGCGCGCGAGGCTTCCGCACCACCTTCGATGAGGGCATTACTAAAGTATAGCGGGGCCTCCCGCTTCCAAGTAAGGGGACGCCGGCAAGTTTCGCTTTCCCTAACATCAGGAAAGGCAACTCTCCCGCAATTGAGCGCCTGCCGCGGCAAGCAGCTATGATAGAAAAGAGTCTGTTCTGTTTGTGTTGTCAATCCGAATGAGCTGGAACCCAATTCATGGATGTTTTGAGCAAACTGTTTGAAAAGCATTTCCACTTGACTCCGGAGCGCATCCAGCCGCTTCAAGGAGAACTCGGCGGTTCGGGGCGAAAAATCATCCGCCTATCTCGAGGAAGCCAGTCTGCCATCGGCATCTTGTACGGCGTGCGCGAAGAGAACGCCGCGTTCCTGGCCTTTTCCAGACATTTCCGCCGCCATGGGTTGCCGGTGCCGGAAATATACGGCGAGGATCTGGACCATGGCGCCTACCTCGAAGAGGACCTTGGCGATACCACGCTATTCGACTTCCTCTCCGCGAATCGGACCGGTGAAACCATCGCGCCGCAGGCAGTCGAGTTTTATCGCAAGGTCGTTTCTGAGCTTCCGCGTTTTCAGGTTGAAGCCGGGCGGGACCTCGATTATTCGATTTGCTACCCGCGCGGGAGTTTCGATCGCCAGTCCATCAACTGGGACCTGAACTATTTCAAGTATTATTTCCTGAGGCTGGCGGCGATTCCTTTCAACGAACAAGCGCTTGAAGACGATTTTGACCGCCTGACGAATCTCTTGCTGGAAGCGCCGAGCGACTTTTTTCTCTACCGCGATTTTCAGTCGCGCAATGTGATACTGCATCGTGGGCAGCCATACTTTGTGGATTACCAGGGCGGACGGAAGGGCGCGCTGCAATACGACATTGCCTCGCTGCTGTTCGATGCGAAAGCGGATCTGCCGCCGGAAGTGCGCCAGCAGCTTCTGGACGCTTATCTCGACGCCCTCACAAAGCACATCCGGCTGGATCGCGAAGCCTTTCTTCGCTATTACTGCGCCTTCGTATACGTCCGGATCATGCAGGCCCTCGGCGCCTATGGCTTCCGGGGCTTTTACGAGCGCAAGGCCCATTTTCTGCAAAGCGTGCCGTATGCGCTGAAAAACGTTCGCTGGCTGCTGCACAATGCCAGGCTGCCGGTCGAAATCCCAACCCTGCTGAGCGCGTTTCAAAACATGCTGGGCTCGCCTATCCTGCTGAGTCTTGCGCCGCAGTCTCGCGCGCAGACGAAAAATCTGGTGGTCCGCGTTTTCAGCTTCTCGTTTCACCACGATCCACCGAAAGACGACACCGGCAACGGGGGAGGCTTTATTTTTGATGCGCGCAGCCTTCCGAACCCGGGCAGGGAAGAGCGCTTCAAGGAACTGACAGGTAAAGACGCGCCGGTGATTGATTATCTGAACCAGCAGGAAAGCGTCCACAAATATTTCGCAAACGTCGTTTCGCTTGTCGAGGCCAGCGTTGCCAGTTACCAGCAGCGCGGGTTCAAGAATCTGATGATCTCGTTCGGCTGCACTGGCGGACAGCACCGGTCTGTCTTCCTTGCGGAACATCTGGCGAAGAGACTCGCCGGCCAGCAGGACGTGGAAGTGGTGGTTCGGCACCTGGAAATGGAGAAGATGGGCCGATGAGGGCGATGGTTCTGGCCGCCGGCTTGGGCACGCGCCTTCGCCCGCTGACGAATGAACGTCCCAAGGCCCTCGTGGAACTGGGCGGCCGCACCCTGTTGGAAATCACGCTGACGCGCCTGGCCTCTTTCGGTGTGCGCGAGGTCATCCTCAACGTGCACCACTTTGCCGATCTGGTGATTGAATACCTCAAAACCAAAGACAATTTCGGCCTGCAAGTAGAGATTTCGCGCGAAGAACTGCTGCTGGACACCGGCGGCGGATTGAAAAAGGCGAGCTGGTTCTTCCTTCAGGATCCCAACCGTCTCGACGAGCCGTTTATTCTCCACAATGTGGACGTCATAAGCACGATCGACCTAGGTCGTCTGCTACAGTCCCAAAGCGAGAACCATGCGCTGGCCTCCCTGGCGGTCCAGCAGCGGGAAAGCTCGAGACAATTGCTCTTCAACGAGGAAAGCGAACTTTGCGGGCGTTGGGTCAGTGGCCGGGACCCAGAATTTGCGCGCTCGACTCCGAATACGAAGGCGCTTGCGTTCTCTGGAATCCACGCGATTTCCCCGCGTTTGCTGCCCAAAATCACGGAGCAGGGGGTGTTCTCGATCATTGAAAGTTATTTGCGCTTGGCCGGGGAGGGCCAGCGGATTTTGGCGTTTGGGGCAGATGAGTACCGATGGCGAGATTTGGGAAGGATGGAAGATTTGCGGGCGGCAGAAGAGGAGTTTGTGTGAAACGGAAAATTGCCTCTTCCGCTGGGTGGCTATCTCACAGGGGCGGCTTCCGTGGCTAGCCCGAGCGCTTTCATCACGGCATCGTGCACCGCCGGGCGAACCTCGGCGATTTTGTGGTTTTCGCGGGTGGGATGAACACGATTGGTCAGAAGGACTACGAACAACTGCCGGTCGGGGTCGATCCAGATCGTTGTTCCCGTAAAACCTGTGTGGCCGTAACTATGCGAGGAAAAATAGTGGCCGCTGGAGCTGCCTTCCGTCGGCACCACCCAACCCAGGGTGCGGGTATTCTGGGCCAGAGGCTGCGGCGCCGTAAACTCGGCGATCGTTGCGCGCTTGAGGATTCTTTGATGGGCATAGACGCCGCCATTCAACAGCATCTGGCAGAACGCTGCCAGATCCGGGGCTGTGCTGAAAACACCCGCATGCCCGGAAACACCGCCGATGGCAAAGGCGTTCTCGTCGTGGACTTCGCCCTGCAGGAGCCGGTGGCGTAACTGGCTATCAAATTCCGTCGGCGCGATTTCAGGCCAGATGGCCTTCGGCGGGTTGTACGTCGAACGCTTCATTCCCAGTGGGCCGAAAATATTTTCGTTGGCCAGCACGTCGAGCGACTTCCCGGTGAGCCGCTGAATAATTTCTGCCATCAGAATAATTCCCAGGTCGGAGTAGACGACTTTCGTTCCGGGTTCGTACTCGAGCGGCTCGGCAAAAATCCGCCGGAGCGTCTCTTGCTTGCTCGTTGACGTGCGCCAGTATTCCTTGAAGGGTGGAAGCCCCGAAGTGTGGGTCATTAAATGGCGGACGGTGACTTTGTGCCGCCAGTCCGGCTGCGGCCCTTTCGGCCATTCGGGCAAGTAACGCTCGATTGGCGCATCCAGATTCAGAGGAGAAGGGAAGTCGCCTTCGACCAGTTTTTCCACCAGCGTGGTTGTCACCACCACTTTCGTCAGTGAAGCGATGTCATACATCGTGTCCGAATTCACAACGGGCGATTTGGTGTCGTATTTCTGCTTTCCGAACGCGTGCACGCTTAACTTGCCGCGGTAGCCAACCGCCAGGGTCGCGCCGGGAAATGCCCGGTCTTCGATCGCTTTCTCAATCACCTCGAATGCGGGCTTCAAGAGCGCTTCGCCGCGCACATCCATCGCTTGCAGCGCCATCGGGTTTGCTGGTGCCTGCACTCCGAAACCGGCCTTCAGATCAACGCCCGGAATCGTGACGGGCAGGCGGCCGCGAATCGGAATCTCTCCAAACAAGGCGCGGGCCACGGATATCTGCGCCACATCGGCGATCCCGAATACGGAAAGCCAGGTTTCCGCCTGGGGAAAGCGCTCGATCAAATAGGGGCTTCCGAGGCCGACGGATATCACCGGCTTACCCGTTTCGTAGATTTGCTGAATCAAGGGAATCTGGTCCGCCGGAACATCCACATCGCCTTTGCGATCGCTGACGCGCACGAACAACGCGAGAATCGCAACGTCATAGGAATCGGACGGAGGAAGCTTGAGGTTTTCCGCCTTCGCGAATTTGGTATCCGCGCGCAGCGTCATTACCGAGTCGAAACGCTTGCGCATTTCGCGCTCCAGATCTTCTCCGGGATATGGTTCCGGATCCGCATACAGGCAGACCAGCAATCCTCGCGCGGGTTTCGTGCCGTCCAGAGGCAAGCGATGCGGGGTGTCGCGCAGTAGCGTTATGCCGCGATCGGAGATTTCCTGCGATTCCGCCTGCCAAGCAACGCTGCCGAGTTTTCCATTCAGAGCTGCGACGTCCACCAAGCGGTTTTTCTGCAAGCCCAGACGCGCCTTCGCTTCCAGAATTCGGCGCACGGAAGCGTCCAGCCGCTCCGGCGAGATCTGTCCGGACTGCGCAGCAGCAAGCAACGCCTCGTATGCCGCATCGGGGACCGGGGGCATCAGCAGAGCGTCCGCTCCCGCAAGAAACGCGCGGACGGCCGCATCGCCCGGCGCATAGCGCACGGTGATCCCGCCCATATCCATCGCATCGGTGACCACCAGCCCTTGAAAGCTAAGTTGTTTGCGCAACAAATCCGTCAGCACTCGCGAACTGAGCGTCGCCGGGGTGTTTTGATCCGGCTCCAGCGCGGGAACGTTCAAATGTCCGGTCATGATACTGCCGACGCCCGCGGCGATTGCCGCGCGAAAGGGAACCAGTTCCAGTTTGTCGAGGCGTGCGCGATCGGCGGTTACCACCGGCAAATCAATGTGCGAGTCCGCCGTGGTGTCGCCATGCCCAGGAAAATGCTTGGCGGTGGCCAAGCCGCCGTTTTCCTGCACGCCGCGGATAAATTCGGTGACAAATTCCGACACTTTCTCCGGATTCTCTCCAAAGGAACGGGTGTTTATGATCGGATTGCCGGGATTGCTGTTCACGTCCGCGTCCGGCGCGTAAATCCACTGGATGCCAGCAGCGCGCGCTTCGAGGGCGGTGACTTTCCCCATCGTATACGCGTCCTTGGGGTTCCCAGCCGCCGCCACTGCCATGGCCGTCGGAAAGGAAGTGCCTTCGTCCAGCCGCATCGCAGTGCCCCGTTCGAAATCCGCGCCAATCAACAGTGGCAATTTGGACTTCGCCTGCAACTGGTTGCTCAGCACCGCCGTGGGATATGCCTGGCTCTTCAGAAAGCCGAGCGGGGAGCCTTGGGTCACGTTGATGAAGCCGCCGACGTGTAAATCTTCGACGTCGTGCATCATCTGGGCGTAAGCCGAGGCATCCGTGGGCGTAAAGCTGCCGTGATAGGTCGTAAAGAGCAGCTGCCCGACCTTTTCCTCGACGCTCATACCTTTCAGCGTCGATTCCACCCACTTTGCCGGGTCTTCCGTAGAAATGTTGGAAACTTTTCCGGCGGGTTGCGATGCGCCCTGCTTCGCTGCGGACTTCGAACCCGTGTTTTTCGGCGACTTTCCACTTCGTGATTGGCTGCGAACTTTCGGTGTCATAAGGGATAGAAGGACCAGCGGCAACAGCATCAACCGGGCGGTTCGCCTGCTCATATTGGAGAAATCCCTGCCGTGCCCCATGCCTTGACTGTATATAGCACGCGCACTACCCGCTCACAATGAAGGTGCAGAACTCACGTTCCAGAATATCATTGGGACATATGAAACATCGCTCCCGAGTTCATACAAACTCGCATGCCACCCGATTTGCGCTGTATGGCGCCTTCCTGGTTCTAATTCTTTCCCTGGGCTCTTCTGTCGCCGGCCAGACTCGCGTCAAGGCAGTCAAAGGCAGAAGCCGCGCCGGCCGTGTACAAACAGGCCTCGATGTCCTGGAAGCGGAAAAATTTGTGCCTTTGCGCGGCAAACGCATCGGACTGATCACCAATCACACCGGCCTTGATTATCAGGAGCGCACGACGATCAATGTTCTTGCCCACGCGCCCGGCGTTCAGGTCGTAGCCCTGTTCAGCCCGGAGCACGGCATCGCCGGCCATTCCGACGAGAAGCTTGCTTCTTCCAAGGACGCCTCGACAGGGCTGCCGATCTACAGCCTCTACGGGGACCATCTCCGCCCCACCGACGAAATGCTGCAGGGGATTGACGCACTTGTCTTCGACGTGCAGGACGCGGGGGTGCGCTTTTACACCTACACGACCACCATGGCTTATTGCATGGAAGAAGCTGCGAAACACAAGATCGCGTTCTTCGTCCTCGACCGGCCGAATCCTTTGAATGGCGACATTGTGGAAGGCCCGATGCTTGATGCGGATAAAACCTCTTTTGTCGCCTACTATCCGCTTCCGGTGCGCTACGGCTTAACCATTGGCGAGTTGGCGCAGTTCTACAATGCGGAGAATCACATCAACGCGGACCTTCACGTGATCCCAATGAGAAACTGGCATCGGAACTATTTTTTTGAAAGCACCGGGTTGAAATGGATTCCTCCTTCACCGAACCTGCGTACGCTGAAAGGCTCGCTGCTCTATCCCGGGCTGGAAATTCTCCAGAACGCCGGCGTTTCTGTGGGCCGAGGAACCGAGGCTCCCTTTGAAGAGTTTGGGGCGCCCTGGATCAACGGAGAGGAAATCGCCGATGTGCTTAACGCAAAAAATCTCCCCGGCGTTCATTTTGCAAATCATCCGTTTATTCCCGTCAGCGGCCTGTACGCGGGGCAACGCTGCGGCGGGGTGGGGGTCAAGGTAACCGACCGCGCCGCACTTCGGTCCATCCGTGTCGGCCTGGAGATCGCGGCCAGTCTGCACAAAAAATATCCCGATCATTTCGATGTAACCAAACTTCTGTTCCTTGCCGGTAACGATTCGACAGTCCAGCAACTGCAGTCCGGCGGCCCGGTGAACGAAATCGTCGCTAGTTGGGCCAAGGACTTGGCCGGCTACGACGCCGTCCGTCGCCGGTACTTCCTCTACAAATAAGCAGAGTATTGGACGACTCGTGCTGAATTCCCACGCGCGGCGCAGTGTGCTAAAGTCCGCTGTATGCGTATCGTTTCCTTGTTGCCTTCCGCAACGGAGATATTGTTTGCTCTGGGACTGGACGAAGAAATCGTCGGCGTGAGCCACGAGTGCGATTTTCCCCTTCGCGCTAAAACCAAGACCGCGGTTGTCTCTTCGCGCCTGCCGAAAGACGCCACGCCCGCGGAAACCGATCGGCTGGTGCGCGAGCATGTGGAGCGCGGCGAATCTATTTACGCCGTGAATCGAGACCGGCTGGAGGAACTTGCTCCCGACCTGATTTTCACGCAGGACTTGTGCCACGTCTGCGCGGCGACGCCCGAAGAACTTGGCGCAGCCCTGGCCACCATTTCGAAACAGCCGGAAATCATCAGTCTTGACCCGCATGACCTCGGCGACGTGTGGCGCGACATTTTGTGGATTGGCGAAGCGACCGGACGCCGCGAGCGTGCGCAGGAACTGGTCACGCACATAGGGGAACGCCTGGGCCGCCTGAAGGAACAACTCGCTTCGCACCGCGACCGGCCGAGAGTCGCTGTCCTTGAATGGCTGCAACCGTTTTACGTGGGCGGACACTGGGTTCCGGAAATGGTGGAGCACGCCGGAGGGATCGACGTGCTGGGTAAGGTAAGGACGCCTTCGCGTCGCGTAAGCCTGCAGGAAATCGTGGATGCGGCGCCGGAAGTGATCTTTATCGCACCCTGCGGTTACGTGGCGGACCAGGCGCGCGACGAATATCTTTCGCTGACGTTTCCTGATGAGTGGTACACGATTCCGGCCGTGCGCGATGGCCGGATTTTTGCGCTCGACGCCAATGGCCACGTCTCCCGCCCAGCCGGGCGGCTGGTTACGGGCATTGAGTCCATGGCCAAGGCGCTGCACCCGCAAATCGAAGTGCCTGTGAAGGCTATGCTCGGGATGTTGTCCGTTCCCACATCAGGCACGCGAAACCGCGCTGCTGTCGCCGGCACGCCGATCTTCTAGATTGACGGGGGATCGGAAAGGCGCCCGCCTCAGAAGGCGGCCGCTACAAATGCGGGGCCACTTGAAAGTGGCCGCTACGCGGGGAGTTTCTTCTGCCAGTAGCGGTAAAAGGGCAGGCCTGCGACCATAAGCAACAAGCCGATCGAAGAGCGGCCGGGGCGTTCCAGCCAGATATTGAAGGTCAACGCCAGGGCCCCGATTACGAACAAGCCCGGCACCCAGGGGTATCCCCAGCAGCGATAGGGCCGCGGCATATCGGGCTCCGTTTTTCGTAGTCGGAACAACGCCACTACCGCCAGACCGTAAAAAATCCATCCGGCAAAAATAAATAGATTGGTCAGCTCTTCGAACGTTCCGGTCAAAGCCATCAAGCTCGAAAGGCAACACTGAAAAATCAACGCCCGCCCGGGTGTCCGGTACTTGGGGTGAATTCCGTCCGCAATCTTGAAGAAAATTTTGTCGCGTGCCATCGCGTACGGCACGCGGGCACCACTCAAGACCGATGAATTCATCGAGCCAAGCGCGGAAATAACCATCGCCAGCGTCACCCACGCGGCCGCGCCGTGGCCGATCACGCGCTCTACTACGTCCGAAGCCACATGAGCCGAACTCGCCACGCTCTCAAACGGCAACACCTTCAGGCACGCGGCGCTGAATAGCAGGTAAACAATCGCCACCACGGATACGCCGCCGACCAGTGCTCGCGGGAAGTTGCGGTGCGGATTTTCGACCTCCGACCCGACTAGATTCAGATCTTCCCATCCGTCATAAGCCCAAAGGGCGGCGGCAAGCGCTGCCAGGAACGCGCTGGCCAGCCCAGTGCTACCCGCAACCGGCCAGATGGGACCGGGCATGTGGGCGCCCGATGCCGGAAGCGCGAACGCCACGCCAATCACCATCAGCACGCTAAATAATTTGATCGCGGTAAGAAAAACCTGCACACCGCCACCCAACCGCACGCCCAAATAATTCACACCCGTCATCAGCACCAGCCAGAACACGCCCAGCGGTTGGGCCCAGGTAAAAACAAAATCGTAGGGTTTCAGCCACCCGGTTAATCCGGGAATTGCGATGTGCCAGGTGAAAATCGGCGACGCCACTGCCGGAATAAAAAATCCCATAAAACGCATCATCCCCGCGGCGATCGAAGACTGCGACGATGGCCGGCCCACGATCGAATGCATCCAGCCAAACAGGAATCCCCAGGTGGGCCCGAGTCCCCGCCGCAGGTAAGCGTATTCGCCGCCAGCCTCCGGAATCGCCGCGCCCAATTCGGCAAAGGAGAGCGCTCCAAAAATGGAAAGGATGGCCCCAACAATCCACGCGGCAAACACGATGGAGACGCTTCGGCCTTCACGGGCCATTTCCGAAGGTTTCAGGAAGATGCCGGTGCCGATCATGGTGCCCACGACGATGGCCATGGAAGCCCATGCTCCCAAGCCGCGCACCAGTTCCAGCCGCTTTTCGCTCATAATCCTCCGCCGACACGCTTGGCAAAAGAGTGTAGCCCAACCGCCGCAAGAATCGTCAGGAAGTCGCGGCCTTTTCCGCAAACATCCGGCTGACCACCGCGCCAAGCGCAAACGTGACGCAAGAGCCGATCAGCACGTTCCAGGTAAATGCGACTTTCGTGTACCCCAAAACGAGCAACACACTGGCCAACCCGCCGAACATCCCCACAAGCGAACCCACCGCAGTCGCGCGCGAATCCAATGTCCCCAGCAGGAAAAGCCCCAACAAGCTGCCGAAGGGAAGCGATGCGACGGTCAGGCCCGCCTCCAGCAAATGTCCCCAAGGCAGCAGTCCAAACAAAATCAGGACGCTGCCCCACAGAAGGGTCATACGCCGCGAATATTTCAAGAACGCCGCCGGATCCGTGCTTTTTCCGCTTAACGCCGCAAAGTCCATCACGCTGGAGGCGGCAAGCGAATTCAATGATCCGCTGGCATTGGACATGGCGATGGCCAGTATTGAAGCGAGCAGGAGTCCCACGAGGCCCGTGGGCATCTCCCGAATAATGAAATGCGGCAGAATGCTGTCGGTGCGGTCCGCAGGGCCAAGCAACGGCCAATGCTGCGCGAAGACAAAGAGGAAAACGCCCACCAGCAGAAAAAGAGCGAACTGAAACAGCACGATGAATCCGCTGGTGATC
>DASSGJ010000162.1:0-3488 GCA_035693545.1 Candidatus Acidiferrum sp.
GACGTAAAAATCGGCGCGCCCGGTATTTCCTTTTCGATGGCGCGGCACGCGACGGCGTCCAACCGCTCCATAGCCACCAGAATCGGAAAAACTTTGTGCCGCGCCAGGAAAGCTTTCGTGGCCTGCGCGTAGCCGGCCACATAGTGATTGAATTTGCGATCAACTTCGGCGCCCGATTCGAAGAAATAGACCGTGCGGTACTGGCTGTCCTTGTAAGCTCCGGTGGACGCGCTGGCGATGTACTTGGCGACGGAAGCTCGAACCGGCCAGACAAAAGGGTGAATCGGGCAAAGAACCAGGACGGGAGTTTCTTCGTCCCATCCGGCTTTCCGCAAAGCTTCGTGCGCATATTCAGGCGGATGCGGCTCAAAGGTCCAAGCAGTATCCGCGCCCAGTTCGTTCGGCACGCCGAGGCCGGAGAGAAGTTGCTGCGACTCCAGGCTGCGCGTGATGACCAGCGATTCGCGGGTATATCGAGCGCACATCCACTCGATAAGGTCGTCCATGTGGCCCGCATCGCCGGCGTAGGCAACGGAAAGCTTGTTTTCGGCGGCGGCCAGGCCAAGCGAGCCGATCATCATGGTCGTCAACGCGTTCGCAAATTTGCTCTTGAACATCGAGCCTTCGCACGCCACGACACCGTGATTGGCGTGGACCTCGCGGAACAGGAATGGCGGGTACACGTCGGGAAGATGAACCTGGCGTGAACCTTCAAAATAGCCTTGGGTGCGGTCGAAATTCTGAGTCATCACGCTGAAGTCGACATTATCCGCGCCTAGCACGTGACGGATCTGCCTCAGCGTTTCCTGCACGCGGACGTCGCTGCCGGTGTTGCGCGTGCCGTTGTAACCCGCAAAGAGCAGCCTGAGTTTCTCGCCGGGAGTCCAGCGCTTGCCGACACCGAACTTCCAGGCAAAGCTTCGCAGTTCGATCAGTGCGCTGACCCACGCGACCAGGAGAAAATCCGTCATGCGCCCGCTCCGGTCGCGCTTATCACAGCGCTTTTCCCCGCGTCCCCCGGCCAGGGTTTCGCGGGATACTTGAAATTATTGGCGCGGCTGAACTGCAAAAGCGGGAACGCATAGGTGGAAAATTTCGCCGGCGGTTCGCCCATTTCCTGCACCACGCGCGAATTGTCGAACACGGTGTTCCAGTCGAGATATGGCCAGAAAACTTTCAGCAACGAAGCTCCATAGCCAACGGCGCCGCTCTTGAACGCCAGCCAGTTCACCGTTTTGGAGAACGGCCCGCCGAGCCAGGGCTGGTAACTGGGCTTCGACCATCCGCCAACTTCCGCCAGCGCATCCGTCAGCTCCTTGTAGGTCTGCGCGCCGGTCCCTGAAGATAAATGATAAATGCCGTAATTCGGTTTTTCCATCTGGTGGATTTTGACAATAGCCCCGCCAACGTAGTTCGCGGGCACGATGTCAATTTTATCGTTGGGCCGCAGCGGAAGCACCGGAAAGCGCGCCAGAGTATCGAACGCCTGCACCATGTCGAACTGCGAAGTCTCAGCTCGGCGGGAATCGCCCAGCACAATGGCGGGCCGAAAAATTGTACGCGTAACGTCGGGAAGCAGCTGATGGACCATGTGCTCGCAGAATTTCTTGGTGCGGGCGTAAGGGTCGTAGTCCGAGCGGTTCCAATCAATCGAAGCGTCTTCGGTGACAACTTCGTTCTGCCGTTTCCCGGCAACGGCGACGGTGGAAACGTGGGAGTACCGCCGCAAGCCATGGCGATTCTGTGCGCGGCGGGCAAGCTGAATAACTTCAAGCGAGCCGCGAAGATTCACGTTGAGGCACTGCTTTTCGGATTTGCGATTAAGCGAAGCGGCGCAGTGCAGGATGGAATCGGTCGAATCAACCAGTGCGTGGTACTCATCATCGTCAAGGCCGAAGCGCTCGCTGGTAAGGTCCCCGCGGAAAATGCGCACGCGGGAATTCACAAACTCCACAAATTCCGGAAACGTGAAATGAAGTTGCAGTGAATGCCAGAGCCGTTCACGGGCTTCCTGCTCCGTCTTTGCGCGGACAAGAAGGTTCAGGCGATCGGCGTGGCCTGTGAAGAGACCCGCCACAAGGTAACTGCCGAGGTATCCGGTGGAGCCTGTCAGGAATATAGCCATAGAAGGATGCCGGCGCTTCAGCGAATCGCCGCCGATGCTGCTTCCTCCGGCGGCGCCGGCCAGTTCAGCGTACGCGGCTCGCGGGACTCGAGCGGCTTCCCTTCCATCAGGGGGTAACACCAGCGGCGGAGAGCCGGTATGTGGATGTTAATCCAGTAATCCCACCAGTCAATGGCTTCCGGCGAAAAGTCGAACATTTTTCTTTCTTCTGGCGTTAGCGCCGCGGAAAGCAGGCGCGCATTTTCGCATTCGAAAACGTGTTCGTTGTGCAGGATGAAGGGCTCGTAGAGTTCGATCAGCTTTTCGGCCCGCACCAGGTCGCGTTCGGCTTTCGCCAGCGGCGGCTTGCTGATATTGAGCGACGCGGCGACTTTGTTGATTCGTGAAACGACGGCCTTCTGCATCGGTATGGACAGCCTTTCGTAGCGCTGCTTCGAAACCGGAATCGTTTCGAACTTTACCTTCAGCCAGTGCTCGATTCCCTGCTGCGTTTTGTAGTGCTTGCGGTGCGCGAGGCCGGTGAGCTCGATGGACCGCGCCATGTTGACGGGGTTGATAGCCGAAGTGGCGAGCTGGTAGAGGCGCGCATGCTGGCGCCGCACCAAAGCCGCGGCGATCAGCGTCATTCCGCGTGTGACCATGTCCACGGGAATGACGTCCAGGCACTTGCGCTCGTTCGATGGAAGCTGCCGGAAGTTCGTGCCCAGAAGATAAGACAGCGGACCGGAAGTGTTGATGCCTTCGTTCCATCCCGTGAAGGGCGTCCGCTCGGAACTTTCCACGATGGACGGCCGCACGATGGCGATGGCGAGGTCGCGTCCTTGTTGCGCAAGGATCGATTCGCCGAGACTTTTCGTAAACGTGTAGGTATTCGGCCAGCCAAGGTGTTGCGCGCGCTTCATTCCCGCCCGCACCAGGCGGTTGCGGACCCAACGGGCCCGGTTGCGCTTGGTGACCGCGTCAAGTTCACCAGGAGCGACCTTCGTCGGATCGCCCGCGCGGCCAAGGGCTTGCCGGCGCAGCGCTTTCGCAAGCTCCGGGCTTTCGGAGCGCTCTTCGATGCGCTGCACCATTTCGCGCAGCGAGCCAATCTCCTTTTCGGCATCGAAATCCGGATGGCCGCCGGGATTGTAGTTGGCGTGGAGTTCTTCGTTAACGCGGCCGTCGCGCATCCCCACAACGTAGCAGGTGGAAAGATGCATCAACCCGGCGTGCTCGCACTTGCGCAGAAAGTCGAGCAGATAGTGGGTGGAATCAACGTTCGAAGAGAGCGCGTCGCGCAGGTCGGGATTGAAGTCTGTTAACCCGGCGCTGTTGGCAATGACATCGAGAGAACGCTGCAGGCGGGATTGTGTGGCTGCGT
>DASSGJ010000163.1:0-5798 GCA_035693545.1 Candidatus Acidiferrum sp.
ATTTGCCACTATCAATTCACGCCATCGCTACCCTTATGTCTTGTCGGGCCAGCCCAGCCTGTTCACAGACGTCAGGAATTCAGGAGGAATTGAATATGAAACGCACTGGGTTTGTATTGGCCGGGATTCTGTTCGCCAGCGTGGCCGCTGCGCAAACGCAAGCCGATGCGCAAGCGGGAGCGCAAACGAGCGGGCAAGCATCCGTGCAGGGCGGAAAAGCGCAAGCGCAGGGATCGGGTTCCGCTTCGGCGGGTTCGGCTGCATCGGCGCAAAACGGGCAGACGAACGCTTCGCTCGGCAGCGGCGCGGCGATCAATGCAGAGTTGACGGCGCCCGTGGATTCGAAGAAAGCAAAACCGGGCGATCCGGTTGCGGCACGCACGACCGAGCCGACGAAGTCGGACGGCAAGACGGTGATTCCGAAGGGATCGAAGCTTGTGGGACATGTGACCCAGGCGTCGGCGCGCGCGAAGGGAGATTCTGAATCCGCCCTTGGCATCGTGCTCGACAAAGCGATTCTGAAGAACGGTCAGGAAGTGCCGCTGAACGTCGCGATTCAGGCGTTGGCATCGGCGCAGTCGGCGGCCAGCGCGAACGCAGGTAACGACCTCGGCGCGGCAGGCGGCGCTGGAACGTATGCCGGGGGCTCCGGCAGGGCCGCAGGCGGCGGTGCGATGGGAGGAGTGACCTCAACGGCAGGCGGAGCCGTGGGAACGGTGACCAACACGGCGGCGAGCGCCGGCAACACGGCGGGCGGAGCGGTGAATTCCACGGCTAATGCGGCGACAAATACAGTTGCGGCGAGCAAGGGAGCAGTGGGTGGCCTGAACGCCGCGGGGCAATTGACGTCCAGCAGCCAGGGAGTTTTCGGACTGCAGGGAGTGAACCTGAGTTCAGCGACGAGTGGCGCTGCGCAGGGATCAGTGATCACTTCCGCCGGAAAGAATCTGCATCTGGACAGCGGAACGCAAATGCTGCTGGTGACGCGGGCGGCAGGTTCGGCGGAAACACCAAAGCCGTAAGCAGCCTCGAAAGGAACGGACGAAAGGGCGCATTCTATTGCGCCCTTTTCGCTTTTGTGGCGAGGGGCCGGCGGAGTGGGGCTTTGCTATACTCGCCGACATGCCTTCTTCAGCGAAAAAACTGTTTCTTGTGGATGCGATGGCGCACATCTACCGGGCGTTTTATGCGCCGATGAACCGGATGAATGCGCCGAGCGGTATTCCGACCAAGGTGCCGTTCCTGTTCGCGAATATCGTCAGGAGGCTGCTGAAGGATTACCAGCCGGAGTATGTGGCGATCGTGTTTGACACGCGGCAACCGACGTTTCGCGACAAATTGTTCGAGAAGTATAAGGCGCAGCGGCCGCCGATGCCGGACGAGATGAGCGTGCAGTTGCCGTACGTGCGGCGGCTTTGCGAAGCGATGCGGTTGCCGATTCTGGAGCTGGATGGATACGAGGCCGACGACGTGATCGGCACGATGGCCAAAAAAGCGGCGGCGAGCAAGATTGACGTGCTGGTGGTCTCAAATGACAAGGACATGATGCAGCTTGTCAATCCCGGGGTACGGATTTTGCGGACGGGATCGGGCGGAGCGAAGGCCGACACGATTGTGGACGCGGCAAAAGTCGCGGAGATTCTGGGAGTGCCGCCAGAAAAGGTAATCGACCTGATGGCGCTGCTCGGCGACACCGTGGACAACATCCCTGGGGCGAAAGGGATTGGAGAAAAAGGCGCGACGGAGCTGATTCAGAAGTATGGGAGCGTGGAGAGCGCGCTGGATCACGCGGATGAGGTGACCAACAAGAGGTACCGTGAAGCGCTGCAACAGCAGAGAGAGCAAGTGATGATGAGCAAGCAGTTGGCGACGATCAATCTGGACGTGCCGCTGGAGGTGGACCTGGAGAAGTTGCAGGTGCGCGCGGGGGATCCGGCAGCGCTGGCGGATTTGTACCGGGAGTTGGGGTTTAATTCGTTGTTGAAGGAATTGCTGGCCGGAGGAGTTGGTGGCGCAGTTGGTGGAGGGGTTGGGGAAGGCCTCACCCCTGAAGGGGTGAGCTACAAAGACGGTGGCCCGGCTAAGGACTACGCGCAGTTTGCGAATGTGGAAGAGTTCAAGGGGTACCTGAAGAAACTGCCGGCGAAGGCTGAGCTGGCGGTGTGGCTGAATCTGGAGGCGGGAGAACGGGAGGAAGAGGGATTCGGAACGCGGGTTGCGGGCATCGAGGTTTCGCAGAAAGAGGGCGAAGGCCGGGCAGTCTGGGCGGACGAGAAGGGCGAGGCGATGAAAGCGCTCGCCGCGGCGGTGCAGGACGCGAAGCGGCGAAAAATTGTGCACGACCCGAAGCTGTTTCAGCTGCTGGCGGGCGGAGCGGAAAAGATCGAGCACGCCACGCAACTTTATTCTTATCTGTTGCGGCCGACGACCGCCAACCACAATTTCGCGGACGTGATCTTCCGGCAGTTCAATGTGCCAATCGGCGGAGGCGCGGGAGAGCGAGCGGATTACCTGCAACGCCTGGCGCCGTTGCTGAGGAAAGAAGTCGAAGCACAAGGCCTCGACAGCGTTTACGAAAAGATCGACCTGCCGCTTTCGGGGGTGCTGGCGGAGATGGAGCGGACGGGAATCCTGGTAGACCCGGCCGCGCTGGCGCAGATGTCGCACTCGATGGAGAAGGAGGTGCGGCGGCTGGAGAAAGAGATCTGGAAGCTGGCGGGTTCGGAATTCAATGTGAATTCGCCGACGCAACTGGCGGAGATTTTGTTCGACAAACTGAACCTGCAGCCTCCGGCCCGGCGGGGCAAAGGGAAAGTGCGATCCACGGCGGCGGACATCCTGGAAGAGATGAAGGAGCAGCACGAACTGCCGGGGAAGGTGATCGAGTACCGGGAGATCGCGAAGCTGAAATCAACGTATGTGGATGCGCTGCCGAAGCTGATACATCCGGAAACGAAGCGGCTGCATACCAGCTTTTCGCAGACGGGGACGGCGACGGGAAGGCTCAGCTCCAGCGATCCGAATTTGCAGAACATTCCGATACGCACCGAACTGGGGCGGGAGATTCGCGCGGCCTTTGTGGCGCCAAAAGGACAGATCCTGCTCTCGGCGGATTATTCGCAGATTGAATTGCGGATCATGGCGCACTTTTCGAAGGACCCGGTGCTGGTGGAAGCGTTCCGCAACGGCGAGGACATCCACGCGCGCACGGCGCAGGAAGTGTTTGGAGTGGGCCCATTGGCGCAGACGGGGGAGCACCGCCGCGCGGCCAAAGCGATCAATTTTGGAATCATTTACGGGCTTTCCGCGTTTGGGCTGGCGCAACAACTGGGAATCGCGCAGAAAGAGGCAGCGCAATTCATCAACGCGTATTTCACCAGGTATCGCGGGGTGAAACAGTATCTGGACAACGTGCTGGTGGAAACCAGAAAGACCGGTGAGGCAAAAACGCTGTTTGGAAGGATCCGGCCAATCCCGGAAATCAGTTCGCCGCAGATGCAATTGCGGAACTTTGCTGAGCGCACGGCGCTGAACTCGCCCCTGCAGGGAACCGCGGCGGATTTGATCAAGATGGCGATGATTTCGATTCAGGAGCGATTGAAGAAAGAAAAGCTGGCGGCAAAGATGATTCTGCAGGTCCACGACGAATTGCTGTTTGAGCTGCCGGCGAAGGAAAAGAGCAAAGTGGAAAACCTGGTGAAAGAAGAGATGGAAAACGTTTATAAACTGGCGGTGCCGCTGGTGGTGGAGATCGGGACCGGCCCCAACTGGCGTGATTTGGATTGAGGGATAGAGTAGTCTCCAGCCCAGGAAGAACGGAGCGTTAGAGAAATCTTAGAGGGCAGGCCTGCCCCAGCCCGCAGGCAACAGATCGGCCAGTTTGGGAATCAAGTTTCTCAGTGGCCTTCTTCCGCGCGCTAGCCTTTCTAAGGATGAACTTGCGAGGGATCATGATGGGGCGCAACGGAAGACTTTTCTTGGCTTTGGCCATTTTGTGGAACGCCGGCTGCAGCGGCGGACCATCCTCCAACAACGTCAATCCGCCGGGAATCAACGTAACGGTGTTTCCGAGCGCCACGTCTGTGGTGCTTGGGCATACGGTGCCCTTCAGCGCGACCGTGACGGGCACAGCGGACACTGCGGTGAACTGGGAAGTTGCCGGGGTGGCCGGAGGAAACTCGACGGTCGGAACGATCACGACCTCCGGCCTGTATACGGCGCCTTCAGCCGTGCCAAATCCGTCTACCGTTGTGGTGACAGCCGTTTCCCAGGCAAATCCAGCCAAGACGGGAACGGGCCGTGTTCAGGTGTTTCAATCGAATCCCAACCAAAATGCGCAGAGTCTGCCGGTCGAACTGGGGACGTCGGGAGGAAACGCGGACGACATCAGCGGACGATTCTGCTGCGGCGGCACGCTGGGATCCTTGCTGACGCGCAACGGCAGCTTTTATATTTTGAGCAACAATCACGTTCTGGCGAGGAGCGATCAAGCTTCGCCGGGAGAACCGATTACGCAGCCGGGAATTATTGAAACGAATTGCTCGACGGCGGGAACAAACACGGTGGCCAATTTGACGTCGTTTGTGAATCTGGAGGCCTCGGGGACGAATGTGGATGCGGCGATCGCGCTGATCGTGCCGGGTGCGGTGGATCTGACGGGGAACATTCTTTTGCTGGGCAGCACGGCCGCGGGGAGCACTCCTGACGCGGGTCCACCGCATGGGGGTAGAGGAATCCTTGCCTCCATTGGGAAGAAGGTGGCGAAGAGCGGCCGGACTACCGGGCTGACGTGCTCTACAGTTTCGGCGACGAACCTGAGCACATCGGTGCAGTACCAAGTCCCTTGCAATGGCACCCCCAAGTTTACCGTCAACTACAGGAATCAGATTGCAGTGTCTGGCGGGGGATTCAGCGCAGGCGGAGATTCGGGTTCGCTGATTGTGGACCAGCTTACGGCGGATCCTGTGGCCTTGCTTTACGGAGGATCGGACACGGACACAGTGGGAAATCCTGTAGCGGATGTGCTAACGGCGCTGGCGGATCAGCAAGGGAACCAGCCTTCGTTTGTGGGAAGCGCTTCGACGCACCAGGTGATCGGGTGCACGCTGGCCGGGGCGGCAGTGACGGCGGCGGCGCAGGCCGCAATGTCCGTGAACGCGGCTTCGATTGCGCTGGCGGAACGGGCGCGCGATCTGCACGCGCCGGAATTGCTGGCGAATCCTTATATATATGCGGTTGGCGTAGCGCCCAGCGTGGATCGTCCAGGGGAAGCGGCGGTGTTGCTGGTCGTAAATTCCGGGCGGGAACCGACGCCGCTGCCGGCGACGATCGAAGGAGTGGGGACGCGCATCGCAAGAATGGCGGCGGGTGCGGCGCCACGCCGGATACTTGAGTACGAGGCCGCAACGAGAATCGCTCCGGCCCAAGACACGTTTAGTGTGAGCGAACTGCAATCAGCCGAAGTGGAGCGCGCGAAAGCGGTTCACGCGGCCCACGCGGATGAATTGATGAAAGAGCCGGGCGTGCAGGGAGTGGGAATCACGTCCAGCGCCGACGCGCCCGGGGAAGCTGCGCTGATGATTTACCTGATTCGCGGAGAGAAGCACAATGCGATTCCCGCGGTGATTGATGGTTTAAGGACGCGGGTGCGAGAGACTAGCCGGTTTACGGCAGGACGCCGGGGGCAAGAACCGGAACAAGGATGCAAAGCGCCGACGGAAAAAATAGCCGACCGAAAAATCTTGCCGGGTAACGGTGGTGAGGTTTTGAACCAAGCAACACAGCAAACGGAATAGCAG
>DASSGJ010000164.1:0-4810 GCA_035693545.1 Candidatus Acidiferrum sp.
CCGCCCTCCTCGCCGCGCTCCTAAGTCTGTAGCTCACCCCTTCAGGGGTGAGGCTTTCCATCCCGCCGGCAGAGTTGAAAATATGGTATTGAAAACCCTCAGGCCTGAAAGGCCCGAGCCACAGCGCAAGGAATCACGCGACCCGCTGCTCTTATCTCCCGTAATTCTTCTTCAAATACTGTGTCGTCGCCTGCGTCAAATCCGCGTAATCATCGTGCAACACTTCGCGAACTGCCTGCTCTGGCATAGTCCCCGCAGCCAGCCGGTCCAAAATCCGGTCAATATCCCCCATGCCCTGCGTCTGCACGATGTACTCAACATTCGCCAGCGCCCAGGCATACGCATAGTTCGCGATCGGGGCCGGCATCCGCGTCCATGAACCCTCCAGCTGCCCCAGCGGAGCGGACTGCCCCGCGTCATACATCTGCACCAGCGCTGCGGCGCTTTCGTCGCTGCGTTTTCCTTCCATCCACTGCGCCACGCCTTCCTGTATCCACGTCGGCGCGCGCCCATGCGTTTTCTGCTGGATAAAACTGTGCGTCAATTCGTGGCGCAGGATCCGCGACAATTCCGAATCCACGCCGGTCAATCCCTGCACCGGCACGCGGATTCGCCCGTCATTCAACGCCCCCGCCCAGCTCGGCGCCCGCGTGATGTCCGCAAAAGCTTCTTGCGTGTACAACACGACCCCGATTGGATCCGGCGGCGAAAAATTCAGCTCCGACTCAATCTGCTGGTAGTGCGCCTCCAACGCGTGGAGCACTTCGCGCGCCAGCCCCGGCTCCGCCGCGCCGTTGTACTTCAATTGAAAATGCGTGCTCTCATTCTCTCTGTAGTTCTCTTCCTCGTTTTTGTCCCGCAACGCTTTGTCCAGCGCCGCTTGCACTTCCGAATCGGGCCGCAGCGCCAGCGATTTTTTCCACTCGGCAACGGCCTGGTCAGGACGGTTCAGCCCGTAGTACGTCCAGCCTTCCAATTTGTACACGTCGGGATTCTTCGGCGCATAGCGTTTCGCTCGCTCGACGTATTCCAGGGACTGCTTGAACTCGCTCCGCCGCAAATACACGTATGCCAGTTCCATCAACATCGCCGGATCTTCCGGCTCGTAGAATACGGCCGCGCGCGCATCCGTCAGCGCCCGCTCCAGATCGCCTTTGATCATCTCGAACCGCGATGCGGCATGATGCGCCCTCGCCGCGCGTTCCGCTTTTTCCCCGCCGGCGCTCGCCCCGTTTTCCAGGTCATTGATATAGTTGCGGTCCACCGAACCGTCGTGAACCGCGCTTTTGTCGATCTCCGTGTCGCCCGCGGTCGCGACCGGCTCTGGAGGCTCCAGGTTCAGACTTGCCGCCGCGGCCGCCGCCGAGCCCATCGGCGGAAGATACCCGCCCTTCTCGATGTGGTCCACGATCGATTTCGGCAGGGCCAACTGGCCGGCGGAAGTTTCATAGCGAATCTTGTCGCCGTCTTCCACCACGTTGTAAGCGATAATCTTGCGGCCGTTCTTCAGCACAATCTTGTCCGCGCGCGCCGCCCCCGCAAACAGAAATATACAGGCCAACATCACCAGAACTTTGGGAACCTGTTTCACTCCAAGCCGCATCCCTCTATTTTAACTCTCCCATAGTGGCTTCGCCGCCCGCCTTGTTCCTACATGCCGAATGTGTCTACACTCTTTTCATGCGGATTCGTCTCCTCCTTGTGGTTTTTGCGGTTCTTTTTCCATGCATTTGCAACGCAGCGGACTCATCCCCCCGCGAGCTTCTCGCGGCCCTGAATGCTTTGGCGGTCGATTCGCAGCACGTCTACACCGTGGCCACCAAAGACCGCGTGGAACTTCGCAAAGCCGACACCGTCCTCGCTTTTCAAGAGGGGAAAATCGCCTTCTTCCAGTCCTTCGAAGGCCGCATCACCGGCTTTGTTTTTTCCGGCATTGGACACGTCGTGGCTCTTCCGCGCGACCCGGTCGAAAAGCAGCAGGTTGCGCGCTTCCTTGGCGCGCCGGTTCTTGACGAACAATTTCTCTCCGCTTACGCGCGCTTCACGGACGGCACGGAGCAGGATCTCATGCACGAGTTGCAGCGCGCCGGTTTAACACCGGCTGTGGACGAACAGTTCGCCGGTCTCTGGGGGAGCAACCTCGACCGCTTGAATCCTTCTCACTCCCTGCGGATACTAATCGAAAAGTACTCCAATCCCCCCGCAACCTTTTTCCACGCCGGGCTCGATGGTGTGCTCACCGGCCCCTTGGATATTCTTCTCGATGGGATGCAGGTCGCCAATTTCAGCCTTGGGCAACCGCGCACCGTAGGAAAAGCCAGCTACTACGACGTGTGGAGTTCTTACCGGACGCCCGACTCGCCTTCTTTTTCCATGGGGATGGACTCCATCCGTTACACCATTGAAACCACAATTCAGCCGGACAACTCGATGGAGGCCAGCGCCTCCATCGAATTCCGCGCCGATGCCGGCGCGCAACAGTTTCTGGGCGTCCAGCTTTCGCGTGCCTTGAAGGTTTCGGCCGTCACCGGTGACCGCGGGGAGCCACTCCCTTTCTTCCAGAACGAAGGCCTGACTCAGCAGGAAATCAGCTCGCGCGGACAGGACTCGCTGATCGTTTTCCTGCCCAAATCGCCGGCAAAGGGAAGCACCTTCACACTGCATTTCCGCTACAGCGGCAACGTGATCGAAGACGCCGGCAACAGCGTTCTGTTCGTTGGGGCAAGGGAAAGCTGGTACCCGCATTACGGCGATGCTGCGGAATTCGCGTTCTATGAATTGACCTTCCACTGGCCGAAACGCCTTCGCCTGGTGGCCACCGGCACAAAATCCGCGGAACGTGAGGAAGGCGATTGGCGCGTCGCCACCTGGAAAACCGAAATGCCCGTGTCCGAAGCGGGTTTCAACCTCGGCGAATACGCCAGCAGTTCCTTATCCTCTGAAAACCACACTATCGAGGTCTACGCGAATAAACAACTCGAGGAATTTTTGCGTTCGCGCTTGACCACGCCCGCGCCCTCCCAGGATGCTTCCCGCCACACTTCCATCGGGAGGCCTCCCTTGGATAGCGACATTCCGTCCCTGCCTCCCAGCCCCGCCGGTTTCTTGAAACAGTTGGCTAGAGAAATTGATTCTTCGATCCACTTTTACGAACTATATTCCGGCCCTTTCCCGTTCCGGAATCTAGGTGTCTCTCAGATTCCCGGCGCGTTCGGCCAGGGTTGGCCGGGACTTCTGTATCTATCCACATTTTCCTATCTGCCCGATGAGGCGCAGTATCGCGCCGGGCTCAGCCCCACGGGCCGGGCGTTTTTCAGCGATGTGGTGCCGTTTCACGAAGTTGCTCACCAATGGTGGGGCAATGTGGTTGGCTGGTCTTCTTATCAGGATCAGTGGATCGATGAATCCATCGCCGAATATCTGGCCCTGCAATTCGCAGATTCGAAAAAAAATCAGGACCATCCGCTCAACACATGGTTGACCCACTATCGGAAACGCCTGACCACCAAAGGGGAGGGCGAAGATCGCCTCCCGGCGGATATCGGCCCGGTAATCGCCGGAAGACGCCTGACCTCCTCGCGCTCGCCCGACGCTTACAACGTGATCGTTTACGCGAAGGGCACCTGGATCCTGCACATGCTGCGCGAAATGCTTCGCCAGCCCGGCGTGGCCAGCGGGAAAGACCCCGACGCGCGCTTCATCGCCCTGTTGCATGCGCTGGTTTCAAAATACGCTCGAAAAGCGCTGACGACCGCGGACTTGCAACGCGAAGTCGAGGCCGTCATGACTCCTCGGATGGACCTGGAAGGTGGGCGCTCAATGGAGTGGTTTTTCGACGAGTACGTCCGCGGAACGGGCATCCCGCACTACAAAGCGCAGTTCACTTCACACAGCAGTGAGAAAGGATTCCAGATTCGCGGCAAACTGTTCCAGCAGGGCGTGCCTCACTCGTTTATCGCGCCGGTGCCGATTTACGCCACCACCAGTATCCCGGGCCGCACGATCTTCCTCGGCACCGTCGTTGCCACTGGCGAAGAAACCAACTTCTCCTTTACCTCCGCAACCCAGCCGCACAAGCTGCTGATTGACCCGCACATGACGTTGCTGTGCATTCCGGAATGAAACAGAAACTCTCTTCGCCTTTTTACTTGACCCCTCAATTGCCGCCGGGCTTCTTTTCTTTCAGCCATTCTTCCCGCAGCGGGCTTCTGGGGTTTGGCTCCGCGTTGCCAATCTCGCCCAAAACGTAGGGAAAACCGTCGGGATCGACGGGTTGATCCCTAAGCAGCCGAGCCTGCGCTAGTTCAATAATTCGCGTGGCACGACGCCTGGTCTTTTGTTCATAAAGGTCCGCCACCCGATCGATCGCGCGCAAATCCATGGCCATCTTCACCAGTCTCAGGTGTTCCTCGGCGTTTTTGCGCATCTCACTGTTTGTCGAGGTCTGGTAGACCTCCCGCCAGAGTGCAAAAGAAGTTTCCAGCGATTCCCCTTCGGCCGCGATTTTGGCCGCCATGATCTTCATGAAGGGCGGCGCGTCCGGAATCTTGCTTCCATCTGCAAATGCTTGCGAAGCTTTCAGATATTCCTTCGTGTCGAAGTAATAGACGTTTCCGAGGTCCTGGTAAAACCGCCAATAGCCTGGATTCGCTTTCATGCCGCGCTCCAGAAGTTCCACGGCCTTGTCCGGCTCGCCGGCGCCACGCGGAGGCGTGTCGCTCAAAAAGGTTGCACCAAAACGGTACGCGACGAGCAGATTGGGGTCTAGCGTGGTCGCGATGTCCAACAGCGGCCAGAGTTGCTCCAGGTT
>DASSGJ010000165.1:0-15445 GCA_035693545.1 Candidatus Acidiferrum sp.
ATGTCGGCGCGCCGACATTTAAAGTATTACTTTAAGGTTTATTCTACAGTTACTAATCATTCGAATGAACTCGCGTAAGTGTGGAAGGGCAAGCAGTTAGCTTTTGGCGTTCGAATGGCTGTTTTCCCGAAATGAAAAAAAGCGTTCGAAAGAGTCACGGGAAGCAGGTTCCAGTCCCGCTGGTTTGAGTTTTCAAGGTTCGGGTGTTACCCTCGCGGCGCGTACTCCCGACGGAATTCCAAGGGACCCATGCGACGATTTCCTCTCGCGATCCTGCTTTTTTCTTTTTGCATGGCGGCCCGCGCCCAAACCAGTTGCCCGGCGCTGCAGGTTCCCCCACCCGACCCGAACATCATCGTCTCGCCGCGGCAGGAAATGGAATTCGGGGAGATTTTTGCGGAACAACTGAGCAGCGATTATCAGGTGATTGACGACGAGGCGCTGACCGGTACTCTGACCCGAGTAGGCGACACCGTGGCCGCGCAACTCCCGGACAGTGGCTTGCACTACCGGTTTTTCCTCTATGACCTGCCGGAAGTTCAGGCGTTCGGGATTCCCGGCGGGCGCGTGTATGTTTCCCGCAAGCTGGTGGCGTTCCTCAAGAATGAAAACGAACTGGCGGGGGTACTCGGGCACGAACTTGGCCACCTGGTCGCGCGACAACAGGCGGCCGGGGTTTCGCGCACTCTCCGCAGCTTGTTGGGACTGACCAGCCTGCCGGAGAACGAAAATATTTTCGACCGATTCAATCAGATCGTGGAAACCGCGGCCATGAAGAAATTTCCGCAGGGCTCTTCCAAAGAAGGTGACCGGAGCCAGATCATTGCCGACCAGTTGGGCCTTCAGGCGGTGGCGCGGGCGGGCTATTCGCCCAGCGCTCTGCCTGATTTCATGGACCGGCTTCTGGAGACCAAGGGAAATACGGGCAGTTGGCTGAGCGACCTCTTCGGCACCACCAAGCCGAATGCCAAACGCTTGCGGGAATTGCTGAAGGACCAGTCCGCCCTTCCGGCCGGATGCCTTGCGCGCCAGCCCGCGGAACAAGCCGACGCGTTTGCCCACTGGCAGTCGGCAGTGCTGCACTACCGGGGCATCGGGCACGCGGAGAAAATCGCGGGAGTGTCCATGCGAAGAGTGCTGAACAGTCCCTTGCGCGGTGACATCAACTTCTTCCACTTCAGCGCCGATGGAAAATACCTGCTGGCGCAAGACGATGGCGGCATCTACATCCTGACGCGCGACCCGCTGAAATTTATTTTCCTGATCGACGCGCCGGACGCCGAAGAGGCGCAGTTCTCTCCCGATTCGCGGAGCGTGGTCTTTTTCAGCACCAACCTTCGCGTGGAAGCCTGGGATATCGAGCGGCGGGAACAGACAAGCATTACCGACGTTCCCGCAGTGCACGGCTGCCGCCAGACGGCGCTGTCTCCCAACGCGAGGTTTCTCAGCTGCTTTCAGGGGGACCTGGGCCTGTCACTCTTTGACGTGGCCACCGGCGAGAAATTGGTGGAAAAGGAAAGATTTTTCAATTTCGATCAGGGGCTGAGCGGCTACGGCGGCTTCTTCAAGCTCTTTTTCTTCCTGACCCACCGGGAAGTGGTCACGATGCGATTCTCGCCGGACGAAAGCTATTTCGTGGCTTCTTCGCGAACCGGAGAGGACGTGGCGCTTAATTTGCGCACGAGAGAAAAAATCAAGGTGTCCGGGGCTCTCCACGACGCCATCCATCACTCGTTCACTTTCATCCGCCCGGATCAGATCGTCGGCGTTGACGAGTTCAGCCCGCTGAAATCGCGCGTCGCGGAGTTCCCTTCCGGAAAAGTCATTGACCATGTTCCGCTGGGCGAAACCACCCTGCACACCTCTGGCAACCCGAAATACATCATCCTGCGCCCCGTCATTGACCATCCCGTCGGGGTTTACGACCTGGAAAAGAAACGCGTGGTATTTGCTGGGCGCAACGCCGCGATGGATGTCTGGGGAGAGCAAGTCGTCAGCGAACGCCTGAACGGAGAGGTGGGCCTGTATAAAACCGCGGAGACCAAGCCCGACTTTATTCTCCAGCTCCCTCTTGGCAAGCTGGGCAGATTGCAAACGTCCGTGGCCTCGCCCGACCTGCGCTGGATCGGAATTTCGACACGGACTCGAGGCGCAATCTGGGACACTTTCAACAATGAGCGCTCGCTCTATGTCCGCGGTTTCCAGAGCGCTGCCTACACGGCGGGGCCTGCGTTTTTCCTCGATTTCCCCAAGTTTGAAAAAATAGAGCGGGAGTTCGCGATCTTGAGCCCGGTGACCAAACAGGCGAGGAGCCGTTCGGTAAGCGAGGGCGATGACCTGCGTTTTTTCGGGAGCACGCTGCTGCAATTGAAGCATGGCGATAAATCGGGTGGGCCAAATCAGCCCGTTGATGTGGAGGCGAAAGACATGGCGCTGTTGACGCCGCTGTGGTCTCACAGTTTTCCAAAAGGAGGCCCCGGGTTTGGCGGATCCCCCGAAAGCGGAAAGATCGTGCTTGCCTGGAAGGCCAAGGCTGCGGGCCTAAAGGAAGAAATGCTCCGGGACACCAGCCTGCTGAATCACGTGCCGAAAACAGGCTCCGGCGACACCGACTATTTTTTCCAGATCGTGGATGCCCGCACAGGGAAGAACACGGGCGGAGTGTTTCTTCCGACCGGGAAATACTCGTTTAGTCCTGAATACTGGAATTCGGCGGGAGACTCGCTGGTCATTGTGGATAACCGCCACCGGGTTTTGCTCTATTCGGTTGCCACGGGCGAGGCAAGGAAGAAGTGGTTCGGGGACCGGCCGCAGATTTCCAACGACGGCCAATTTCTGGCGATGGAAAACGGGCACGGCCACCTGCGCGTGTTTGACCTGAAAACTCTCCAGCGCACAAATGAGTATTTTTTTGCCGAGCCCATCGCCACAAAAATATTCTCCGCGGACGGCAAGCGTCTGCTGGTGCTTTTGAGCGATCAGACCGTGTTCCAGCTGGAGCTTGGCGGCGGCACTGCCACTGCAGCCGCAAACTGAATTCTCCTTCGCGGCTCACCGAATCATAATAAAAAAGGCGCCGCGGATGTCCTTGGCGCCTTCGCAAAACAGAATTTGGATAGGGGCCCGGGTTACTTGCCCTTCTTGGCAGCTTTCTTGTCGGCCTTTTTGGCTTTCTTTGCCATGCAAATCTCCTTCTCTCGTTCAGTCGTCTGTGGTCTGGGCAAGCGACGCGGATAAGCCGTATCCATGCCCTCTGCCACTCGTATACGAGCGCCTGCTGCGAGTGTCAAGAAAATTTCACGTCTTGAACAAGAAACGTACCAGGCTGAGCGAAGAATCCGTGAAGACTACTTGGGGGATTCGGTGAACGTGCCGCCGTAATAGCCCTGGCGCGCCAGAATGGTCAGGCCGTCGCGCCGGACGCGAACCTCGATCGAATGATAGTCCACGGGACGCTCACCCCTCGGTGAGTACGTCAGGGTGTACTGGTTGCGCGCCTCTTCGGTAATGCGGGTATAAAACTCGGAGAAAGCGTTCTGTTTGACTCCGTAATAAATGTCGCCTCCGGTGTCATGCGAGTAGCTGACCAGGCGGTTGAATCTGCGCTCAAAATAGGAGCTGCCGGTTGCCACACTGTAGACGGTGATCCCCTGGCGAAGCAGCTCTGCCTTGGTTTCGTCATAACTGTGGGTGTTGAACTTCGCGCCATTCTGGCCGTCGGAAATCAGCAGGATCACCTTCCTGCGGTTCCGCCCATCGCGATCCCTCAGCCGGTCGGCGGCCTCGAACACGGCATCGTCGAGAGCCTTTGTCGGCTGGCCCTTGATTGCCTGGAGGCCAGCGGGATTCGGCGGGGCACCGGGTGCCGGGATACCACTGACGGTCGGGCCGTTGAAAGGACCGCCGGGAGGAGCGACGGATGGCTCCGACGAGAGATCAGTGCGCTTCAGCTGAGTGAGGAGGTTGTCCTGGTCGCGGGTAAAACCTTTGCCTTCGTGGAAAAACTGATCGAAGCGGCAAATAAAAGCTTCATCGCTGGTGCTGAGTCCACTGACAATCGAAACGAGGCTGGGTTCCACCTGCTGTTCGTCTTTGCGCTTCAGATCGTTATCAATCAGGATTATCAGCGAGAGCGGAACTGTCTCTACGGAAAGTTTCCTGATCTCTTGCTCAATGTTGTCTTCAAAGATCCGAAACTCGTCTTTCCGGAGATCGGGCACCAGATTGCCGGTGCGGTCCTTCACGGTAACCGGCACAACGACGGTCTCTGTGATCACTCGGATCGTTGGGGGAGCCTGCGGCTTTGCGGGCGCCTGGGAGTCCTGCGCGGCGGGCGCAGGCGGCTTTGCCGGAGGGGGCGTCTGCCCCAGCAGAGGCGCAGCAAAGAAACAAAACGTGGCTACGGCAGCGAAAAAAGCGCTTTTTCGTGGACAATTCATGTTGTTCGGGCCAAACTTTCCAAGGTTTGTGTAATCTCGGGTGCTGCCGTGCATTCGACGCATCCCGCGGGCCAGTTGGTTGCATCGTAACAGTTGACGCTACCCCAGGCGCGGGGCCAGATAAAATTAGCAACCCTTCGCCGTACCAAGACCTCAATTAAGGATACCGGGAAACAGTGAAATCCGTGAGTGCGAAGATGCGAGTTTGGAAAAGGCTGGCCGCGCAGACACTGGCGTGCGGCGCCGCCTTGGCGATGGCGACGCCGGCCGTGCCGCAGGGGCAAGGGCAGGGCCAGAATCCCCCGACCATTAAAAGCGAAGTGAGCCTGGTGAACCTGTTCGCCACGGTGCGCGACAAGAACAAGCGCGTGGTCACCGACCTGAAGCAGGACAATTTCAAAATCTCCGAAGACGGCCACGAAGAGAAGATTGCTTTTTTCTCGCGGGAAATGATGCTGCCGATTACGCTTGGGCTTTTGCTGGACACCTCCGGCAGCGAGCAGAACATGCTGGGGGCTATTCAAGGCGCGGGAAGCCGATTCCTGCGACGCGTTCTTCGCAAGGGCGACGAGGCCATGGTCATTTCCTTCGATACCGACGTAGACCTGCTGTCGGACTTCACGGACGACCGCTCGCTGCTGGACCGCGCCATTAACAAAGCGCGGATCAACACACCGGGAGGGGGATATATCGCGGGGAATCCCGGGCCGGTTGGCTCCGGAAATATGGTGGGCACGGCCCTGTATGACGCGATATATCTTGCGTGCGGTGAAAAATTGAATGGAGAAGCCGGACGCAAGGCGATCGTGATCGTCACCGACGCGCAGGATGAGGGCAGCAAGGTGAAACTTGAGGAGGCGATCGAGTCCGCCCAGCGCACCGATACAGTCATTCACGTGTTGCTTGTTGCGGATCCGCGCTACGGCGGGAACGGCGGAGTGGCCCGCCGCCTGGCCGACGACACAGGCGGGCGCATCATCTACGTCAGCTCCGAAAAAAAGCTGGAAGAGGCCTTCGACCAAATCTCCGAGGAACTCCGCAGCCAGTACACCCTGGGCTACTACCCGACCAACAACACCAGGGACGGGAAGTTCCGCAAAATCAAACTGGATGTGGACAATCACGACTTCAAAGTGCTGGCGCGTAAAGGCTACTACGCTCCCAAAGGTTAGCCTGACCACTCGCGAGGACGCTACTCAACGTTTCGCGGCCACCCATTCCTGCGTCAGGGCAAGCTTGAAAGTGGCCGCTACGGCCGGTGTGTTGCCGTCTGACCGATTGACCGCAAGCAACTGCTTGGCTAACATCACATGGCGGTCAGGGATCGCGGCCTGCTGCCCCCAATGAACCAGGACAAAATCGCCCACTATCGTATCGTCCGCCAACTCGGGGCGGGCGGCATGGGATTGGTCTACGAAGCCGAAGACACGAAACTCGGGCGGCGCGTGGCCCTGAAATTCCTGAAGGAAAGCACGGGCCATGACGCCGGCGCAATGGAGCGCTTTCTGCGCGAAGCACGCTCCGCATCCGCGCTGAACCACCCCGGCATCTGCACGATCTACGCGATCGAGGAATGCGACGGCCGCACCTTCATCGCCATGGAACTCCTGGAAGGCGAATCGCTCGACAAAGTCCTGCACCGGGGCACGATGCCCATCTCCCATTGTGTCGAGGTGTGCGTCGAGATTGCCGACGCTCTGGATGCGGCCCACAAAAAAGGAATCGTCCACCGGGACATCAAGCCCGCGAACATTTTCCTCACCAGCCGGGGAACCACCAAAATTCTCGACTTCGGCCTGGCGAAACTGATGGAAGTCGAAGGCGGCCCGTCGGAGGATACCCTGGCCGAATCGGACACGATTTTCCAGACGAATCCGGGCACCACGGTGGGCACTGTGGTTTATATGTCGCCGGAGCAAGCCCGCGGCGAAGCTTTGGATGCGCGCACCGACCTGTTTTCGCTGGGGTCGGTGATGTATGGAATGGTCACCGGCCGCCACCCGTTTCAGGGTTCGACCAGCGCGGTGATTTTCGCCAACATCCTGCACGCCGCGCCGGTCTCCCCGGTGCACTTCAACAGCGACATTCCGGTGGAACTCGAGCGCATCATTAACAAACTTTTGGAGAAAGATCGCGAGATGCGCTACCAGGTTGCGGCCGAATTGCGCGCGGATCTGAAGCGCCTGCTGCGCGAACTGGAACCCGGCCGGCCGCCCTCCGACCCGAGCGTCACGGCAAGCCGCGCCAGCATGAGCGCGGCACACGCAGCGGCAAAATCTTCAGGCTCTGTCCGCAAGCCCAGCAGCAGCACCGTGCTTGTCGAAGCCGCCAATCAGAACAAGCTGGGAACCGGAGTGATCCTCGGTGTTGTGGCCGTTCTGGCCGCGGCTGCGGCCTACGGCGCTTACACCTTCATTCAGAAGGGCAAACATCTGCCCTTCGAGAAATTCAGCATCGAGAATATTTCGAACAACGGCCACATCTCGCAAGCGGCCATTTCCCCCGATGGAAAATACCTGCTGCAAGCCCTGGACGAGAATGGCCTGCAATCGCTCTGGCTGCACCATATTCCTACCCAGACCAATAAAGAGGTGGTGGAACCCGCGGCAACTCTCTACCAAGGCCTGACCTTCTCTCCCGATGGCAATTACATTTATTTCGTGCGCCGCGAGGAAGCCGAGGAAAGCATTTCGGTCCTATATCGGGCTTCGGTGCTGGGCGGGGAACCAAAAGTGATCATCCGCGACGTGGACAGCCCGATTACTTTTTCTCCGGACGGCACCCGCTTTGCCTTTTTGCGCGAGTTGCACGATTCGCCCAAGTGGGATCTGGTCGTGGCCAAGAGCGAGGGCGCGATCGAGCGGAATATCTTTGCCGGCCGGCTTCTCAAGAGCGACAGCTATGTTCCCGCCTGGTCGCCCGACGGCAAAACAATTCTGATTCCGATCGTGCAGCCTTCCAGGGATGCCATCGGCGGCTTCTCAGCCGTTGACGCAAGCACGGGGAACGAACAAGTCCTTGCCGATACCTCCGGGCACATTTATTACGTCCCCACCTGGCTGCCCGACGGCTCCGGACTGATCGTCAACAGCTCGCAACTCGACAGCGGGCACCGGCAAATCCAGTTGGGGTTTCTTCCGTCCCCGTCCGGGGAGTTCCGCCAGTTGACCGCCGACACCAATAACTACGGCGCGCAAACAATCTCCAAGGACGGCAAGACACTCGCCGCCATTCAAAGCCGGGTGCGATTCGAACTTGGGGTTGCGCCCGCGGGCGAGCCCGACAAGGTGGCCACGGTGCGTTTGGATTCGCAGTTGCCGGTCTGGCGATGGGACTGGACCGCCGATGGCAAGCTGGCGCTTCCCCAGGCCGGAGATATCAAATTCGTCGCTCCAGCCGGTGGAACAAAAGTTGTTTTCTCGGACGACAAGCACATTCCCGATCAGGTCGCGATCTGCGGCGACGGGCGCTATCTGGTATTCCGCCAACTGGCCCGCACGAGCGCTTCGTCAGCAAATCTGTGGCGTGCCAATCTTGACGGCAGCGATCAGCGCCAACTGACACACGGTTACAGCGACGAAGCGCCGAGTTGCGCGAAAAGCGGGCCGTGGGTCTACTACACGGATACAAATGATAACGGCTACCTGAAACGCGTCTCGGTCGAGGGTGGTTCGGCGGAAACCGTCGTCAACTTTTCGTTGGGTTTCTATGCCCTCTCGCCGGATGGAAAAGATGCGGCTTCTCTCGAAGTCCGCGAACTGGACCACAAGCTGATGCTGCGGCTGGATTCGACTGAGGCCCATCGCATGGTGTATCACGACATTGACCAGCGCGCGCTGCCCGAGGGGCTGGCGTTTTCGCCCGATGGGAAAGCAGTGATTTATATGGTGAGGGAAAAGGGCGTGGACAATCTCTGGAGCCAGCCGCTGGACGGCTCTGCCAGCAAGCAACTGACGCACTTCACGAAAGAAAAGATCATTCGATTTCTGTTTTCACCGGATGGCACGCAACTGGCAATCGAGCGCGGCGAAAAAGAAGCCGACGTCGTACTCCTCAAAGACACCAGCAAGTAATCTTTTTTAAGCCTCCGAGAGGCTGGAGCTATTTCACCGAACCGGCCGGCTTCGGCGCATCCACATTTGTGCGGGCGAAATATCCCTTGCGGGCACGAACCTGATATCCCTTGTGCTCCGGCACTTCAATCTTGATCTTGTGGTAGCGGCCGTCAAGCGAATGGGTGGAAGGGTTGTAAGCGATGGAATACTGGTTGCGCAGTTCGTCGCCGATATCCTGGAACGACTGGTCAAGATCGTCCACGTGATAGGGATAGAAAGCGCGGCCGCCGGTTTCTTCCGCCAGCGCCTGCAGGATTTTATCGCCATCCGTCAGGTGATATTTGCGGTTCCCGGTTCGCTCCTTGCTCGGGTCGTCCAGTGTTACCCACTGGGTGCTGGTGCTGATGGTGTAGATCACCACGCTGCTGC
Source organism: Candidatus Acidiferrum sp. (assembly GCA_035693545.1). Lineage (GTDB taxonomy): Bacteria > Acidobacteriota > Terriglobia > Acidiferrales > UBA7541 > Acidiferrum. The sequence continues at coordinate 8,924 of DASSGJ010000165.1, forward strand.
GTTGCGCCATCTCAATCGCTTCCGTGCGCGTGTGCGTGGAAAGATTGTCCTCGCCGTCGCTGATCAGAATCATCACGCGGCGGACCACGTCCGGCTGGTCGCCGGGCGGGCGCGGCGGGTGGCTCAGTTCCTGGACGCAGGCCTGATAAATGGCGTCATAAACGGCGGTGCCGCCGCCGGCGCGGGTGCGGAGAATCTTGTCGCGTAACATGCCCGTGTCCGGAGTGAAGGCCTGGATAGTCTGCGGCTCGTCGTCAAAGGTCATTACAAACGCTTCGTCCTTGCCGCGGCGCAGGACGCTAAAGAGAAAATTGTTCGCCGCGTCCTGCTCGAATTTGATCCGGTCGCGAATGCTGTTGGAAGTGTCGAGGAGCATGCCGATGCGCAAGGGGAGATCGGATTGCCGGCTGAAGTAGCGGATCTCCTGTGAAATGTTATCGTCCAGAACCTTGAAGTCCGGTTTGTCCAGGCTGGGAACAAGCTTGTTGCGCCGGTCGAGAACCGTGAAGAGCACGTCCACCAGGTTCACCGAGACCGGGATGACGGTCTGGCTTTTCTGGACCTCATCCTGGGATTGGGATGCCGGCGGCGACGCGGGGGGAGGAGTCGGCTGCTGAGCAGATGACGAAGCGCTGCTTAAGAGTGCGAGAACCAGAGGAAACCCGAGTTGGCGGAGTCGCATGTTGAACGATTATAGGAACCCTTTGAGCGCAGCGTCAATCCGAGTCTCGGAGTCGCCCGCGGCCACCGCAAGTTTCGCCAAATAGGTTCGAAGCTCGCCAGGCAGCGGGGCCGCGAGTTGAATCGTTTGCCCTGTGCGGGGCTGCTGGAAGCCCAGCTTTGCCGCGTGCAGGAAATTCCGCCCGAGCGCCGGCAACGAACTGTTTCCGACAACCAACTGCCCCGAAGCACCGTAGAGTGTGTCGCCGACCACGGGATGCCGGAGCGCGGAAAAATGCACGCGAATCTGATGGGTGCGCCCGGTGTGCAATTGCACTTGCACCAGAGTGGTCGAATCAATTTTCGCCAGCACACGCCAGTCAGTCCGAGCTGCCCGGGCATTGGGTAACGAGGCTGTGCGCTTCGCGGTCATGCGATTCCGGCGCACGGGATCACGGGCAATGGGTAGTTCGATCCGGCCGCGGTCTTCCGTAAGAATCCCCTGCACCAGCGCGATATAGGTTTTTTCAATGGTGCGTTCGCGAAAACTTTCCGCCAGCTTGGCATGCGCAAAATCATTTTTGGCGACGAGCAGAATGCCGGAAGTTTCCTTGTCAATGCGGTGCACAATCCCGGGGCGAACCGGATCGCCTCCCTGCGAAAGGGCCTGCCCTCGCCCGAGCAGAGCGTTCACCAGCGTTCCGCGCGAATTCCCCGCCCCGGCGTGCACCGTCATCCCGGCGGCCTTGTTCACAGCGATCAGATCGTCGTCCTCATAGAGAATGTCGAGCGGGATTTGCTCGGCTTCCGCTTTCATCGCCGGACGGGGTGTGGGCGTCACTTCCACAACATCACTGGTGCGCACGTTGTGCGAGCCCTTCGCCGCTTTGCCGTTCAAAATCACCAGGCCCGCCTCGATCAATTCCTGCACACGAGTCCGGGATATCTCTGCGCTGTGCGCCGAAACAAAGCGATCCAGGCGAAGTCCGGCTTCCTCCGGCGATACGACAAGTTTGAGCGTGGGGATGGTCATGAAGGGAAGAGTGTACAACTCAAATGGCACGACGTAATGCTGTGGCCTTGAAAACCCTCAGGCCTGAAGGCCTGAGCTACAGGGCCTGCTTCTTTGGCGAACTGAAAATGACGTCATAGAGGAGCAGCAGAGCGCCAACTGTTACCCCGGCATCCGCAACGTTGAACGTTGGCCACGGATTGAACAAGGGAAACGGCAAAAACCGCACCCAAACTTCCAGAAAATCTGTAACCGCTCCGTGAACGATCCGGTCGGTCAGGTTTCCCGCCGCGCCGCCCAACAGCAGCGCCAGTCCTGCCGCGTTGACAGCGCTCGCGTCCCGGCCCGCTACCAGCAGCCACGCAATCAACGCGATGATCAGCACTGAGCCAGCAATCAGGGTCACGCGGGTCAACAGGCCGCTGCCGTTCGAGAAAAAACTGAAGGCGATCCCCGGATTCTTGGAAAGGATGATGCTGAACCAGTTGGGAATTACGACGTGAGGGAAATAGGTCAGCGGACGCGACTCAATCCAAGCCTTCGTCGCCCGGTCCAGCAGCACCACAAGCAGCGTCAGCCAAAGCCATCGGAGCCGTCCAGGAATCATCATGAGTTCACGGGAGCGGAAGCCAGCCTACCGGGAAGAGGCAACGGCATCCGCATCCGGACCTCCTGCCTCAATCTCCGCGATGGCTTCGCTGCAGCGCTCGCAGATGGTCGGGTAACGTGAATTCTCGCCGACGTGGATGGAATAATTCCAGCAGCGGTCGCACTTCTTGCCGTCGGCCTTGTGCACACTGACTTCGAGCCCCGGCACGGCATCGGAACGGAAATCTCCGGTTCCCGCGGTGAGCAACTCTACCTGCGAAACGATGAACAGCCCCGGCAGTTGCGGCAGATACTGCTTCAGCTTGGCCTTCAGCTCCGGGTCGGCGTTGAGAAGCACTTTGGATTCCAGGCCGGAATTGATCAGCTTTTTTTCGTTGCGGGCGACTTCCAGGGCTTTCAGCACTTCGCCGCGGACCTTGGCGAGCAATTCCCACGTATTGGCTTTCTCTGGCGCAAGCCCGGTGCGCAGTTCGGCTCCTTCGGGAAAGAGCGCGATGTGAACGCTGGCCGGTTCTCCAGCAGAGCGTGGCAGGAATTTCCATACTTCCTCCGCCGTGAACACTAGTGTCGGTGCGAGCAGGCGCACCAGCGCGCCGGTGATTTTCCAGACTGCCGTCTGGCCGGAGCGCCGGGATTTGTTCTTCGCCGCTTTTGTGTACAACCGATCCTTCAGCACGTCGTAATAAAACGAGCTCAGATCCACGACACAGTAATCGTGGATCGCGTGATAAACGCGGTGAAATTCGTACGCCGCATACCATTCGCGGCATTTCTTCACCAGGTCCGCGGTGCGTTCGAGCATCCAGCGATCCAGGTCGTCCAGCTGATCATTGGCCACGGCGTGCTTCGAAGGATCGAAGTCATTCAGATTTCCCAGCGCGAAGCGAATCGTGTTGCGAATTTTCCGGTACGCTTCGCTGAGCTGGGTCATCACGCGCTCGCTCATCTTTACGTCGGCTTGATATTCCTGCGAGCCAACCCACAGGCGGAGCAAGTCCGCGCCCCACTTGTCGCAAATCTCGGACGGCAGCATCACGTTGCCCAGGGACTTCGACATCGGGCGGCCCTGCTCGTCCAGCGTCCAACCGTGTGTGACGACCCCGCGATACGGCGCCTTGTCGCGGATGCCGGTGGCGATGAGGAGCGAGCTGTGAAACCAGCCGCGATACTGATCCGGCCCTTCCAGATAAACGTCGGCGGGCCACTCGTTGCCTTTCAAAACGGCGAGATGCGATGAGCCGGAATCGAACCACACGTCCAGGATGTCGTTTTCCTTGCGCCACTTTTCCGCGCCGCAGGAGCACTTCGTTCCAGCGGGCAGCAACTCTTGCGGCGAGTGTTTGTACCAGGCGTCCGCGCCTTCTTTTTCAAACCACTTCACTACGTTGCGGAGGGCGGCAAAATCGTTCAACTGCTTGCCGCAGGCTTCGCAGAAAAAGACGATGATGGGGACGCCCCAGAAGCGCTGGCGAGAGACGCACCAGTCCGGGCGCTTTTCGATCATTTCGTAGATGCGGTCTTCGCCCCAGGCGGGAATCCACTTCACGCGGTGAATTTCTTCGAGGGCCTCCTCACGCAGGGTTTGCTTTGCGCCGTGCGCGGCTTGATCCATCTTGATGAACCACTGTTCCGTGGCACGGAAAATCACGGGATTGTGGCAGCGCCAGCAATGCGGATAACTGTGCTTGTACTGGTGATGTCCCAGCAGTGCGTTATGATCGCCAAGCAATTTCACGATGATGGGGTTCGCGGTGAAAACATCCTTGCCTTTGTATTCCGGCAAGCCTTCCGTGTATACGCCCTTGTCATCGAGAGGAGCGTAAATCTCCAGGCCGTACTTCTGGCCGGAGTTGAAGTCGTCCGCGCCATGCCCGGGAGCGGTGTGCACGATGCCGCTGCCCTGATCGAGGGTGACGTAATCGGCCAGCAAACCCGGCACCTGAATCGGCAAAAACGGATGCTGGAACTTCATTCCTTCGAAATCGCGACCCTTGAAGCGCGCCAATTCATCCGCCTGCTTGATTCCGGAATCCGCCTGGAGTGCCGCGACGCGGTCCGCCGCCAACAGCAGCTTTCCTTTTTCTGTCGCAATCACGACGTATTCGAAGTCGGGATGGAACGCCAGACCGCGGTTGTGGGGAATGGTCCAGGGCGTGGTGGTCCAGATCACCGCGGAAACGTTGCCGTCAATGTTGGAGGCATCGCCTTTGCCGCCGCCAACTACCTTGAAGGTGACCCAGATGGACGGGCTGGTGTGGTCTTCATATTCCACTTCCGCTTCGGCCAGCGCGGTATTGTCGTAAATGCACCAGTAAACCGGCTTGCGGCCGCGGTAGACGTAACCCTTTTCGATGAAATCGAGGAAGGCGCCCGCGATGGTGGCTTCGTACTGGTGGCTCATGGTCAGGTAGGGGTCGTTCCAGCGGCCGAACACACCGAGGCGCTTGAAGTCGCGCTTGTGCTGCTCCACGTAGCGGGTGGCGTAGTCGCGGCACATCTGGCGGAATTCCGCGGGCGAAACCTTGCCTTTGCCGCCCAATTGCTTTTCCACCTGGGTTTCGATGGGCAACCCGTGGCAATCCCAACCGGGGACGTAAGGGGCGCGATGTCCGGCCATGCTTTTGGACTTGACGATCATGTCTTTCAGAATCTTGTTCAGCCCAGTGCCCAAATGGATGGTCCCCGTGGGATAGGGCGGGCCGTCATGAAGCACAAACAGAGGCTTGCCTTCGCGCGCTGCCAGAATCTGCTCGTAGAGATTCGCCGCCTGCCAGGCCTCCAACTGCTTCGGTTCATTCTGCGGAAGGCTGGCTTTCATGGCGAAGTCGGTCTTCGGCAGGTTCAGAGTCTTCTTCAGTTCCAATGGTTCGGTCATGGATTCGGTCAACGAACGTCCCTTCTAATCCGCCACTTCCAGTGTTTCTGGCCGTGTATCTGGATGGTCAACACGCAGCGTTCGAAAGCGGGAAACTTTGGAAAGCAAAGTAACTACGTATGTTACAATACTTGGTGAGGATGTGTCAGCCGAGGGGTCGCGCAACCTTTCCCAGCCGGCGCGAATCTTAACGGCTTAAGGTAAACCTTGTGGCGTGGATTTGCGTCTACCTTAAGATGAGGGGATAACGGTGCCGGGCTTCATCAACCTTCTGCCAAAAGAACTGAGCAATCCAAAGCGCTCCGGGCCCGAGGAAGTGATTCCTGTCCCCAAGAGTGCTCTGCCGGATTTTGGGACGCCGCAGCACCTGATGCCGGATGATTTCTGGTCGAACCTCAAGCAGTTCCTTACAGAACGCCCGGTCAAAATCGTCGAACGGAAAGACGCTCCCTTTACCAGGAACACCTTCGGTTCGGGCTTGGGATCGAACCTGAAATTTTTCTTTTATGGCCCCAGAGCTCGCAGGGGGCCCGTGAACAAGCGCCTGGAAGTTGATTGGGGCGGGAGCTTCGGCGGGTTTTTCGAGCAGCTGGGCGAGTTTTTCTCTCCGACCCGCGTGGCCATGCCGGCGGGGATTAAGCCGGTTAAGGTTAAGGATATCTGGTCGAAGGACGAGAATTTTGGGTGGACACAAGCGATCGCGCTGGTGGTTCACGCCGGAATCATCGCGCTGCTGATCGTTCCGTTCCTCACCAACATGCTGCCGTCTACCACGCAGGCGAAAAACAAATTGGACGTGACGCCTCTCGATATTTCGCCGTATGTGGCGAAGCTGCCCGCAGGAAATAACAAGGCCGGCGGCGGTGGCGGCGCCAACGACCACACCAATACTCCGGTGAACAAAGGCAAGCCGCCGAAATTCACACCAACGCAGTTTGCGGCTCCGACTTTGCACCCCATTGCGCAGCCGAAGTTGGCGATGGAAGGGACGCTTCTTGGACCGCCCGACCTGAAGATTTCCAGCTCCCTTGCAACCCTTGGCGATCCCATGGCCGCTGGTCCCGGCGATTCGCTGGGGCACGGGGACGGCACGGGCATCGGTTCCGGCACTGGCGGTGGACTGGGGCCCGGCGAAGGCGGCGGGACGGGCGGCGGAATGTTTCGCGCAGGCGTGAACGGCGTGGGACTGCCCTCTTGCTTCTATATGCCAAATCCGCCGTATTCCGACGAAGCGCGCAAAGCGAAATATTCCGGCGTTGTGCTGGTTGAAGCCGTGATCACGGTGGATGGCCGCGTGACCAATCCCCGCGTCATCAAGAGTCCGGGCCTGGGCCTCGATGAATCCACCACCAACACCATGCGGACG
>DASSGJ010000166.1:0-3127 GCA_035693545.1 Candidatus Acidiferrum sp.
TGCCGGTTTGCACCGGATCGGGGAGCCGATGGAGGTGGCGGGAGCCGTGGTGTTTTTGGCGTCGCCGGCGGCGTCGTTGATTACGGGGGAAACCATTTTGATTGATGGAGGATGGACGGCGCGGTAGGGAAGCGTGGTGCGCGATCCGTGAAGCGAGGAGCATGCGTCCTCGTTAGATTTTGTGAAGGGGATTAGGTTGAGGTCCTTCGCGCATCCTCGTTGGATGTGCTCAGGACGACAAGATTAGGAATTATTCGAAGTGGATGAGGACTATTTCGGGGGCGGTGCAGACGCGGAGGGGCGGGCCCCAGGTGCCGGCGCCGCTGGAGGTGTAGACGAGGAGATCGCCGAAGCGTTTGAGGCCGTAGGTGTAAGCGCCGAAGATGCGCGAGGTGAACCAGGTGAACGGGAAGATCTGGCCGCCGTGGGTGTGGCCGGAGAGTTGGAGCGAGATACCTTGCTGCTCCGGGATGGGCAAGCTGTGCGGAACGTGGGAGAGCAGGACGCTGGCGCGCGAGCGGTCAATATCGGCGTTGGCGAGGATGGAGCGGAAGCGCTCGGGATTCGCTGAATCGTGATACGGAACTCCGAGGACCTGGAGACCGTCGAGATTGACGGTTTCGTTGTTGAGGACGCGGATGCCGGAGTTGCGGATCGCGCTCAGGTAACCATTCGAATCTGAAAATTCGTCGTGATTGCCGGTGACGAAGTAGGAGCCGAACTTCGGAGAAAGCTGGCGCCAGGGCGAGACGAGGCGCGGCGCGTCGACGTGGGTGCCGTCGAACATGTCGCCGCTGATGAAGACCACGTCGGCGCGGAGCTGGCGGAGCTTGGTGACGATGCGGGAGATGAAGTTGCGGCCCTTGATGTGGCCGAGATGCGTGTCGGTGACGAGCGCGGCGACGCGTCCGCGCCAGGAGGCGGGGAGGCCGGGAAGTTTTACGGTGACGCGCTTGATGCGAAGAGTGGCGGCGTTAGCCAAGCCGTAGAGGGTCGCGAAAACAGCGAGGCCGAAGAAGAACTGCGCGATGCCGGATTGGCTGAACGGGAGATTGAAAATAATTGTGGCTCCGATGGCCACCCATGCCAGCACAGCAGCCGCAAAAGCAAAGTTCACGAAGCCGAGCCAGATGCTGGCGACGCGGTAGTAGGCGCGAACCGGGCGATTGAAGAAGCGGTGGGCCAGCAGCGAAGAGGTGAGAAAGCTGACGGAAAGAACGGCGAAAGAGATCTGGAGAAGGCGGAGCCAGGTGTGGCTCGGAGTGCCGGCTAGGGCGATCCATGTTTCGTAAATGAAGAAATGGACGAGAAGAAGAATGGATTGAATGATGGAGATAGCTACGGCGATGCGAGGGTTCAAGCGCGGGCTCCCTGCCGGCGGAACGAAAGCCGGATCATGCTAATTGGATGTATCCGGAGGCGAGTTTGGTATTTGCGGCGAGCACTCGGTGGAGGCCGACAGGTGGCGGACAACTGTCAGTAAGCCGATAAGTTGAGGTTCTTCGGGCATCCTCGTCGGATGCCCTCAGAATGACACATAAAGCAAAGGCACAGGCCAGAGTGCCTGCGCTACTCCATGCGGTAGTTGGGGGCTTCCTTGGTGATGACTACGTCGTGGACGTGGGATTCGCGGAGGCCGGCGGCGGTGATGCGCACGAATTTGCTTTTTTCGGTGAGCTCTTTGAGGGTGCGCGCGCCGACGTAGCCCATGCCGCTTTTCAGGCCGCCGACGAGTTGATCGGTGAGGCCGTTGAGCGGGCCTTTGTAAGCAACGCGGCCTTCCACACCTTCGGGAACGGACTTGCCGCTCTCCGTGGAATCCTGGACGACGGAGTAACGGTCGGAACCCGCGTTCATGGCGCCAGTGGAACCCATGCCGCGATAGGACTTGAAGGTGCGGCCCTGGTAGAGAATCGTTTCGCCGGGTGCTTCTTCGGTGCCGGCGAAGAGGCTGCCGATCATGACGCAGGAAGCGCCGGCGGCTAGAGCCTTGGTGATGTCACCAGAATATTTGATGCCACCGTCCGCGATGATCGGGACGTCAGTACCTTTCGCGGCTTTGGCGGCTTCGACGATAGCGGTGATTTGCGGAACGCCAGCGCCGGTGACGATGCGCGTGGTACAGATGGAACCAGGACCGATGCCGACTTTGAGTCCGTCAATGCCGAGGGCGATGAGGTCTTTGGCGGCTTCGTAAGTGGCGACGTTGCCGGCGACAATCTGCATTTCGGGCAGGCGGCGGCGAATGGCTTTGATGGCTTCCATGACACGTTCGGTGTGGCCGTGTGCGGTGTCGATGGCGAGGACATCGGCTTTGGCCTTGGCCATTTCAACGGCGCGTTCAAGGAAATCGCCTGTGGCGCCGACGGCGGCGCCGACGGTGAGGCGGCCGTGGTCGTCTTTTGCGGCGCGAGGATATTCGAGTTTCTTCTGGATGTCTTTTACGGTGATGAGGCCTTTGAGGTTGAAATCCTGATCAACAACAAGAAGTTTTTCGATGCGATGCTTCTGAAGAATTTTTTCAGCTTCATCGAGGGTGGTGCCAACGGGGACGGTGACCAGATTGTCCTTGGTCATCACCTGGCCGACGAGTTGGGTGTGATTCTTTTCGAACCGCAGATCGCGGTTGGTGAGGATGCCGGTCAGGCGGGTGCCGCGCGTAACGGGAAGGCCGGAGATGCGGTACTTGGTCATGATTTCCAGCGCCTGGCGGAGGGTGATGTCGGGCGAGATGGTGACCGGGTCAACGATCATGCCGGATTCAGAGCGCTTCACGCGGTCCACTTCTTCAAACTGGCGATCGATCGGAAGGTTGCGATGGATGATGCCGATGCCGCCCTGGCGGGCGATGCCGATGGCCAGGCGCGATTCGGTGACGGTGTCCATGGCGGCGGAGGCCAGGGGAATGTTGATCGAAAGTTTGCGGGTGAATTTGGTGGAGGGATCGACTTCGGTCGGAAGAATGGAAGATTTGCCAGGGAGGAGTAGGACGTCGTCAAACGTAAGAGCTTCGGGGATGGGACCATCAATCATGGGCGCCTCTTGTATTTGAATTTGTTGCGGGATGGCCAGCGCATCGGAGCGACAGAGCCTGCGGCCAGAAACAGCGCAGCCCAGCGGGTGGCCA
>DASSGJ010000167.1:0-5790 GCA_035693545.1 Candidatus Acidiferrum sp.
GCATGAACGAAACCGGCTGATAAAAACCGTCCGTGCCCGCGGGTTCCAGTCCGGCTTTCTTGAACTGCTCCACGGCATAAGCCTGGGCCTTTCGCAGTCCCTCGCTGCCGGTGTCGCGCCCTTCCAGCGAATCGTCCGCCAGATATTTCACGTGCGACCACCAGGTGTTGCCGTCAAAGTGCGAAGCGTTCGCTTGTTGCGCAGGCGATGCAACCGCGAGCCCCGCCAACAAGCCAAAAGTGGCAATGGATTTCAAAGGTGTTTTCACAGGTTTCACCCCGGGAGCGATTTGGAACGCAACGAGAATAGCAAGGAAGGCCGCGGTGAGTCACGCCATCACCCGCGCTCATTCGCCTCGCGATTGCATATTCGATCAGTGGGGCTGTATCAGTGTGGCCTGGGCGGAAACGCACTGCCAGGTGCCGTCGAGCTTGGCCCAGGAATCGACGTATCGTCCGCGCAGCGTAGTGGTTTTTCCGCCCTTGCTCCACTTGCCGCGGAAAATTCCAGTGACCACGGCGAACTCACCGTAGGAATGAATGCTCAGGTCTTCGCTGACCAGCTGATCCGGTGCGGAGGTGTCGTTCTTCACGTAGGCCAGGAATTGATCCCGGGTGCGCAACGTTCCGTCGTAATCCACGTACACCATTGTCGGCGCGAAGATGTGCGAGAGCGCCGTGGTATCCTTGGCCTGCTCGGCGCGGTTCCACAGATTCTCCAGCGCCAGGATCTTGCCTTCGTCTTCGGTGTACTTCGGCCGTTCCTGGGCCAGCGCGAACCAGCCGGACGCAATCGCAAACACGATCAGCACACACCATTTCCGCATGGGAAGCCTCCCGGAGAAATAACCCCGAACGGCATACTAACGTGAGCGCGACTTGCGAACGAAAGGAGGACGGAGTGGCGGGCCAAAAAGTTAACAGGAGTACAGGGCAGCGCTGCCACGTGGAATTATTAGGTGCCCAGAAGCGGGCCTGACCTACTCTCCCTTGTCGTATGGAAAGCCCTTACCGGCCCAGTCCGTGGAGAAATCCTGTGGTACCAGAAGCACGCGAAGATTTTTAAAGCCCAGCCCCTGCAGCGCCTTGAACGCAGGGCGAGTATTCGGGCACTTCTCCATCGGGCAGCAGCCGCAATAAATCACCAGATTCGTGGAGCGGGGAATTCCCGTGGCCCAGGCGGTCAGCTGCTTCAGGCCCTCTTCGCTTCCCGCCGTGCCGTGATATTGAGCACCCGGGATATGTCCCGCGCTGTAAAGCCGCTTGAAGCCCACGAAGACGACCGTCGGCGCGGTTTTGGAGTTGTCGAGTTCTTTCGCAAGGTCGGCGGGCTGGACGGTTTGGATTTTGGTCCACGGATCGGAATCGCCGCGCAGAGACATGGAACTGATTCCGGCGAGCGCGGCAACACTGACAAGCAGAACGGCCATCGTGGCCCATCGCAAACTATTTCTTGGTTTCATAGAACTCGACCCCCTGCGGGAGAAACAAATCTCAATTCATCCCGATTTATTTTTGTGTGGAAGCCCGGGTGCGTTGCAGCTTCAGAGCGGAAGTGCGCAGCGTTTCAGGAACATTCTTGTTCATGGTCAGCTTTTTTAAGTCGGTAGGAGTCAGCACGGGAAGCATGTGCAGCGTCACATCCAGCGGCGTTTTTGGATTGTTAATCAGATTGCGCACCACCACGTAGTTTTTGCGGAAATTGCGGTTGCCGGCGATCAGGCGGAGAATTTCATCGGTCAGGTTGGCCATGGAGGCGAACGCTTCCACTTCCTGATCGGTCAGGCGGGGCGATTGCAGGACGGCGCGCTGTACTACCTTGTTGCTGTCGCGGATCAGCGTTCGCCGCGCTTCGGAACCCCCCTTCATCGCGAATTGCACTCTCTGCGCCACGGTCATCCGGCCAATCTGCTGCAGCAACGTCTGGCGCCTGCCTGGGTCCGGTTCGGCTTCAGCGGCCGCGTCGGCCAGGTGCCCATGATCAATGTGGGTGCTGCGAAAATCCTCCAGAATCTTTTTCTGTTCGGGGGTGACAAAAGCGGAATGTTCGAGCAGGGCCGCGAAGTGCGGATGGGCCGTGACCCGATCCAATTCTTCCAGAAGATTCTGCACGATCGCCGGCGAAAAATAGGGAACCAGCGGCACCAGGCAATCCGCGGGACAATTCTTGTTGGCAGCCATCGCTTCCGCCATCCCGGGCGTCCGCGGGATTTTCTTGGCGGCGTAGGCAAACAGCGCGTGGACCGCTTTTTCCCGTTTTGCCGCTTCCACGAACACTTCGGGCGCCACCGAAAGCAGTGCTTCCTGGGCGCGCGTGGAGATCATTTCATCGGGGTCTTCGGACAGAACGCACAGAATCTCCGCCCGGTCCACGGCGGCGAGGTGCGCGCCCGTGGTACACACCGCAATTTTTCTCTCGCGCGGCGCTCGGCCGTGCCTCAGTTCGTCCAGGACTTCAGGGCTGAGTGTTTCCACCGGATGCCTGCCTCAAATTCTTCCTTGTCAGGGTTATTGTACCGGAGGTGCAGGGGCGCCGACCGGCGGCATTGCTTCCGGGTTCAATTCCAGCAACACCGCGCCGGAGCCGGCGGCGGAGGCCACGAATTCGGTTTTGCGAATAGAGGCGCTGAAAGAGATCAGGGGTGCGAAACCGTTCGCGTCTATGGCGGGGTCCGCGGCCGGGGAAGTGATGCCAGCCGCCGGCTTCGGTGCTGAGTGTCGCAAATGCCTCCTCCACCCATAGATCCCGCCCCAAATTATCGCTATGACCAGGAGCAGAGCCCCTACGACCAGGGCCACGGGCATCCACAGCGGCGTTTGAGGGATGCGCTCTTCGATTTTCTGCGCTTGTTTCTGTGCCTGCTGGTCGGCGTGGGTATTGTGCGCCAGATCGTACTCCGCCAGAAGCGCTTCCTCATCGAGCCCGAGGTAGTGGGCAATCGAGCGAACGAATCCGCGGTTGAAAACCCCGCCGGGAAGCCGGTCCCATTCCTCGTTTTCGAGCGCTTCCAGAAAACGGGGTCCGATGCGCGTGGCCTGGGTGATTTCCTCCAGTGTAACCTCGCGCAATTCCCGCTCGCGTTTTAGGCGTTCTCCGAAATTTCCCCTGGCCATGCCCCTATCCGTAGCCTTGAGTCTATCAGTGACCAGCGACCGGCGACCAGTGACCAGGGAAGAGCGGGGCCGCGCTTCGACCCGCCAGGGCGGACGAAGGGTAAGCCGGCCGGGAATCTATAGCGCACAGGGACGGGCTACCGGCGTCCAGAAACCGCTTCTTCGGCTACACTCTGATTGTGGATCTTATTCTGAAGCTGGTGGCGGGTTTGATGGCGGGCCTGCGGGGGTATTTTCTTATGGTTGCCGGCATCGTTGCGGTGCCGTGCATTTTCCTCCTGCTTGTGCTTTTGATTCGCCTCAGCAAACCATCCCGCGGGAACTCCGGCGGACAGAAGTAGGATCGCGAATTCGCCGCGGGCCTGCCGGTTCTCTGGCGTTGACATAGCCATAATAGATAGCTATCATCAAGCCATGAAAGTAAGCGTCGCGGACGCCAAGAACAAGCTCCCAGAGCTGATCAAGGCTGTCGAGAATGGCGAAACAGTGACCATCTACCGGCGTGGTGTCCCTGCCGTGGACATCATCCGGACAAAAAAGCCGAGCCGCAAAAAGCGGAAGCTCGGAACACTGAAGGGAAAAATTCGCATTCTCGACTCCGACTGGTGGAAGCCCATGTCCGACGACGAAGCCGACGCTTTCGTCGAAGGGCGTGAGTAGGTGCGGTTGCTTCTGGACACGGTGGCCCTGATTTTCGCCGTTGAGTCACCGGAACGGCTCACCAAGCGCGCGGCTGGCATTTTACAGAACACGGAAAACATCCTGGAGCTGAGCGCGATTTCTCTTTCCGAAATCGCCATCAAGGCGGCCCGCGGCAAATTGAAATTTTCCGCCGCGGACATACGCCACGCCCTTGAGGACCTGGACATTCGCGTCTTGCCGTATACAGCGAAACATGCATTCTTTCTTTTCGATCTCCCGGCGATGCACGCGGACCCCTTTGACCGCCAGATCATTGCCCAGGCTTTATCTGAAGAGATCCCGGTGATAACGTGCGACGAAAAATTCAGCCTGTACAAGGGTCTTAAGGTTCTGTGGTAACAAAACAGCACTCTCAATGTCCTAGAGTGGGCGACCATACCCTCAGGATGGCGAAATGGGAACGCCTGTACCACGGGCGGCTTGCGCGGGCTTTTGACCGGCGCCTATACTGACCCAGATTGGCAGGTATGGGTGTCGAAACTCGATTGCCCACCGGGGCATCCAAGGATTAGTGTTTCACACCAACCGGAGAAACTGACTTCCGTGAGCGTTGAGGAGATCAAACAGTTCCCGACCGTGGACCGCCGCCGGAATCCGGGTGTGTCTTCGGAGCAACGCGAAGCGGGAGAGGTCGCCGTGTTCCAGGAACTGGGCAAAGCACTCACTTCCTCCCTGCAACTCGACCAGGTTTTGCGCACCATCATGGAGAAAATTGACGAATTTCTCCGCCCGGACAATTGGTCGCTGTTGCTGCTCGATGAACCCAAACAGGAATTGTATTTTGAGCTGGCCGTCGGCAAGGCTTCGCAGGCGTTAAAGGATGTGCGCGTCAAGGTGGGGCAGGGAATCGCCGGCTGGGTGGCGCAACATGGCGAAATCGTGATTGTGCCGGACACGTCGAAGGACACCCGGTTTTTCGGCAAAGTGGACGAGAAGACCAAGATGGAGACGCGCTCGATTGTGGCGGTCCCCGTGAAGTTCCGCGAGACCTGCCTGGGGGTGATCGAACTGATCAATTGCGTGGGGCCGGAAGGGTTTGACCCGCGCGATCTGAAACTTTTGGAAGCCCTCTCGGACTTCGCGGCAATTGCCCTCGAAAATGCGCGGCACGTAAAGCGCATTCACGAGCTGACCATCAAGGACGACTGCACTTCGCTTTACAACGCCCGGCACATGGGCTTCATCCTGGACACGGAGATTTACCGCTCGCAGCGCTACAACTATGAATTTTCCATCGTGTTCATTGACCTGGATCATTTCAAGCAGGTGAACGACACGCATGGCCACCTGGTGGGTTCGCGGCTGCTGGCCGAAATCGGCGAGGCGCTGAAGACCAACTGCCGGCTGATTGATTTTGCCTTCCGCTACGGCGGCGACGAATTTGTGCTCCTGCTCCCGCAGACCTCGAAAGATAACGCCATCAACGTGGCGCGCCGCTTGCACAAGCTGATCCGGGAAACGATCTGGCTGAAAGCAGAGGGCCTGAACATCCGGCTGACCCCAAGCCTTGGCCTGGCCGCTTACCCCATTGATTCGAAAACAAAAGAAGGCCTGCTGCACCTTGCGGATGAAGCCATGTACCTGGTGAAAAACACCGACCGCGACCGGGTGGCCGCGGCCAACATGGGCATCCTGCCGATCGAAGGATCCGCTGCCGAAGAAGCAGCCGGCTGAAATTCCTGCGTCCCGCCCGGTGCCTATACACTCTCCTGAAATTTTGATTAACTGAAAATATGAATCGACGCGACGCGGCTCGATACGCCCGGTGGTCCGCGCTGCTGGCGTTCACGCTGGCCGGAATCACCGGTGGCATCTACGTGCACCGCCTCTGGGTGGCGCACCGCGAAAAGCAGAATGCTCCCGCGCCCCTCCCGCAGAACGAAGAAAAACAGTTCACCACATTGCATTTCAAGAAGGTGGAGGGCGACCGGACGATTTTCGATCTGGAAGCGTCCAAGTCCACGGATCTGCGCGG
>DASSGJ010000168.1:0-3527 GCA_035693545.1 Candidatus Acidiferrum sp.
CTCCTCCGCCCTCGGCGGATATTCTTGCGCAGGCCGACAGGGATACGGCGGTGTCCGCCAACGCGCCTGCTGTCGCCGCTGCTCCGCGCCCAGCCCCGCCCCCTGCGACGATGGCTTATGGACGCGGCACAGGAGGAGCAACCGGAGGAGTGCCGGCTCGTACCGACGCAAAAAGTGCCCCTCCCGCCGCTGCACAAACAGTGACTGTGGAATCGGCGACTCCGCAGATTGACTCGACCAGTTCCATCATGATGAAGCAAGGAATCAACAGCAGGAATGTTACCTCTCTGAGCGCGCTGGCAAGCGGAGCTGGATTCATTCTTTCGCCGGACAACAAGGTATGGTGGAAACTTGGGCCGGGGGGAACGGTGGAATTGACCGCCGATGGCGGCAAGAAATGGAAATCGCTGGACACCGGGGCCACCAGCCAACTAACTGTAGGCGCCGCGCCATCTTCCAAGGTTTGCTGGATTGCCGGAAAGGCCGGAACGCTTGTGCTCACCACCGATCGCGGCCGCCACTGGACTCGAATCAGCACGCCCATCGACGGGGATTTAGGTGGGGTTCGCGCCGCCGACGCGAATCATGCTTCCATCTGGGATGCGGCCAAGCGTATGAGTTACGAAACGTCGGATGGCGGTGCCACCTGGAAGCAGATCGCCAACGAATGAAATTCCCTGCAAGAAAGTTGCTGCCCGCCGTTCTAAGTGTGAAGGCAAATTCTCGACGAGGTGAAGCGAAGATGAACACTCCCCGATTCCCGAAGAGCGCGGCATCCCGCTGGGTGGCCACCACGGCGGTGATTGCGCTGGCCGGCGTCGCCGCATTTGTTCCCGATTTTCATGCCGGCAAGAAAAACGCTGGGCAGGAGAAAGAGTCTAGCCGCAGCGCCGCCGCGGATCAGTCCACTACTTTATCGGACCAGACCGATCTTGCGGTCACCGTCTACAATTCCAATATCGCGCTGGTGCGCGACGTCCGCGAACTGCAGCTTCCGCGGGGGAATTTCCGTCTGAAGTTCATGGACATCGCCGCCACCGTCAATCCCGCCACGGTCCATTTTCGTTCCTTGACCGAGCCGGACAAAGTCGGCGTGCTCGAACAGAACTACGAATATGATCTGCTGGAACCCGCGAAACTGCTGAACAAATACGTGGGCAAGGAAGTGACGCTGGTGCGCAGCTACATGGACAACGGCACCACCAAGCGTGAAGAGATCAAGGCCACTTTGCTGGCGAATAACAACGGCCCGGTTTGGAAGATCGGCAACGATATTGTCACTGGCGGCTACAGTGAGAGCTATCGTTTTCCGGAAGTGCCGGCGAATCTGTACGAGCGGCCAACGTTGCTGATGTCGCTTGAAAATTCCGGCTCGACGAAACAAAAGATCGAGTCTTCGTATCTTGCGGGAAACCTTTCCTGGAACGCCGACTACGTTCTCACCGTTGGGCGCGACGATAAGGCTGCCGACCTTGACGGCTGGGTCACGGTCGTCAACAACAGCGGCACCGCTTTCCGCAATGCCCGGCTGCAGCTTGTTGCCGGCGATTTGAATCGCGTTCCGGAGGCCTCCCGTTATCGTGCCGCCGATATGGTGGCCGCTGCTCCCGAGGTGAAAGCCCGGGCCCAGTTCCAGCAGGAAAATTTCAGCGAGTATCATCTTTATTCGCTGGGGCGCCGCACTTCGGTGGAAGACAAAGAGACCAAGCAGATCAGCCTGCTCGAGGGAACAGGCGTCCCCGTGGAAAAACTCTTCGTAGTGAACGGGCAGAACTTCTATTACCACAACGCGCAGAATCCCGGCTCGCCGCTCAAGGATCCGGTCATGGTTTTCTACAAATTCAAGAATGAAGAGAAAGCCAGCCTCGGCATTCCTCTTCCGGCGGGCAACGTGCGCGTTTATCAGAAGGATTCGAAAGGCGGATTGCTTTTTATCGGCGAGGATCACATTGATCACACCCCGAAGGACGAATTCATCACCGTGAAAATTGGCAACGCCTTCGATGTGGTCAGCGAGCGCAAGCAGACGGACTACAAGAGCCTCGGCAGCCGGCTATGGGAGATGGAATTTGAAATCACCCTTCGCAACCACAAGGACACGCCTGTCACCGTTCAGGTGAACGAACCGATTGGCGGCGATTGGGAGATGCTTTCCTCAACCTACAAATCCACAAAGACCGCGGCGTTCGCGGCACAGTTCGACGTTCCAGTGAAGGCCAACGGCACGTCGGTCCTGAAGTATCGCATCCGCGCCAAGTGGTAGAGCGCGACGTACAAAGCTCGGATCGAAGAGGAGAGCTATGTCTTTTCCCATCGGCAAAGTAGCGTTCTGCTCGGTTCTAGTTGTAGTTTGGTTGAACTTAGCGACCACTTCACTTGGGCAGGATGCGACCTCGAAGCGCGGACAAAGGAGCGATGTCGTCGTCCAAAAGGCCGCATCTAAGGTTCAGTGCAGTGGAAGTCAAAAACCGCACTGTGCGGAGGAGGAATTCCGAAAGAACGGAAACCCTATCATGCTACCTGCAGACGATGGCATTGCGTTTGGCGTGTCTGTATCTCCAACCAACCAAACCGATATCTTCGTTTGGATGGACAACCAGACCAAGGTTACGCAGTCTTATCTGGATGCTTGCAACGTATCATTTTTGAAGGCGTTCATAGTTTATGATTCAAACGGTCGCCGGCTGCGGACCAAGACAGAGGAAAAATCGCCGCCCCACTCTTCCGATCAGTTTGAAGTAGAAGAGTGTTCGTGCTGCGTAGTATTTGCTGTTGCACCGCATACAATGCAAGTGGTGGATCACGGGAATCTTGGCGATGCCTACGCACTCCTGCCCGGTCAATATCTCATCAAGCCCATAAACCCACACTCTAAAGGGATCACCGTTATGATTCCGGATAACAGATAGTTGCAGTTTCAATTTGTCCGAACACAAGTCGGCGACGCGTCGGAGTTAGCTTCCCACAATCGCGTCGGCTTCGATTTCGAGCAGGATTTCCGGGGAGATCAACCGGCTCACTTCCACCATCGAGGTCGCCGGGCGAATCTCTGCAAAAAACTCGCCGTGAGCTTTGCCGATCTTTTCCCATTCGGCAATGTTGGTGACAAAGATTCGGGTCCGAATCACGTCCTTCAGTCCCGCTCCCGCGCGCCCCAGCGCCGCCTCAAGATTCCTGAGGATTTGCACGGTTTGCGCGTACGAGTCGCCGATGCCGACGATTTTTCCGTCGGGGCCGAAGGCTACCGTCCCCGACACACAGATGTGGTTGCCGATGCGCACGGCGCGCGAATACCCCACAATCGGCTCCCACTTTGTCCCGGTTGCGATGTTCTGGCGTGGCATTTGGTCCTCTCCGTCAGGCGGGAAGGCGAATCGGTGCCGCCCCGCATGCTAAACTTAGGGCAAGTATGGCACAGGCCGGCGGCAACTTGGCCGGGTGCGGGAAACCCAATCTATGCGCTGCAATAATATTCTCGAAGCGGTGGGACGCGTCCCGCTGATCCGGCTGAACCGGATCAACCAGGG
>DASSGJ010000169.1:0-11656 GCA_035693545.1 Candidatus Acidiferrum sp.
TTCTGGCACATCTATCAGGTTGTCAAAGAGCGTTTGTTCTACCCCCCTGTCCAGCAGAGTGGCCTGCAACGAACTCACTAAGATTAGCATACGCTCCCAATATGTCAACACCCCATTACACGCTAATTTTAGTTTTCCACACTCTTCCTCAGCCTCGCTGCATGTGGCTGAATTGGCGCAGGATGTTCGCTGCTTTCGGGCAACTCTCTTCTACTGCTCACTGATTGTGTGCTGCGTCCGGATCCACCTTCGGCTCCGCCTCCGGATGATTCCGCAGATACTGCTCCATCGATTCGTTGCGCAGCTGAAACTTGAAGCCGCGGTCCGTATTCACGTCCGTGCTCTTCTGCACATCCAGCGTGTCGAAGGGCAGCACATGCTCGACGGACTTCTCGCCCCGCTCATCCACGGTCAGGAAATGCAGTTGCCCGTCCACCAGCCAGTAATCGATCACGTTGAAAACCGTGCCGTCCTTGAAGAAAAGCTCCACCATGTCTCGCCCGCGGATGTCCGTGGGATACGAAGGAGCCACATAATTTTGCGGCGTCGTAACCTCTCCTCCGGCGCCCGTTGACGAATACACGTTGCTGCCTGCGCCAATCCCGGCGCCGTTGTAGCCGCCCAATCCGTAGCTGCCCCAGCCCCAACCGTTGTATAAACCACCGTAATAGCCGCCGTAGCCGAATCCTCCGTAGCCACCATATCCAAAACCGAACGGCGAGTAACAACCGCCAAATCCCCAAAACGGATCGCAGCCCCAGAACGAATTGAATCCTCCA
The DNA here is from genome assembly GCA_035693545.1 of Candidatus Acidiferrum sp. Taxonomy (GTDB): domain Bacteria; phylum Acidobacteriota; class Terriglobia; order Acidiferrales; family UBA7541; genus Acidiferrum. The sequence goes on from DASSGJ010000169.1 coordinate 780, forward strand.
TAAAAGAAGGGCGAATAATAAACGGGAATGTAAATGATGGAGACCGGCGGCGGAGTCGGGCGCGGAACCGGCCGCGGCCGGAGATTGCCGGCGTTGCCAGTGCCAAACGATGTTGTTTTCGAGGGAAGAGCGGTTTGCAGAGGAGCAATTGTCGCAGTGCGTATTCCGGAGGTCGCCGAGGACGCGCCGGGAGCAGGTGCGGAACCGCGCGGCGCGCTGGCGTGTGCTCCACCCGCAGGATGCCCGCCGGAATGACCACTTCCGCCAAAATGTCCGCCACCTCCGCCGAAGTGGCCTCCGCCAAAGCCGCCGCCCGCGTGCGCTCCTCCACCGTGCTGCGCCAGCGCAACAGGCGCGTGCAGGCACACCGCGACCAGCAAACAAACCAGCCCCACTAGAATTTTCAAGCCGAAACTGCGGAGCAGCGCCTTAACGAAGATCGAATCACGAAGGACCTTGCGCGTCATACTTCTACCTCCCTGCCACCCGCCGCGGCGGGCAGCCAGGCTTCCCCAAGTGAAATCGAGGGGCCTGCCCCGAGCACAGTCGAGGGGACTCGCGCGGACAAGCCCATTCTATTCCCTTTATATGCGGGCGGCAATTTGCCCGAACGGCCAGTGCAGTCTGGCAGGCGTGAATCTTGATTGGTACGACCTACCCCTACCCCCTGTTTTCGCGTAAGAGACGCAGCAAAAGAACTTAGGGGAAAAGTTTGTAACATGTTACACGAGCGAAAATTCCCGGAATGGAACGGAGATGAGCACGAAAACGACTTGTCGGAAATTGAAGGGCAAGGAGGCACGGCGCGGCGTCGAGTCTCAAAGTTCACACGCGATTATAGCGCGACTCTAGTAACACAGTCAATAGTTAATTACATGGTATACCATTCGAATGGGCCGCCGTTCGAACGTTTCATGGGTATCTCTGCATTCCTCTATGTAGCGCTGGTCTTTTAAGCCAGCCCTCTTTGCTTGCGTGGGGAAGAAAACCGCGCTAGGTTTAACGCCGCATGAACGATCTGCTTCAACACATAAACAGCCTCTCCGCAGCGGAAAAGGCCGAACTGCTGGACGCAGTCTGGGAAGGTCTGGAAGCGGAAGCAGTGTCGCTTACGGACGCGGAACGCGCCGAGTTGGATCACCGAATCGCGCGACATGAACAAAGCCCTTCCGATGTTCTCCCCTGGGAGCAAATCAAGTCTCGCCTGTTTCAAAACCGTGACACTCCCGAGCGACGATGAAAACGGACTTGCTGCGATTCAACGGCGCTGTCAGGCGGGATCCCGCCATTGACGCGTGGATGAAAGCGCATCCCGGCGAACTGGGAGCCATCGCGCGGCAGTGGTTTGCGGTGATGCGAAAGTGCGGGGACGAAGTCCGCGAGCTTCTGCATGACGGCTGCCCGGTTGCCTGTTTGGGAGATGCGCCCTTCGGCTACGTCAATGTCTTCCATTCCCACGTAAACGTCGGCTTCTTTCACGGCGCGGCGCTGCCGGATCCGGCTCGCCTGTTGCAAGGCACCGGCAAGTCCATGCGTCATGTGAAGCTGACACCGCGAACGGCCACAAACGCCGCCGCCCTAACCAGGCTCATCAATGCAGCCTACTCGGACATAAAAGCCCGCGTCGAAAACGGCTAATTTATCGTTGAAGTTTCCCGCCTTTTTGGTTCATCTTTTAGTGTCGGCAGGCAGGAGGTATTCATGGCCTCTATCTGGTTGGTAGCGTTGCTGCTGGGCGCCGGCTTCGCCATCGCAACGGGGCCGGGAGCGAAAGGGAAAACGCTCAACATGGTCATCATTTTGTGCTGCATGGGCCTGGGGCTGGCCCTCGGCTACGCCCTGGGTCTAGGAAAAGGAAATTTTGGCAAGGTCCCCCACGCGGCTATCCCTTTCGCCATGATGTTCGGAGTCCTGGGAGCAATGCTATGCGTGGCAAGAAACACCTGGAGCACAAAGACCTGAGCCACGACGAATCGGCACGCGATACCTGGAACCAACCTCCGCGGCCGATTTTGTGACACTCTTCGCGCGTTCATTCGTCTTGATCCTCAAGCAGCTTTGCCTGAGCCTTCAGAAAAATCTCGACGCTATTCGTCGTCCACACTGCTACGCCCGTGCCGAAGAAATCCGCATCTTCAGTCCACACTCCACAACCTAATCCGAGTGCACTAGCAAGCACCGGCCAGTCGTCCTCATCACGACCGCCCAAGCGCAACCGTGCTTCACCTTCAAACATGGCATAGAGTTCTGACTGCACTGGCTCAATCAGGGTTCGCAGGTAGCCGAGCGACGCAGCTTGGTCGGGGACTGGAATGCCGCGCTTCTTCAAGAGCAGCGGTAAATATTTTTCTGCATCATCGAAAGCAACATCAGGTGTGAAAAAGCGCAGGCCTTGCGATTCGTATGTTTCAATAATCTGCCGAACGCGACGCCCCAGAACTGCGCGGATAAGAATGTTCGCGTCGAGAACGAGCATTTCAGCTCGTTACCTCTTCCCTTTCCGGCGCAGTTCCTTAAACTCAGCGACCGCCTCTTCCTCGTCGACACCCGCCAGCGCCGTCGCCAGACGGTCCGCCGCGGCTTTGAGTTCCGAAACCTCGGCCGCCTTGGGCCGCTTCCGCCGTGTGGGCACGTAGACGCCAAGCGTCTCGCCGCGCCGGGTCACTGCAACAGGAATATCCGATTCCAGGAAGCTGGCAATCCGCTCCCGGAATTCCCGCACTCCAACTTTAATCGTGGCCATGACCGAGCTCCTTAAAGTCTTCAGTGTACACATAAGTGTACGCACGTACAAGCTAGGAAAATTAAACGTTCGGTTGAGGGAATCAGGAGCAAGAATGGCCTGCCCTCGCGAAAAGTGAATTCGCAAGGGCAGGCCACTCAAGAGGCTTCAGGATACGCCGCCCGCCAGCCTAGCGGTTGTGATCGTGATCGTCGTGTTCCTTTTTGTCTTTGTCCCAGCCTTTGTGTTTTCCGTTGTCGTGGTGATCGTCGTCGCGCCAGCGGTCCCGGTCCCGAACGTGCTCGCGGTCCCAGTGATGGTCGTGTTCAACACGGCCGCGCTCCCCTTGCCAGTAGCCGCCGTAGTAATGGCCGCCCTCGTAGCGGGGAACGACCCAGACGGCGCCGGCGTACGGCGGACGCGTCCAGTAGCCCCGGTGCCAGGAGTAGCGGCCGTTGACGGGATACCAGTAGCCGTCCACCCAGGCGTATTCACTTTCAAATTGTGGTTCGGGGCACGGCGGCCGAACCGCAATCACTCGCGGCGCGGGCGGTGCACCGATCACAATGCCAACGGAGACCTGACTGAATGCGCTGGGCGCACCCGCCAGGAACGTGCCGGCCAGCACTAACGCTCCCATAGTTAGTTTGAGTTTCATTTTGCGTTCCTTTCGTTTACCCCGAGCAAACTCGAGGGGTTTACCCCGAGAAAACTCGAGTAGGTTCTCCCGCTTGCCCTGAGCGAAGCCGAGCGGCCTGTCCCGAGCGTAGTCGAGGGATCGGAATTGCCTCCATCAGTAAGGGTTTGCGTTGCGGCCGCAGCGCAGCTGGGTAAGTTGCGGCGGTGAATCTGCACTTCGATGGTACATCTCTTAAACACCCGCGGCCGGGAATTGTTGTGGGATGTGATTGCGGAGGAAACCGGCGAAGCGCTCAGAAGAGTCTACAGCCGACAGCTTGAATGCGGAGCGAGGGTGGCGCATTCAATTCCCAAAAACTCTTGGGTGGCCTACCCTTTTGGTTTTGAAAGGGTGGGCCGCTCTTCGTTCGCGTCAACTCGGGATAGCGCTCAGCCGCTGTGACTCACCGCAGCCAGGAATTCGGCCAGGCGGTCGTACCACGCAGTCTGGTCTCTGAGCGTGAAATGGGCGTTGGCTGGACTGGGGTTCGGCACGACGTAGAGCCGAGTCGCCCCGACGAGCTCCGGTTGCTCACCAAGCACCGCCACCCTGCCGGCGCATCCGAGCGCGATGTCGAGGAACGGCCGGTAAGCCGTCACCCCGTGAAAGCACGCCACGCGCGGCTGGTAGCGCTGGAGTTTCCCGAGCAGACACGGCACCCATTTCTTAAAATCGCCGGCGTTCAGATCCGCGGCGTTGGCGGATGGCCGCTTGACGACGTCCGTAAGACCTATCCCAAAGCGCGGAAGCTCGGCATCGTGCTCGGCACGGAGAGTGTCGGTACCCAGCGCTAGCCGCACGCCCTCACTCAGCTTCGACGCGGAAAACGCCGGCCAGAACCGGCTCGTCAACCGCGCGAAGTAGTGTCCCCGTTCGACCGAGTACAACCCGGGATTGATTCCGACAAACACAAGGTCGAGCCCCGGCTGCAGATAGTCGGGCAGCGTCCGGAACGCGTATCCGTCACCCACGCAGCCGGTGCGGTTCCTCGCTGACCCTTTCTGTTTTGCCATGCCTCAGCCTCGCGGGTGGAGCGGTCCCTTATAAGTCCGGGTGATCTGACTCGCAAATCTGCATGATCATCGACTTGATGAACAACCAATCGCATCTGGGTTTTAGAACTTCTAAGACTCGAGAGTACCGGGTGAGGAAACGAACCGAACAAAGGGTCTTACTCACTCCACATGCAGGAACTGTCTGATCGCCATTCTTATGTTGTCTGCTTTTGGCCTAAGGGGAATAAATTCCACGTTCCAAGTATGGTCAATCTGGTGAACAAATTCTATTGAGTCCAATTCATCATGCCGTAAGTAGTAGTTAGGATCCTTCCGTAAAGCCTCATCTAGTATGTGGAGGAGCTTCTCGGCATTCTGTGATACGGCAGCATCAAATTCATTGACAGCTTGAATAACTGAATGGGGTAACTCGGAAGAGGTTTCGAACTTCAGCAACTGCTTTTTCCCTGTGGAGTATTCTGTCGGCAGCACAAGTACGAGGACCCTCGTACCAAACGAATTATCAAGCCCCATCAATCCACCAGCAGGATGTATGTGGTCGCCGGCGAGCGCAGTATCCACCATCATCTCCCTTCCATTTTGATAGCGCTGGAAGTCAAACGGCGTACCATTATTCACGTGCCGTATAGCCTCAGTGTTCAGCCGAATATTAATATCCAACATCGACGGGAATCCAAATACTTGCCTTAGAGCCATTTCATCACGACCAACAATAAACTGATCGACTTCCCTAATCTCGTCCATTTGAGCACTTGAAAGGTTCGGTTGACCCATCCGAGAAAGATTTCTATTGATCTCATCAAGGCTTTGCGGGACTTCGGGCAAAACTGTACCGTGCGGCTGAAGTGCACATGAAGACAGGTCAACTGTTGGTCCCAGCGCCATAAAACGTTCTAGGGTATCCCCTGTCGGATTCCCATTCTCATCCGGCACTTTATACGAAAACGTGTGCCCGAGATCGTCACTGATTTTAATCAGCAATCCAGCTGGAATTGTGGCGGCACTAGGGTACTGAAAAAACGCCCAGCCTCTTGCTGAATCGCCCGGCTCCAAATAGCGCTCACTTACCTCATTATCAAGAAACGCCGCCTCGATCGGAGAGGCCGAACCTGGGTCCGCATCTTTCAAGGGAAACATAATGAAGGCTCCCAGATTACCCGAGGGGACCGGCATTTGAACTGGGCCGCTTCTTTGGGAGTGCCGCGGAAGTTGTCCACGCCCAAGAATTAGAAATGGTCTATACACGTTCATTTTCAATCGTTCGAGTTCTCCCCCTATCGCGAAAACGTTATAGGCCGTAATCATCACCTTCGTCGGCTGAAGGTTCTTGATCCGAATGAAAAGAGCCGTGTCGACGGAAGACAGGTAGCAGTTATTTGCAACACCGCGTAAAGCCCAAAACCCGGTGCCGGATGTTTCCTTTGAAGGTCCGGGAACCAGAAGTCTCGTTTCGACTGCCACGGAGAATGCATCTTGAGCTGACATCACCTTGGCCGCTACGGTGTCTTCGACGCCGTGGCTCCGGACCCTCTCTTCCACCGTATCCGTAGTTCCGTGATTTTCACTTGGGGGTTGAGTCCTGGTTTCAGGGTCCCTAGCGGGTGATTTTGGCTTACCCTTCTGCTTTATTTTGGCTTGCAACGTGAACGTTCGAGGGACTTCGCTGGACGCCGACAAATGTTCGTTTCTCGATTCATAACCCTGTTTTTCGAATTTAACCCAAACATCGCTTCCCGCCTTTACCGTATTAGCTAATTCCAAAATAAATAGCCCATTATCATCCGTTATGGTCGGTGCGGCGGCCCTATCTCCAACAACTGTGACTGAGACTCCGGGCAAAGGCTTATGGCTGTCCGCATCGGTGACAACGCCTGATATTTTCAACCGATGGAGTTCTTGCGCGCTGGCTCCCTGAATTTGCGGGCAGGACATCAACAAGAATATGGTGAACGCGAACTCTCTCATTTCGTCGTTCTCCGAAGCTGCACAATCAAATCGTGCACCGGCGGTCTGACATCATCCTCGATGACTGAATATCCGGATGCTCCTACGCGTATTTTCACGACGTCTGGGAAGGGCTTCGTTGAGTCAAGTTCGAGTCTAAAGTTTCCGTTGCTGTCCGAGGAGCCTACTTCGGGCCTATTGACGACAGAAACATAAGCCCCACGAATTCCGTTTCTCGTAGCTTCGTCAACGAAGGCGCCAGCGATTACGCGGTCAACTCTTTCGAGACCACCGGTAGATGCTGAAGATTCCGCTTTCGTTTTCGGCCAAACATACCAACCAAACGCACACGTCAAGAGAAGAAGAACTATAAGTGCGATCGTTTGGAGATTTCGCTTTTGTGCTAAAACGCGGAGAGTGGGGTAAACCAAGAATCCAAAAATGAAAAAGAGACTGATACCGACGGTCGCTGATGTCTTCTCAATTAGGAAAAGGATGAGTGCCATCGCAGCAGCCAAAGAAAACAAGACAACTGCAAGGACATCCCCTCTTGGGCGGGCCTTCAACACGTCGCTCAGATTGCCGTCAGGCATACTTGGATGTTATCACCTGTGACAAGTGCGAGCGATGAATCGAAGGTGAGTGGCGCACTCAATCCACATAAACTTCTTGGGTGGCCTACCCTTTCGCATTTGGTTTTTGAAAGGGTGGGCCACTCTTCGCTCGCAGTGTAGTGGCCGACCTTCAGGTCGGTGCTTTTGCCCTTCGCCTGCGCCGCGTTGCCAGTCTAAAGACTGGCCACTACAAAATCGAACAACAGAAACACGCGCCCTCTTCCGTTCCAACACCGGGCATTGCAACCGGCTTGAAGTCTCTCCCTCCCCTCCGAACCTACCGCCTATAGACCTACCCGTTGGTCACCCACGAATCAGAAGCGGCATACTTGGATTGCGTGCGGCTGAGGAGCAGGTAGAGACACGAAAGAAAAAAGATTGCCAGCGCACTGAAAAAGAACAAGTCATAGCCCAGCACAAATATGTGGCTCAAAATCGCGCCGGATATCCAGATGGCGATCAGCAGGGCGCCGAGTCTGGCCGTTCTCGGGATCAGGAACAACAGTACCAATACCGTTTCAATCGCCCCCGATCCGAGCCGAAATACAGGCTGCGAAACCAGTCCGTGGAACGCATTCGACATGGCGGTGAAGAGCGCAACGGAGAGCGGGACGCCTGCGAACTTAAAAAAGATGGCGGGAAGAAAATTCAGCGCAACCAGAATCCGGATCGCCAGCAACAAGCGATTACTTCGCATGGGAAATTATTCCTTTTTCATTGCGTGCAGCAATTGGATGCTTTGTAACGCAAGACCGCCGCAAAAAAGATTCGCGGCAGCGGGCGGCGCACTCCATTCGCCCAAAAATCTCTTGGTCGTCCTTCCCTTTCGGTTTTTGGAACTCAACGCCATCCGGCGCCGCTACAAAGTGTGCAATTTGGAACAGAACGCCGAATATTTCCGTGCTTCACTAAAAAAGCAGCCCCCCAGCTCACCATCACTGTAAAAACCGCAAAAACAGCAAGGAGAAACGAGCATGTATTTAGTCATGGGCATTACTGGAAAAGTTGGGGGTGCGACCGCGCGGCATTTGCTGAAGCAAGGCAAACAGGTGCGAGCGCTTGTGCGCGATCGCGTGAAAGCGGCGAAGTGGTCAGATCAGGGCGTGGAGTTGGTGGATGGAGACTGGAACGATGCGACAGCCATAGCCGCGGCGCTCAAAGGTGTTGAGGGCGCGTTTGTTATGTTGCCGTCTCTATGGGCACCCTCGCCTGATTACAAAGAAGCAAAAAACTTGATAGCAAACTATGTCGAGGCGCTGACCAAGGTCGTGCCGCCGCGGGTGGTGGCGCTTTCGTCGATGGGCGCGAATAGAACAAGCGGGCTGGGGATGATCACGGCCTTATCGCTTTTTGAGCAAGGTTTTCGCAGCCTGCCGTCTTCGGTGGCATTCGTGCGCGCAGGCGGCTTTTTCGAAAACTTTCTTTTCGGCTTACAGGCCGCCCAAGGCGGAACACTGCCGGTCTTCTATAATCCTACAAAGCGGAAATCAGCAATGGTCGCGACAAACGACATCGGCGCAGAGGTGGCAAAGCTTCTCGCCGGGCCGGCGTGGTCAGGGCATCGCTTTATCGAGCTCGGCTCGATGGTAAGCGCGGATGAAGTCGCGGAACAATTGGGTGCAGTCCTGAAACGCGACGTAAAAGCCTTTGCCTTACCGCGTGCGGGATGGGCGGAAGCGTTCGAGCAGTTCGGCGTCCCGAAGGGCCACACTGCTCCTGCCGAAGAAATGTTTGAGGGCGTGAACGCGGGGTGGATGGACCTCGGAACCACGGGTACGGAGCACGTAGCGGGTACCACGTCCGCACGCGATGTATTCGCGGCTGCTCAGCAGGCCGTCAAGGCAAAAGGCCATTCCGTTTAAATGAGACGATTCGGGAAATGGTTTGTCATCGCAGTAGGTTCGCTGGTCGTACTGTTGGCTGTTGTCATCACGTTGACCATCGGGTGGAGTCCGTTTTTCGGCCCCAAGGCGCGCGCCCTCACGAGCCGCACATTCGAGCGTACGCCGCAACGGCTCGAGAGAGGCCGCTATATCGCGACGGGCTTGAGCAGCTGCGTCTATTGTCACAGCCCGCATGACTGGACCAGCCCGGGCACACCCACGGTGGCTGGCAAAGAAGCTTCCGGCGAGGTGATGCCCTACGACGGTCTGCCCGGACGCATCGTGGCCCCGAACCTTACCCCCGATCCGGAAACCGGAGCGGGCAGTTGGACCGATGATCAACTAGACCGCGCCATACGCGAAGGCATCGGCCACGATGGCCGCGCCCTTTTTCCTCTTATGCCCTACCAGCACTACCGCAATTTGTCGGATGAAGATTTGGCATCCGTTGTGGTCTACCTGCGGTCCCTGCCGGCTGTCCACAACCAGCTTCCGGCCACCGCAGTCATTTTCCCCGTAAAGTACCTGATCCGCAGCGCTCCCGAGCCGATTGCCGCGCCGGTCGCCGACGTTGTCTCCTCCGACCAGCTCAAATATGGAACCTACCTTGCCGACCAGGCCGGTTGTATCGACTGCCATACTCCTCAAGTGCGGGGAGAAAACGTCCCTGGTATGGACTTTGCCGGAGGCTTTCCCTTCACGGGCCCCTGGGGCACTGTCGCCAGTTCGAATATCACGCCCGATCCATCCGGAATCCCCTATTACGACGAGGCTCTTTTCCTGGAGGTGATGCGCACCGGACAGGTTAAGGACCGCAAGCTGAGCCCGGTCATGCCCACGATGGTTTACAAGAATCTGACCGATGACGACCTTAAGGCGATCTTCGCCTTCCTTCGTACAACAAAGCGTGTGAAGCATCGCGTTGACAACTCCGAGCCGCCAACCGAATGCAAGGTCTGCAAACAGAAACACGGTGGCGGTAATGAAAACAAGTAGTGCGAGTGCCAACGTCAGAGAACGTGAACTTCGCGACTTCGGTATTCGCTTTCCTGCTCAAGGGCGGCGGGGGGCGAATTCAAATCGCAAAATCCTCGTTAACGGCCTTCCCTTTCGGTTTTTGGCCCTCTGCGCCATTGCGACCGGCTTGACGGCTCTTCCTCCGCTCCGAAGCTGACGACTGTCGGCTGCAGATTTCCCTCCCCCAAAATTTTGTGAATCCTTTTGCCATCGGGACCGCTCTTCTCTAATAGAGGGGCAAAAAGCGATGCCAGAGATCGAAGTATCTCAATTGAACGCGCTGCGCGAGCAAACCGGGAAAGCGCAACTTGTGGACGTGAGGTCGGCGGGTGAATTTGCGGCAGGCCATGTGCCGGGCGCCGCCAACATCCCGCTGGAAGAGATCGAACGCAGGATCGGCGACCTGAGCGCGGAACAGATGCTGGTATTGATCTGCAAGAGCGGGAAGCGCGCGGGGCTCGCGGCCGATTTTCTGAAAGACAAGCGGAAAAATCTGGCGGTGCTGCAGGGCGGAACCGACGCCTGGGCAAAAACAGGGCTGCCGCTGGTCGTGAGCGCGAAGTCGCGCTGGGCCCTGGACCGTCAGGTGCGCCTGGCAATCGGCTTACTCGTGCTGAGTTCGGTGGTGGTGTCGTTGACGATCTATCCGCCGATGGTCTACCTGGCGGGTTTGGTGGGCCTGGGGCTGACGGGCGCCGGGCTGACGGACTTTTGCCCTATGGGCATTCTGCTGGCAAAAATGCCGTGGAACCGCGCGAGCGAGAGCGCGCCGGCCGCCTGCAGTTTGCCGCATGGGAACTGAAGCACAACGCCCGGTGAACCATGTCACGGCAAAAACCACAACCGGCTGGTACAAACCCCGGGGGAGTGGAACACTGGCTATATGGAATTCGAGGCGCTTGCCAACCAGCACAAGGACGAAGTCTATCGTCAAATGATCCGCGCCTGCGGGAACCGGGAAGACGCGGAGGATGTGCTTGTGGAAGCGCTGCTGAAGGCTTA
>DASSGJ010000170.1:0-6029 GCA_035693545.1 Candidatus Acidiferrum sp.
CCTTCTCGAAATCACCTTCGAACTTCATTCCCCGCCGAGCTTCGATCAACTCGAGCGCCTCGGCGCATTCGCCAACACCTACGGCCTCCGCCGCTTCCGCGTCGACGAAAAACAAAAGCACCTCACGCTCGAATACGACGCTTCCAGATTGCGCGACACGCAAGTCGCCCACGTCCTCGGCAAAGCCGGCATCCCCATCGTCCAGAGGGTCTCCGCAATCGAAACCTCCGATCCACTCCCAGTCGAAAAAGCCGCCCTGCCTCGCTAAACCGAGGACAGCCCGGGCACACGAACTCAATGACTCGGGGAAATACGCGCAAGCTGGAATTGAGTCGCTGAAAAAATTAGGCGGGAACCGGTGTGCTCACAAAGAAAAGGCGAGCCCAAAAATAAGTGGGGCCCCCGCTTGGGATCGGGAGCCCCGGAAGGCGCATCTCAGATGCCAGTGTCGTTTTCACACCGGCGCGTGGGGTCATCCATCCTAGCTTCCCTCTCAGAGGCAGGTGGTAACGATTCGCCAAAACAGCAAGTAAGCCCCTTCCCCCTCACTTGCCATTCTGAGCGCCTCGTTTCTGAAACGCGCCCACGCTCACCTCTATTGCACGAACCAAGCCAACGCTCGTTCCCTATAACGTTCTCTCATACTATTCAAAAAGTTACGGTTAGCTGCCCCTCTTAGAACCACCCCTTGAACCAAAATTGGCCTCCAGATTCAAATCGGAACTCCTTCTGGAACCCCTGGACCACCCTCGTACCATGACCCGGGTAACAAAACTCTTAGTTATCCCGCGCTATCGGTTTTTTTTCGTTTCTGCTCTAGACTCTCTTCGCATGACGTCACCCTTGCTCCGTCGTCTACGCCGCCTCGCCCTTTGGTCCACTCTCGATCTCGCTCTCTTCGCCGGAGCCCTCGCTCTTTCCACTTCGGCCGACACCCATGGCCGGCTGCACAAAACCAATGTGGCGGGCTGCTACTGCGCCTGCGCGCATTCTAAGACTTCCATTGGCTGCGCCCGGATGTGTGAACCAGCGAAATATGCCTCGCGGACCTGGGCCGTCACATGCACCAAGCCCCGCGTGACCTCGCCCGCCGAAACCCCGGGAGCGGGCCCCCACTACCCCCGCAAGCCACGAGCCGAGCGCGCCAGCAACTAGTTCCGCTCCACCGTCTTCTCGCCCAGCAACCTTGCAAATATCTCCGGAACCTCAAAGATCGCCCGGTTCTCCAGCGCCGCCACATTCCGCCGAAACTCCGCCAGTTTGGCCGGTTCCAGCAGTTGCCTTACCCCGCCCACGATCTCCCGGAAATTCTTCAGCACGATCCCGACCCTCTTTTCCTTCACCCATTCGGTGTTATAACGCTCCTGCGGCAGCGTCCAGGCATTGCATTCCAGAATCACGGGCAGTTTCCGCATCATCGCTTCGGCCACGCTTCCCGGCCCGGGCTTGCCGATCAGAAAATCCGCCGCGTACATCAGCCGGTGCACTTCCTTTGTGAATCCCACGATGTGCAGCGGCATGGTCCATTTTCGCGACCGGAGGCTTTCGGCCAGCCTCTCGTTGCGTCCGCAAATCACGATCAGCTGCAGCGGCAATTTCGCCCGCTCCAGCTGCTCCACAATTTCCAGCATTACGTTCGACCCAAACCCGCCGAACAACAGCATGCCTGTCGGCAGATCCGGCTGGAGTCCCAGTTCCTTCCGCATTGCGACCGGATCCGTCTCATCCGGCAAATAAAAGTCCGGGCGCAAAATCATCCCGGAAGTCTGGAAAATGTGTCCATCATCTTTCCCGATCGCTCGCGCTTGCCCGGCAGCCTTCTCCGAACCGCAAATCACATATTGGTTTTCCGCCGCTTCAATCCAGAAATGGGGCGGAAAATCCGCGATATCCGTAATCAATGTCACGAACGGCCTCTCCGGATGCACCCGCTTCCAGGCCTCGGCTATCTCGCCGTTAAAATGCGGAATCACGGACACCAGCAGATCAGCATCGCTTTTCAGAAAGTAACCAGCCAGCAGCTTTACCAGCGGCCCATGAAAAATCCGTATCGTCGTTTGCAACACACGCAGCAATTGCGTCGCGCCCAGCGTCCAGCCGTTGCGGAGCAGCGTGTTGTACTGTTCCTGAATCCGAATCCCTGTCAGCTTGCGCAGCACATCCAGGTGATCCGTCAGTTCCTGGAACTGCACCAGCTCCACTTGCCACCCGCGATTTTGTTGGGAAATCACCGTCTGCAGGGCGACCGCGGCGTTCCGGTGGCCACCGCCCGCGTCATGGAAGAGCACCTGAATTTTCTTCATCGTGGGGGATTGTTCCACAGTTTTATGAATGTTTTGTGAACGTGCAGACAGCACGCTCCATGCCATGTGGAAAACGTCTCAAACCTTTTGTGTTCAATTAGTTCCATCCTAACTTTCATACGCAATTCGCTCTCGTTTTATGTGCTGTTCATATCCCGCATCTAATCTCGTAACATGCGTTGCGACCTTCATGTCCACTCCATCGCATCGGGAATGTGCGACACGCCGGGCCTGACCCGGATCGCCAAGGAGTCCTATAACCACCCCACCGAGGTCTACGACCGCTGCAAACGCCTCGGCATGTCCATCGTCACCCTGACCGACCACGATTCCATCGAAGCCGCGGAAGCCCTCCGCAAACATCCGGACTTCTTCCTTAGTGAAGAAGTGACCGTGCGCATGCCCACTGGAACCCAGATTCATCTGGGAGTCTACGGAATCACGGAAAAAGATCATGCCGAAATTTCGCGCCGTCGCAGCGATTTTATAGCGCTTCTGATGTATCTGACCGAGCGTAAGATTTTCTTCAGCTTGAATCACGTATTTTCAAGCCTTACCGGCCGCCGCGACATTGAAGATTTCGACTGGTTCGCTTCCTACATTCCGGCGTTTGAGGCGCGGAACGGCCAGATGTGGAAAATGGCAAACCAGCAAGCCCACCGGCTCGCCGCCAAGCTTGGCAAAGTTGCCGTCGCGGGCAGCGACTCCCACACTTTGTCCGGTGTGGCTCGAACTTTCACCGAAGTGCCCGGCGCGCGCACTGTCGAAGAATACTTTGCCGGCTTGCGTGCAGGCCGTGGCCTCATCCATGGGCAAGACGGCAATTATCTGAAGATCACCGCGGATATCTTCCGGTTCGTTGGCTGCGTCCTGCGAGACAATCCGGCCGCCGCCGCGCTCCTACCTCTGACCATTTTCATTCCGGCGATTACCGGCTTTCACTGGCTGAACGAAATCCGCTTCTGCAAGCAGTGGGCAGCCAGGTTGGACGGCAAGGAAAAAAATCCGCGCATGTTGTGGGATGTTGATTCCGGTTTCGAGGCGAACTGGGCGAGTTGAGGTGAGGCCATGACCGTGGCAAAAACCGTCTGGGGTTACATTCAAAACCGCGACCACCGCGTGATGCATCGGCTTAATCGCTGGAAGGCGCCGCGTTGGATTCGCTATTGGATGATCGCGGCGACGCGCATCGGCGACGGCTGGCTTTGGTACAGCCTGGGCGCGATTCTCCTGATCGCCGGCGGCCCGAATCGCTATGCGGCGGTTTGCGCGGCGGGCTCAGCGGCGCTCGCCGGCGTGCTTGTGTTCAAAGCGTTGAAGAAAATCAGCCATCGCCAACGCCCTTGCCACCTCGAACCCCATTGCTGGTCGCGTGTGCTTCCACCGGACCAGTTTTCTTTTCCTTCCGGCCACACCATGACCGCGTTCTCGATCGCCCTGGTCATTAGCTATTTCTATCCAGGCCTCGAAGGAGCGATGTATTTCCTGGCCGCCAGCATCGCGGTCTCTCGCGTTGTACTGGGCATGCATTTTCTCAGCGACGTGCTGGCCGGCGCCGTTCTTGGCTCAGGACTCGGCCTGACAGCCATCGTCCTCTTCGCCTCGTACGGCATCGCCTAGTCTCGTCGGATTCTGCCGCCCTTCGCGCCGTCCCTGCGTTAAAATTATCGAATGGCGCGCACCGCGCGAACTCAGCGAAGGTTCTTGATTTTCATCGGAGCGATTCTGGCCGGTTGTCTTCCATTGTCTGCTCAGGAAAAACCGGAAGCCCCCGATTCATCCGCGACTACTTCCCTCTCCCAATCCGCCGCATGTTGCTCCGACATCGCCCGCAGCGTCTCCCTTCGCCGGCTGCCGGGCAATATTCTCGCCGACCAGAAAGACATCTGGCTTTTCCCCACGAAATTGGCAAAAGGCGAACACATCTGGCCGGCCGTCGCCATTGCCGGCACGACGGCCGGTTTCTTCGCTTCGGATCCTTACTCTGCCCCGCCCTTTCGAAACACGACGGATTTCACCGGCTTCAATCGCGTTCTCAGCAGCACCAACACCGGCGCGTTCATCGCCGCGGTTCCCGCTGCAATGTATGGCATCGGCTGGATTCGCAAGGATTCTTATGCACAGGAAACCGCGCTGCTCGCCGCGGAAGCATTCGCCGACGGCTATCTTCTGGATCTTCCCTCCAAGGCCATTACCGGCCGGCGCGAACCCATCACCTACACCGGCAATGGGCCCTATTCCGACAGTTTCCTCAACGGAACCCACAATCCGTTTCACGCCGGCGGCTTCTACTCCGGCCACTCCATGGCAGCAATGTCGGTAGCCACCGTCATCGCCCGCCGCTACCGCTCGCACCGCTGGGTGCCTTTCGTCGCCTATGGACTCGCCGGCGCAATCTCCTTCTCGCGCGTCACTCGCAGCAATCACTTCCCTGGTGATGCATTCTTCGGCGGAGCCATGGGCTTCGTCATCGCGCGGTATGAGGTTTTGCCGCAGCGTCCGTAATCCCCTCTTTAGATAACCGGCTTGGGGTGCTCCGCCAGCGCTTTCCGGAAAGTCGCAAGATTTCCGGCGTCAATGACGGCGGTTCCGGTGTCAATAAATGTTGGCAAGGGTGCCGTCGGCGCCGTTGCCCAGTCTTTGAATTCATGCACAACGTTGTGGTGCAGGTCATCCAGAAACCTCACTCCATAAAACGCCATCAGGTAAGGCTTCTGCACCACAGAGGCGGTAATCCACCCGCGCTCAATCGCATCCATTGTTTGCGGATCCTTGTCGAAGGCCACGATCTTGATTTTCCCGGTCATGTCCAGCAGATGCAGCACATCTGCGGCTCCCTGCCCGCCGGAAGCCTCCAGGCAGATAATTCCGTCAATCTTCTCCTTCTTCTTCTGCAGCAGGTCGGAAATGCCGTCATACGCGGCCCGCGCATCGCCATGGTCGTCTATGGTGGCCACAATCTTGATTCCCGGATAGCCCTTCAGCACGTCGTTCACGCCGCGGACGCGTTCCTCCGTATTGAACTGGCCTGGCAGGCCAATCAGAACGATTCGTCCTTGCCCGACGAGCAGGTCCACCATCCGTTTCGCGCTCTTTTGTCCGGCTCGGAAATTATCCGTCCCGATAAACAGCACCCGGCGCGAATCCGGTGAGTCTGAATCCATGCAGATCACTGGAATTCCCTGCAACACCGCTTTATTGATGGATTCCTTGAACAACGTCGGGTCGCTCGCCGACACCATGATTCCCGCCGGATTTTGCGCCACCGCCTTTTGAAACGCATCCAGTTCTTCGCTGGGCGACAGCGTTGCCGGCCCCACCATCTCCACTTTCACCCCAGCCGTTTTCCCGATGTCCGTCAACCCGGCTTGCGCTTCCTGCCAGTAGGGCAAGTTCACATTCGCGGTCACCAGAACGTATCGCTCCTCCGGCTGGTGGTAGGGTTTTTCGCAGGCGGAAATAACGAGCCCCATAGCGACAACGCTGGCTATGGAAATGGATTTGGATGTCTTCATTGCCGGTCTCCTTATTTGAAACTTCTCCCGGAAGGATGAATGGTGGGATGAGACCCGATGACTCCGCAAGCAGCCTAACACATTGCGCCACCCATGGGGGCCGCTCCCGGCATTTTGCAGAGCTGACTGGTGCCGGCTCCCGTAAGATAGTGATGTGCGCCGCCGGGAATTCGTTTCTTCCGCCGTGTCACAAGATTCTTAAAAATATGCC
>DASSGJ010000171.1:0-2641 GCA_035693545.1 Candidatus Acidiferrum sp.
GAACTTCTCTCCGGGCGCATCGCCACCCCGGAGATTGTTCGTATGCTGCTGGCGCTGAACCGGCGCGCGGTAAGCGTTGACGAACTCGCCGGGTTCGCCCGCATCATGCGAAAGCACGCCGCTCCGGTTTTTTCGCCAGATGAACCCCGCCTCACAAAGCTTGTAGACACTTGTGGCACAGGCGGCGACGAAACCGGCACATTCAACATTTCTACTGCCTCCGCCATTGTCGCTGCCGCAGCTGGCGCTCGCGTCGCCAAGCATGGCAACCGCTCCGTCAGTTCCCGCAGCGGTTCCGCGGATGTCCTCGAAGCCCTCGGCGTTCGCATCGACCTGCCGATGACCGTCGCCGGCCGCTCCGTGTGCGAAATCGGCATCGGCTTTCTATTTGCTCCCGCGGCCCACGCCGCCGCGCGCCACGCCACGCCAGCGCGCCAGCAAATCGTTAAACGCACCATCTTCAATCTTCTGGGGCCCCTGACGAATCCCGCCGGCGCTGAAGCCCAAGTGCTCGGCGTGTTCTCCGCTGACGTAATCGACACCGTCGCGGCAACGCTCGCTGAACTCGGCACCCACCGTGCTTTCGTCGTGCACGGCGCCGGCGGCCTCGACGAAATCTCTCTTTCCGGCGAAACGCAAATCGCAGAAGTCCGCAACGGCACCGTTCGGCGATTCTCCGTCGCTCCTGAAGACTTCGGGCTTTCCCGTGCCCCGCTCGAAGCTATCCACGGCGGAACGCCCCAGGAAAACGCCAAGCTCATTCATTCCCTGCTTACGGGAGAACCCGGGCCGCGCCTAGACATCGTCATCGCAAACGCTGCAGCCGCTCTGGTCGTCACGGGAATCGCCGAAGATTTTCGCAGTGCCGCCGAGTTGGCCCGCCGCGCGGTAACCTCGGGCAAAGCCAGCGAAAAACTCGCTCAACTGAAAGAGTTTTCCCAGAAACATCTGCCTGCAAAGTAGGGCTACCCCCGGGGGAACGCCACTCTCCCAAGACAGCGTTCCCCAGCTGGACATGAAACTCCATTACGGTTTCGCCGGACTCTCCACACCATTATTCGACTGGATCAAATCGTGAATCCCCCACGCTGCAAGTCCCGACCCCACACCGCCCAAAATGAAATAGGCCACCTTCTTCCCGGTGGACATTCCTGCTTTCTGCGTGCCCTCTCCCGCGTCCGCTGGGTTTCGCGGATCATCCTCCGATTCCAGATAGATGCGATACGCTTGCCCCTCCGGCAAGACCCGGAACTCTTTCCCGTAGAAAAAATCGACGCTTCCCTGCCGCGTGGTGATCTGCAAAATCTTTGGCTCACACATCAGGATTTGCGCCTGCACCTGATGAGAACCGTGCGGCCGCAACAGCGCACCCTCCACATGCACTTCCAGCGGGTTGCTCTCTGCCGACCACACATAGACGGATCCGGTGTCGAGATCAACGTGCACACCATCACCGGTGCGCTGTAGCGTTGCCACACTCTTTTCCATAAGCGTGATTACGCTCGCGCCAATGCGGACTCCGAGTTTTCCGCCGGCATCTGTCGACACTCGTTCCCCATCAAAGACGGACAGACCCGCAAACGCGTCCGAGGCATTCAGGTGCGCGCCATAAGCCAACGTCAGAATTCCCAGCGGCGTCCCGCCGGCATAGACAGGAAGTTCGTAAGCGAACAGAGAGACAGCGAGAGAAAGAGCGAGGACGCCGCGAAGTACGAACATGACTTACCTCCGAGGGCAGGCAGAGAGGAGGGACAACCCGCGGCAGATACAATACACACTTAGTACCACTCGTTCAACATAATTTATATCGCAATACCTTATTTCTTTCTATCGTCGTCTATTATCCTTAGGTTACTATTCCCTTCCCAAAATGGCACGCATCGTGGGTAGCGGCCACTTTCAAGTGGCCGCGAATGCGCAGGCCACAAAAAAAGTGGTGGGGCACCAATTGATAAGAACGAAAAGCGGCTAAAGGGAGAGAAAGTTCTTCAACAACTGCTTGCCGGACTCTGTCAGCACCGACTCCGGATGAAATTGCACGCCCATCAGCGGATACTCCCGGTGCTGCATCCCCATAATGATGTCGTCATCCGTCTCCGCGGTAACCTGCAACTCCGCAGGCAACGACTTCCTTTCGACAATCAGCGAGTGATAACGCGTCGCCGTGAACGGATTCGGCAAACCGCGGAACACGCCACTCCCATCATGACGGATCTGGCTGGTCTTTCCGTGAAACAGTTTCGGCGCGCGGATAATCTTCCCCCCGAACGCCGCCCCAATCGCCTGGTGGCCCAGGCAGACGCCAAGAATCGGAATCTTCTCCGCCAGCTTCCGCACCAATTCCACGCAGATCCCGGCTTCCTGAGGCGTGCAAGGCCCGGGAGAAATCACAATGCGCTCCGGTTTCCGGTGTGCGATCTGTTCCACGCTGATTCGGTCGTTGCGGTGCACTTCCACCTGACAACCCAACTCTCCCAGGTATTGCGCCAGGTTATAGGTGAACGAATCGTAGTTATCCAGCAGCAGAATCACGATTTGCCCTTCCCTTTCCCGGCCGCGCCGTGCGCCGCTTCCAGGGCCCGCAGCAGCGCCTTCGACTTGTTCACGGACTCGTCGAACTCACCTTCGGGCGTGGAATCCG
>DASSGJ010000172.1:0-7656 GCA_035693545.1 Candidatus Acidiferrum sp.
CGCGAGGCCCACAAGCGCTTCTGCCGCCCGCAACCGTACAAGCCGGTTTGAATCCGTCAGCCCGCGCAGCAGGGAAGGGACCGCCCGGCTATCGGACAGCTTGCCCAAGCTAACGATCGCGCGCAGGCGCACAAACCAAACAGGGTCACGCGCCAAATCGTCCAGCACGTATGGCGCGATCGCAGTTTGTGATTGAGACATCGCGCGGGCCGCCGCAGCTCGCAATTCATCCAGGTCATCGCCCGCGAATTGAAGCAGGTCTGCAGCCAACGAAGGGGTCGCCACCTCACCGAGAACTCGCCCTAAAACTTCGCGGACGCGTCCTTTGGCCCTTTGAATGTGCGGAAGCAAAATCTGGGGACGCTCCGCACAGCACTGCACGAGTGCCCCTTGCAAAGGCAGTTCCGGGACCTTCAATCCCTTTTCACTAACCCAGCCGAGTATCTCTTCCGCGGCTTTCGGGCAAGCCATGCGTCCGAGCCCACGAAGTGCCGCGAGGCGCGTTTCCAGACTACGGTCGCGCAATCCTTCACTCAGAGCGGGAATCCCTTCGGGCGCGCGTGTCCTCCCCAAAGCCACCAGCGAACGCATTCTGCGCCAACCGGTGTGGTGACGGGCTTCGAAAATGCGCTTTTCAATCAGACCGCTGTTCCGCAGGAATTTCAGCAGCTTCGCCGATTCTTCCGGCGCCGCGGCTTCAAAAGCGTCGATTGCGACGGTTTCGACGATCCGGCGTTCGAAAGAGTTTTTTCGCCAGGTGTTGTAAGGAATCTTGCCGGAAATGATCGCATCCCATTTCTGGCGTACTTCATAGACGCGCGCGTCGCGCTTGGCGAAATACCACCTGCGATAGGCGCGCCGCAGCAGGATGAAGGCGAGCAGGGACCCGTTCGCAATGAGAGCCGCAAAAATCGCCTTCATCACGACCGCCGCGGGGCCGATATTCCACAAGTCTTTAAAAATGGATTCCATAACTAAGCCCGAAGGCTGTGTCCGTTCTGTTTTGCGTGCGCTTCTGGTATGAACCGTAACCCGTCAGATCCTGGCGTGCTGTCAGCTGGTACCGCAAGCCACCGCCGTAAGTCTGCGACGCAAAACTGCCGATTTGATCCACCTGTCCAAAATCTTCCGTTCCGGCCCCGAAAAATACGTTTCCGCTAAGTCTGTGCAGGTCCCACGTTGCGATTGGAAATCCCAGCCGCGCAATACCGGACGGGCGCCATTCGATGCCGGAGCCGGAAAAGGCGCTGCGTGCACCCGTCGCCGCCAAAGAAAAAGTCCACTCGCGAGGTAAATAGGCAATGGCGGTGGTAGTGAGGGTGAGAATCCTGGAAGACTGATACCAATACCAGTGCTGTCCGTAGATCGTTTCGACCGAGCGCACAAAAGTTGTCTCGCCGGCCTTCCAGCCACGGTCCAGGTCAAAAAAGGCTTCGGTCTTCGGGATTACGCCATTGTCATGGCCGGTCGCACCGCCTACGGTCAATGCGCCCCATTTGGGCTGGCGGCGAGTCACACTGCCGACAAATTTTCCCGCGTCCACACCGCCGCGCTGGTAAAAGCTTCCCGCAAAGCCTGTAGACCAACGGGAAGTCCATTGCGAAGTCAGGGATGTCCATTCGTTATGGTTTGCATCCGCAAAATTGAAAAGGTCGTTTTCCTGGCCGAAGCGAAGTTCGTGTTTCGGCTCCGCGCGGAGGGAAATCAGTCCGATTCGCGCTTCCTCGCTCGAAGGGTCCAGATTGAATGCATTCTGAAATTCTGTTTGCGCTTCGTTTCGAATTCCCGCCGTGCGCAACACGCGCGCGCGGGCGGCGTGTATGTCTGCCCGGTTGGCATCCAGCTTTTCGGCTGTGTTCATCGCGGCGAGGGCTTCGGCCGTCCTGCCTTCCCGCAAATATACGTTTGCGAGGCCCATCCAGTTGTCCGGATCATTCCGGGAAATACTCAGGATTTTCAGGTACTCCTGTTCCGCTTCCGCAAGGCGTCCCGACCACGTGAGAATGCGCGCTCGCCACGCCCGCACGTCCATGTCGTTCGGCGCGCGAGAGATTTCTAGATCCACAACACGGAGCGCGGAAGCCCAATCCTGCTCCTCGGCGTACTTGCGAATCTGCTTTTGCCAATCCTGTGTTTGAGGGTATCCGGAAGGAGAAAATGCCGTCAGCAGGGCGCCGACAAGAAAACCGAGAAGAAGTTTAGCCGGCCAGGGGCGATACCCATGGCTCGGCCAGTGCGACTTGCAGGTTGCGGCGAATTTGTAAAGAGCTTGCATTCGTTATCAAATTTCGGGAACCGGGAACGCGCAATGAAAGTCTGTGGAAGTTTTGCGCGTTCATCGGTCCCGGTTGTCATATAGCCTGTGAGTTCCCTCCGAAAGTGCAGTTCATTCGATTCCGCAAATGACGCTGCACGGCCGGTCATGCTGCGTTTGCTGCCGAACGACTACCGATTGTTAGAGGGCAGGGAAAAGCTGTTGCGTCCCCGCGCTCCATGCTGCCCGCCGTTGCCATTCTGGCCGCCTTGGGTCTTGGAGGGCTTTTTGGTTTTCGTGACCAGCAAGAACGGCGCATCACCGCCGCCCAGTCCGTCACAAGGGCCACCGGAGATTCCGTAGTAAGCGGTGTAGGCATTATTTGTGCCGTCGTTAGCGGTGCCCGGGGCGCCCGGAGGGTTGTCCTCGCCAACTGCCGCGACGGAGCCGTCAGTGTTCGTTGCGATCGCATTGACCCACACACGGGTGCCATTGACATCAGTACCAAAGAGTTCGAATCCCGCGCCCGCAGATTGCGAAACGCCTTCCGCCAAGGGTTGGAGGGTGATTGTTAGGGGTCCGCTGGGGCCGGTAGGAGCGATGCAGGCGACGCCCGAAGAATTTACGAGGCCGCTGCCAAGAATGGTGATCGTCCCGCTTAGAGTCTTGTCGGTATTCGTGGTCAGTGTGAAAGAAGCCGAAACGGCCAATGGTCCGGTCCCGGTGTCCGGCGCGTCGAATGCACCCATCCACGTCCCCGACAGATCGGGGAACCAGGTTGCTGTAAAGTTACCATCCGGTGTCCCGGTGCCGAGTTTCCCTTGTGTGCAACCACCAGCTGACCGTTGATAGGTCCCGGTAATGACCTTTGGAGGACCTTGCGCGAGTACGCCGGTAAACACGTAATCGAAGGAACTTCCGTCGTCCAATGTGACTGTAAAATCGACGACAACGTTTCCCGCGTCGTCAACCGAGCTGTTGGCTACGGTGATGTTGTTGTAGCTTTTCGTGTCGCATGCCACGGTGTCCGTGGTGAACGCGGTAATGTTCGTCAATGCCGGGCTGCCGGGAGTCTGAAGCAGGTACGTGCTGAAGATGGACTGGCCCATCGTAGCGAGTTGCGTCGTTGGATCATCACCAGAGGTGACGACAAATTCCCATCGCCCCTGAACCACGGGGACTGCCGCAGACGCGATGCCTGCAAAGGCGAGACAGGCGATAGCCAGGACAGCCCGTCTTAAAATCGTGGAGAAGATTGCGAATAGCTTAAGTTTGTTCACAGCATTGCTCCTGTAGAGTGGGGTCACACGAAGAGCTAAAAATGCAATGCTATGGCCATCTTTTCGAGCGCCCATATCCAGCGCAGGCCTTGTTGCTTCAATGACTTACGAAATTGGCTTGCGGGCCTTGGTGATTTGGCTCGTGCGGTTCCTGGATTGGCGTCTAAAATCTGGACGCCCTCTGCTCCCCTGGAGAGCGGCAGGCGTCTCGAAGCACTTGTAAGTCCTTAAGCCAAGGGCGGTGAGCGAGTTAGGAAACTTTCTTGACAAACCCTGCACGGTTTTCTACTGAAAGCTCATAATATATACAATTGATTACGATTCGGTCGAAAGCTGCGAAATTGATTTGCTGTCTCATCTTCTGCGCCCGGATGTGAGACAACTGCTCTGAAGGAGAGCCGATGTCCCCGAGCCACGCGCGCGTCCCACTGCTGGCGATCGACGATGACGCCGCGACTTTGCGATTGATCCAGGACGCTCTGACGGATGCCGAGCTGGAGATTCACACTGCCTCCGATCCCCAATCCGGCCTGGAAGCCTTCAAAAATATTCGGCCGCGTATCGTTCTGGTTGATCTGATGATGCCCAACATGACGGGCATGGATCTTCTCGAGCGCATGCTGAGCAAAGACCCCGGCGTCGAAGTGATCCTCATGACCGGCCACTACTCCACCGACTCAGCTGTCGAAGCGATTCGGAAAGGCGCGCGAGATTATCTCGACAAGCCTCTGAATCTGCAAAAATTGCGCGCACGTATCTCGGGTTTGTTGGCCGAGATTAGGGAAAAGGAAGCGGCATTCCAGCTGGAACGCCAGATGATGGACGTTTTTCAATTTGAGGGCATGATTGGCCGCAGCCCGCTGATGCTCGATGTTTTTGCAAAAATTCGGCGTGTTGCGCCCCATTTCCAAACCGCCTTGATTACCGGTCCCACTGGCACGGGCAAAGAGTTGGTGGCCAGATCTCTTCATAATCTGCGCAACGCGGGTTCCGGGCCCTTTGCGGTGTGCAATTGCGCCGCTGTGGTTGACACACTCTTCGAGAGCGAATTGTTCGGATATGCGAAAGGCGCATTTACAGGAGCCTCGGAGGACAAGGTGGGCTTGTTTGAATATGCCAATCGCGGGACCGTTTTTCTGGATGAAATTGGCGAAATGCCTCTTCCGGCACAGGCAAAGCTCCTCCGCGTGCTGCAAGAAAAAGAAGTCCATCGCGTTGGATCCCCGGTCCCTCGCAAGGTGGACGTTCGGGTCGTCGCGGCCACAAATCGCGACCTCACAGCCCTCATAAAAGAAGGAAAGTTCCGCGAAGACCTTTACTACCGGCTGGGGATGATCGAAATCAGCTTGCCTCGCCTGGCTGACCGCAAGGAAGATCTGCAAATGCTCGAACGCTTCATGGTGGAAAAGTATGCCAAGCAATACGGAAAGAAAATCAATGGCATCACGCGTCGCGCCCAGAATTGCCTTGCGGCGTACTCTTGGCCGGGCAACGTTCGGGAACTGGAAAACGTTCTCAGCCTGGCCGTCATGATGGCTGAAGACAATCTGATCGACCTCAATGACTTGCCTAAACCTCTTTTGACTCCTGATGTAGAGCCTACTGCTCAAGGCCAGAAATTATTGACCTTCGAAGAACTGCAACGCGTGCATTTGCAGCGCGTCCTGGAACATGTAGAGGGAGACAAGACCCGCGCGGCTGAGATTTTGGGCATTAGCCGCTCGACCCTCTACAACCTCTTATCCCGGGCCAAGGCCTGACCGGCTTAATTACGCGACCAAATTCTGGACAACCGTCGGCAACTTGCACGAACATTTGGCCGCTCTAATTCGTGTGGCAAGTCTGTATCGAACCTTTTTCCTCCCTTAAAGTATTTAAATACAAGAGCTTACGTCTGGTCGGCTTGGCGAACCCTTCTTTTCCGCCAGTTTGGAATGGCCAGTGCAATTACCACCTCCATGTACGTGCTCATGGACACCCTCAGGGCTCTCACTGGTGCCAACCGCCTGTTCCTTTGGGCGGGCGGTGCCAGTTGCGGAAGCTCTTTTTCTGCTCACCTCCCACCTACCCTGGCCCCAGCTAATCATTCTGCCGTTCATGGGAATGCGTTAGCTGGGGACTCTCTCCTCCAGTTTTTTGGTGATGGTCTGCGGGGAAACACTGGGTCATGAGTGAACTAAATCCAAAACATGATGCCAAGAACGGCCTCGGAAAAAACTTTTTGCAGATTGAGGTCCGCGAATGGGGATTGCTGGTCACCGCAATCATCATCACACTGCTGCTTACTGCGGGGATTATCTCTTTTGCCATTCCCGCTTTTCACTCCCCTTCGGTGGCGCATCCCGATTTGCCCTCCAACCAGATCCTCCGCGGCCTGGTTGGGTTGGTTCTCTTGTTTGATCTCTACTGCATCTACCAGCAGCTTCAGATCCAGAAAATGCGCCAGCAACTTTTCCGCAGAGAGGAACTCTTCCGCCTGATCAGCGAAAACGCTGCGGATATGATTGCCGTTGTGGACAGTCACGGACATCGGCTTTATAACAGTCCCTCCTACGAAAGAATCCTCGGCTACACCCCGGAAGAACTGCAGCAGACCTCGGCGTTCGAACAGATTCATCCGGAAGATCGCGAGCGGGTGGCGAGCGCGGCGGCTTTTGCGCAGAAATCCGGAACCGGCAAAGCCATCGAATACCGGATGCGGGACAAAACCGGACAATGGCGGGTTCTGGAGTCGACGGCAAGCGCGGTTCGCAACAAGAACGGCGAAGTGGAGAAGTTGGTTATCGTCAACCGCGACGTCAGCGAGCGCCGGTTGCTGGAAAAACAGTTTCTTCAAGCGCAGAAAATGGAAGCCGTCGGCCGGCTTTCGGGTGGCGTGGCCCACGATTTCAATAACCTCCTTGGCGTGATCATCGGTTACGCGGAGTTGCTTGAGGAGAAAACGCCCTCCTCCGACGGTTCTCGCGAAAGCATCGATCAGATTCTTAACGCGGGCCGGCAGGCCGCGTCCCTCACCAAACAACTTTTGGCTTTTAGCAGGCAGCAGGTTCTGGAGCCCAAAATTGTGGATGTCAACGCCATCGTGCGCGACACGCAGAAAATGCTTCGCCGGCTGATCGGGGAAGATATCGAACTGGTCATCCAACTGGACGACGCCGTAAACAAAGTGAATGTGGATCAGGCGCAACTCCAGCAAGCCATCGTTAACATGGCCGTGAATGCCAGGGACGCCATGCCGAACGGCGGCCAGCTCAGGATTCAAACTGACAATTTTGAGATGGATGAACAGGCCGTCCGCAAGTACCAATACCCGGTTCTCGTTGGTTCTTATGTGCGTATCCGCATTTCGGATGACGGCACCGGCATGGATTCGGAGACCCTGGCGCGGGCCTTCGAGCCATTCTTTACGACCAAGGAGAAAGGAAAAGGCACGGGGCTGGGTCTCGCGATGGTCTACGGATTCGTGAAACAGAGTGGCGGCTACATTGACCTGGCCAGCGAGTTGGGGGTTGGAACGGCCTTTACTATCTACCTGCCCCAGAGGCAGCAACGATCCAACGAGGACGAGCCAATCTTAAGGTCGGACGAATCCTTTGCCGGGGAAGGAACGATCCTCCTGGTAGAAGACGATGCCCCTCTTCGGCAGTTGACCGTTCGCCTGTTGCAGTCGTTCGGCTATCGAGTTCTTGATGCGCAGGATGCCGCCTCCGCGATCGCCATCAGCGACGCCACCAGGGAAAACATCGACCTGCTGCTGACCGATGTGG
Organism: Candidatus Acidiferrum sp.; assembly: GCA_035693545.1. GTDB lineage: Bacteria > Acidobacteriota > Terriglobia > Acidiferrales > UBA7541 > Acidiferrum. The sequence goes on from DASSGJ010000172.1 coordinate 7,302, forward strand.
TTCTTCCCAAGATCAATGGGCGCGAGCTCGCGGATGCGCTTCAGAAAAGGCGCCCGACTCTTCGCGTGCTCTTCACATCCGGTTATACAGGTCAAATCGTCGGCCAGGGCAATATCCTCGAGGAAAACTGCCATTTCCTTCCGAAACCATACACGCGCAGTTGCCTCGCACAAAAAGTTCGCGAAACGCTGGAGGCCCAGCCGACATTAGGCTGATGCATTGAGCCGAAAGCGCAGCCGAAAGGAAGAAAGAACATGAAGAAACTGGTAGTGATTGACGATGATCCAAAAGTGCGCAGCCTGATGCGCGTACGCTTGCAGTCCGCCTATGACATCTTCGATACCGGCGACCCCGA
>DASSGJ010000173.1:0-5076 GCA_035693545.1 Candidatus Acidiferrum sp.
AATGCCCTCGCGGCCGATCGGGTGAAGCATGTCCAGATAGTTGAATCGCTTCCATGCCCAATCCTCCGGGTCGCTGCTGCGAGTCTCTTGTTCGAGGCGATTCACTGCGCGATCAGCGGCAGCGCTGAGCAGTTCGTCATAATTCTTGAATTCCGCAGGCAGCCAGCGAGCCGGGCGTTCGGTCAACACCTTCTGCAGAAAAGCCAGCTTCCGCCAGGAATAAAGTTCTGTGTCTTTGCCGAGGTGCGGCTCCAGAATCAGATCCAGCGAACGGTACATCGCGGCGTCGAGGAAGGTCACCACCGACGAATTCACATCGGCGATGCCGTTCCAGTCCTTTGCCTGCTGGATTAATTTCTGCGCTCGCGGGTCTTTTGGTGGTGCGACCCTCGCCGCGGCCACCAACTGCTCTCCAATGAACACGTGCGGATAACTGTAGGTATCCGTCTGCACCTTCAGCATATCTTCCGGCCGCAGGTCATGCTTGTCGTGGAGCAGGTCGTAAATTCGCGCTGTGCGGTAGGGTTCTTCCCAGCGGTCCGTGAGATACGGTTTGTAGCCGGGCCCGGTGACGCGCGCGTTTGCCGTGACGATCAAACCGCTCTCCGGGTTGAAGCTTTGCGGCAACTGCTCAAAGGGTATGTAGCCGGTCCACTCGTATTCGTCCGTATCGCCGGGAACGGGAACTTCGCCGTGCCCTTTCTTGCGTATGGGCACGCGCGCGGCCATCACATATCCGATATTTCCCTCTACATCGGCGTAGACGGCATTTTGAGCCGGGCCCCATACCTGTTTCATGACTTCGCGAAACTGTTTCCAATTCCGCGCCTTGCCGAGCCAGTTGTAGCTGTTGGCCAGCCCGCCCGGTTCCAGGGCCGTCCACCTCATCGCATACGACTTGTCGGATTCGCTTTGCAACACCGGGCCATGGCGCGTCACCACCAGCCGCATGTGTTCGTCCGGGGCGCCCTTTACTTTGATCACTTCATCGTACACATCCGCTTTTTTCCACTTTCCATTCACGCGATACTCATCCGGATTGGCGGGATTAAACGTCTCGATGTACAGGTCCAGCACGTCCGCGCCGTTGTTGGTGAAGCCCCACGCGATGCGATCGTTGTGCCCGATAATCACCAGCGGGGCGCCCGGAAAGGTGATCCCTTTCACGTTCCATCCGGGAGCGGTCACATGCACTTCATACCAGATGGGAGGAATCGTCAGCTCGAGATGCGTGTCGTTGGCCAGAAGCGGTTTGCCTGTTGCGGTATGCGCGCCGTTTACCACCCAATTGTTGCTGCCGAGGGTCCCGCGAATGTCATGCTGCCCGGCCTGGAGCCAGTGCTCCACTTGTCCCGCGAGCAGGGATGTGAGGTCCGGATTTGCAATCGAGTCGAGCAAGTCGGGATGGAGCAGGTTGGCTTTAAGGACGTCTTCGCTGTCCATCTCGTCTTCATCGTCTTCGTCATCATTTGCGTCGGCGCTTGCGTTTGAGCGTTCTTTCACGTTGGGATCACCAACGACAAAGTGATCCATGGAAGACTCGTCGCTGAAGAGATCCTTCGCGAGTTCCGGGCCGGCCTTGGCCGCTACAATCGCGCGATGGATCTCCCTTTCCCGCGTATCGGCCAGAGTGCGATACATGTAGCCTGTCAATACCAGCGAGTCCGTCGGGAGCCAGGGCTGCGGCTTATACTTCAGCAGCGCGAATTCCATCGGGAGCGTTTCACGATGCTGCTCGATAAAGCGGTTTACCCCGCGCGCATAAGCTTCCAGCAGCTTCCGGGACTCCGGATTCATGTCCTGAAGGTCGCGTTCCGCGGCGCGCCCAAAATTCAAATTTCGAAAATCCTTGTCAATCTTCAGCGTTCTCTGGCCGAGAATTTCGGATAGTTGTCCGCGCGACGCCCGGCGAAGAATGTCCATCTGCCACAAGCGATCCTGCGCCACCACATATCCCTGCGCTTCAACAGCATCTTCCACCGAGCTCGCACGGATGTGCGGGACACCCCAGTTGTCGCGCTCCACCGTAACGTCGCCCTGCAACCCGGGCAACGTGGCACTACCGTTTAACTGGGGAAGCGGACGGTACACCAGCCACCAGATCACGGTGGCGAAGAGAACTACAAAAACGGCAATTACAGCGAGTAGGGAACGCAGGACGGTGCGCAAAACGGATTTCACCTCGAGGTAGAAGTGCTTAGTTTAGAGGACGCCGTCACCGTGTGCAACCTGCTGCTGCGGCTGCCTTCAGATTCCTCAATGGCCTTTCATTGCAATTTTTTGAAAGCTGGAGCTTTCAACATGACTGTGCAAATATTTCCTCAGATGGTTGATTTGGCTTGGTGAAAAATGAAAATGCTGTGGTGCTGGCGCTGCCGTGCAGAAATGCCCATGCTGGATGATGATGAGTACAGTCGGGTCTTTGCGCTAGTCAAGGTTGGAGAGAAAGAGGGTCTTCGCGAAAGACTGCATGGTTCGGTATTGGATGAGTACGAGCGTATCACGGGCTTTCGAGAAACGAACCCCAATGCAATTTTTCATCACAAGGTTTCCATATACGGGCCGCCCTGTTCTAAGTGCGGAAAACCCCTAAGAACTCCTCGTGCCAAACTCTGCGGCTCCTGCATGGCTCCGCGGCGCGATTGAGGCGGGACCGTAACCCAGATATTTGCCAGTACAGTTCGCCTACAAGCGGCGCTCTAGCACTACGTCTGCTGTTACAATGCCGCTTGGAGGATCTTCCGCGGCATGTTCCTCGTCCGGATCGTCGGAGTGCTGGTGCTGGTGGCCCTTAACGGCTTTTTCGCTGCCGTTGAGTTCTCGCTTGTGGCAATACGCCTCTCGCGCGTCCGCCAGTTGGTGGCAAAGGGAAGCTCTCAGGCCAAGGTCGTCGAGCATCTTTTGTCGGATCTTCACCGGGTTGTTTCCGGCGTGCAGGTTGGCATCACGTTGACCAGCCTGGCGATCGGCGCCCTGGGCCAGGCGACACTGGCCAAAGTATTCCAAGATCTGCTTCCGGCGGAAGGGAGCACGCGGATGCTCTTCCTTGCCCATGCCGCCGCGCTTGCTCTGTCCTTCGCGATCCTCAGCGCTATCCACGTGGTTTTTGGCGAATTGGTGCCTAAAACGATCAGCCTGGCCCGTGCCGAGCGGATCGCGCTGATGGTCGCTCGTCCGTTTGCGTGGTTTCTGAACTCTTTCCGCTGGGCCATTGATTTACTGGATGGCATCTCGGGTGTGATCGTGCGCGCGCTGGGCGTGGTGAGGCCAAGCGGACATGGCGTGGCTCATTCGACGGAGGAGCTGCAAATCCAGATTCAGCAGGCCCGCGAAAGGGGGCTGCTGGCCGTCGGGGAAGAAAAGTTTATTCTCAGCGCTATCGAGCTGAGCCAGTTGCAGGTGCGCGAGATTATGGTTTCGCGGCCAGACATGCACACGCTTCCCGTCGAGGCCTCGCTGGACGAGGTGATGAAAGTCTTTGCGACGACGCAGCGTTCGCGCATCCCCGTGTATCGCGGAACGGTGGATCATGTTCTGGGCTTCGTGCACATCAAGGATATGATGTGGGTGCTGCTCGACCGCGAACGCCGCCTCGAGGAGGGACTGTCTCCGGGGCCTTCCTTCGACTTGCGCCGCGTGCTGCGTGAAATCCTGATCGTGCCGGAAACGAAACCCGCCAGTGAACTGCTTATGGAACTTCGTGCGCGCCACGTCGGAATGGCCATGGTGGTGGATGAATTCGGCAGTATCCTGGGGCTCGTCACCAAGGAAGACTTGCTTGAGCAGCTTGTCGGCGAAATCCATGACGAATTTGACGTGGTGGAACGGCCGCTGACTCTTGCCGACGGGGCGATTGTTTTCGATGCGGGCCTGAACGTCCGCGACCTCGACTCGCAATACAACATCACGCTGCCTGAAGATCCTGCCTATGCCACCGTCGGCGGGTTTGTCATGGCGCAGCTGGGTTTTATTCCCCGTGGCGGGGAAAGTTTTGAATACGGCCTTTATCGTTTTTCGGTGATGGAGATGGACGGACGCCGCGTTGCCCGTGTAAAAATCCAACGGCTTCGCGAGGCCGAGCAGAAGAAATCCGAGGCTGTCGTCGCGGCTGCCCCTGCCGCCTCTGCCCCGGTTTCGGCGACGAAAAATAAGGCCAAGGGAAAGTCGCTCTGAGCCCCCAGCAAATGATCCGCCGCCTTGCGCGGCGCCTTCTGCTGGTACTCATTAAAAATGATTGGTGACACTCGGTAGAGTGTCAGGATGGACAAGATTCGCTGGCAGAAGCGTTGAGTTTCGTGAGGCTCCCCTAGAGAATCAAAAGGTGACTCCGCAAAAGCACCGCATCGCCGATTACCTACGGCCCAAAACGTTGACAATGTTGTTGCTCGGTTTTTCTTCGGGCCTCCCCTTTTATCTGGTCGGCAATACGTTTGGCTACTGGCTGCGCGACGAACACACCTCGCTGACCGCGATCGGGTTTCTTTCCTGGGTGGGCATCGCCTATTCGCTGAAGTTTCTGTGGGCGCCCTTGATCGATCGCGTGGACTTGCCGTTGTTTAAGCGGCTGGGGCATCGGCGCGGGTGGATGATGTTCGCGCAGATCGTCGTCGGGTTGGCGCTTGCCACCATGGGCGGAACCGGCACGCAAGCCGGGTTGGGTCGGCTGGGTGCTTTTGCGCTGATCGTCGCCTTTGCTTCCGCAACGCAGGACATTGGGGTCGATGCCTGGCGAATTGAATCGGCAAGCGACGGGGAAGAACAGGGTTTGCTCGCATCCGCCTATCAGTTCAGCTACCGCTTGGCGCTCCTTTGCACCGACTCCGTTATCCTTATCCTGGCAGCGGCCGTCGGTTGGCGTATGTCCTACGGCATTTACGGCGCAGGCATGGCCATTGGAATGGCCGCGACCCTGTGGGCGAAGGAACCGCAGCGCACCGATGAGGCGATGGGCGAGAAAAAAAGCGAGGCGCCGGTTTGGCGGCGTTTCTTTGACGCCGTTGTAGGCCCCTTCATCGCTTTTTTCCGCGCACACGGCTGGGTGGCGCTGGTGATGCTGGCGGCGATCAGCCTCTACCG
>DASSGJ010000174.1:0-34206 GCA_035693545.1 Candidatus Acidiferrum sp.
GTGTTCTGGGCGCGCGTGGCGACGGCGGTGCAGAGAATGAGGGCTAGCATGACCAGCATTGAACCGATCAGCCGTAGGTTGCCGATTGACTTATTTGCATTGGAAAATTGAATCTTCATTCGTATACCCCTCGAGGAAGTATTTGCACGAAGAAAAACGCCATGAACCCCGTGCGTAGCCTGAGCTAGCAGAGGAATCATTTCCCTCGTACCGCCACCAGAATTTAGACCGAACCCAAACACCCCATAGCACTATTGGATGTAGTGCTTTTCAACTAGCGCGTATTTATAACCATCGGGGGAAGCTTGTCAAGAAGAAATAATGATATTCTACAGAAAGAATAATGATATTCTATGCGGCATCGCAGGGGAGGGTGGGGAGCCCCCTCGGCGGACCGTGATTATGTTTGGGGACTCGTTTCCGTGCACATGTGGAATTGTGCGTGGTGAAGCGCGAAACCAGAGGTTCGCGGGTGCGCCGTCAGCCTGCCAAGCGGCGCCAATGGGTTCCACTTAAGAAATGGTCTTGCCCCCTACCCCATTTTTTTAAAGATTCTCGAGGATCTCTGAAATGACTCCTCTGCCGCCGAAGCGAAAAACGGGTTCGCGCACTTCCGGTAAGGTCACGCTGCAGACCATTGCGGAGCACTTAGGACTGACTGCGGGAACAGTCTCCGCGGCTTTGAACGATTCGCCCGCAGCGCGTTCTATTCCCCAACACACCAAAAACCGCATCATCGCAGCGGCGCGCGAATTGAATTACCGGCCGAATTTCTTCGCGCGCACGTTGAGGCTGAAACGGACGTATACGATCGGGGTAATTGCCGAAGAGATCGGCGACGCGTACGGCGCGATGGTGATCAGCGGCATTGAAGAATACCTGCGCAAAAATAATTACTTCTTTCTGACCGTGCTTCACCGGCACGATCCGAAATTGCTGCAGACTTATGCGCAGATGCTGCTGACGCGCGGAGTGGAAGGGTTTATCACGACGGACGCGTCGGTGAAACAAACGCTGACGCTTCCAACCGTGGCGGTGGCGGGCCATGCCCGGGTCGAAGGAGTGACCAACGTTGTTCTGGATCACAAGCGAGCGGCGAGGCTGGCACTAAAACACCTGAAGGAGCTCGGGCACAAGGACATTGCCTTCATCAAGGGCCAGACGGTGAGTTCGGACTCCGCGGTGCGATGGAACGCGATTTGCGAGGCAGCGCAGGAGATGCATATTCAGGTGCGGCCAGAATTGACGACCCAATTGGAAGGAACGGATTCGACACCAGCCATCGGGTATCCCTTCGCGAAACAGCTGCTGGGGCGAAAGCATCCTTTCACGGCGCTATTTGCTTACAACGATATTTCCGCGATCGGTTCGATCTGGGCGATTAAGGAAATGGGATTGCGCGTGCCGGAAGACATCTCGGTGGTGGGGTTTGACGATATTCCCGGGGCGGCATATGCCAACCCGGGGCTGACTACGGTGCGTCAACCGCTGATAAGAATGGGCCAGATTGCCGCACAGACGATTGTCGATCAAATTGAAGGACGGGCCGAATACGTTCCGGAAATCGCGATTGAGCCCGAGTTCGTGGTGCGCGCTTCGACAGGTGCGGTGCCTTCGCGAAAGATAAGGGAAGAATTGCGCGAAATAAGGCAGGACGAACAAGCAAGAACCCACCAAGCTGCGCGTCAAGATCTCCAAGACTGATCACGAAAACACCCAGCGGCCGAAAGGCGCGTAATGAGCAAACATAAAGAAGCGGTGGGATTCGGCAAGAGTTCCAGGCCAGCAGGACAATTTTCGCTGGCGGTGTCAATTGCCTTGGGCACTCTGATTACAGCCAAGGAGAATGTATTGGCATCGGCGACTATGGTGCTGCTTGCGCTTAGCCTGGCAGTGCCCCCTTCTTACTCCCAGGCGCAGTCCGTGAACACGGGAAGCTCTGGCGCAACAAAATCCGACAGTCAGGTCCCAATCGTTCATGTCAAGCAGTGGCCGGAAAGCAAGTCACCAATCGGCCTCGACGCGAAAATCGAAACGCGCATCGACGGCCTACTCAAAGGGATGACGGTCGAGGAAAAGGTCGGGCAGGTCGTCCAGCCCGAATGGAAGACGATTCGGCCGGCGGAAGTCGCACAATATCATATTGGCTCGATTGAAAACGGCGGCGGGGCGGTGCCCGGCGGCAATAAGCATTCAAGCGTCCAGGACTGGGTCAACTTAATCGAGCCCTATTACGACGCGTCGGTTGACCCAGCGAGGAACCGCGTCATTATTCCGATGATCTGGGCCTCGGACGCTGTCCACGGTCACAACAACGTCTTTGGCGCTACGCTATTCCCACACAATATCGGCTTAGGCGCCGCGCACGATCCGGATCTGATTCGCCGGATTGGCGAGGTCACAGCCGCAGAGATGCGCTCGACCGGCATGGACTGGTCGTTCTCTCCGACGATTGCAGTTGCGCGCGACGACCGCTGGGGCCGCACCTATGAAAGCTACTCAGAAGATCCGAAGATCGTGGCCCAGTATGCCGCCGCCTTCGTGAGGGGACTGGAAGGTTCGGACTCGACCTTCCTTGATAAGGATCATGTCATCTCGACCGCCAAGCACTTTCTCGGCGATGGCTCGACCGACGGAGGCCGAGACCAGGGCGATTCCCTCGTTCCCGAAGCCGATCTGATCCGGTTGCATGCGGCCGGCTATAGCCAGGCAATCAATGCCAGCACACAGTCGATCATGGCATCTTACAATTCATGGCACGGCGTCAAGATGCATGCCAATAAAGCGCTGATGACCGACGTGCTGAAGGGCCAGATGGGCTTCGACGGTTTCGTCATGGGTGACTGGAACGCCCACGGCCAAATTCCCGGCTGCACCAACTCTGATTGCGCCCAGGCATTCAACGCGGGGCTTGATATCTTCAACGCACCGCAGGATTGGAAGGCCCTTTACGGCAATCTGGTGCGCGAAGTGAACGACGGCACGATTCCGATGGCGCGCCTCGATGACGCCGTGCGGCGGATCCTGCGCGTCAAGATGCGTATGGGCGTGTTCGACGAACCGGCGCCGGACAAACGTCCCAATACCTACCAGCCCTTAGGCACGCCCGGTCATCGCGCGGTCGCGCGCCAAGCGGTGCGCGAATCGTTGGTACTACTCAAGAATGACGGCGTCTTGCCGATCAAACCTAAAGCCACCGTGCTGATCACGGGCGACGGCGCCGACAATGTCGCCATGCAGGCCGGCGGCTGGACGCTTTCCTGGCAGGGAGCCGACAACGGCCCGAACGACTTTCCTGGGGCCACCTCGATCTATCAAGGCCTGAAGGCCGAAATCGAAGCAGCCGGCGGACGGGCGCTGCTCAGCCCAGACGGCACCACGGCACAAAAAGCCGATGTCGCAGTCGTCGTTTTCGGTGAGACGCCCTATGCTGAATTCGAGGGCGACCAGAGCGACGTGGCGCTCCATCACGACAATGCAGAGTCTCTGGAATTGATAAAGAAGTTAAAGGGGCAGGGGATTCCGGTGGTCGCTGTCATGCTCTCGGGCCGCCCGTTGTATACCAATCCGCAGATTAATGCCGCGGATGCCTTTGTCGAGGCGTGGCTACCGGGTTCGGAAGGAGAAGGCGTCGCCGACGTGCTGACCGGCAAATATGACTTTACCGGCAAGCTCAGTTTCTCTTGGCCCAAACGCCCCGATCAGACACCGTTGAATGTCGGGGATGCGACGTATGATCCGCAGTTCGCCTATGGTTTCGGGCTGAGTTATGCCGCGCCTGCGCAGACGCCCGTGTTGCCCGAAGTGGCCAGCACAACCAGATACGGCGAGAAGAACGTTTACTACGCCAAGGGTACGACGTGGAACGGTTACAATCTCTCCATTGGCGACGGCAACGCGCCGCAGATGGACTATGCCGGCACGCGCATCAGACTGCCGGGATCGGCGGGCCTGATACTGGAATCGCAGGCCGACGGCGCGTTGCATGCGGTATGGAAAGGCAAATCGAAAGCATGGCTGCAACTGAGCGGGGACAAACCGAGCGACATCAGCCGAGAGGCCAATGGCGCGATGATGCTCAGCCTCACCGTGAGAGTCAATGCGGCTCCAGCTACCGAGGTGAGACTGGGGGTCGGTTCCGCTTCGGTGCCCGTGACCGTTGAACTGAAGGCCCTTCCCGCCGGCAGCTATGCGACGCTGGCCGTCCCGCTGTCATGCTTTTCCGCGCAGGACCTAAAGAAGGCCCCGACCATCGCTCATTTGGAAACTTCCGGCAGCCTGGATCTGTCCGTGTCCGAAATCCGCCTAACGGAAACCAGGACGGGCGCGGCCTGCCCCACGAAGTGAAAGATCTTCAAGAAAGAACGCAACAAGGATCTCGCTCTCGCCGGAAATCGATTTTAGCGAATCCAATTCGTCCAACCCGGGTAATCCAGACAGACTGACGCTTTACGGGGAAAATTGCAGGGCAAAAAAGGCTTGCCCGCGATTTGAGGGACGTGCTAGCGTGGCCTGCAACGAGCGTTACCTCGATTCGAAGCGAGAAAAGATCACCACAGGGGCGATTTGAGATTTGATTGTGCCGGCTGCGGCATGAGCGGATGCGAATCGCAACGGGGAAAATGTCACAATCGTTTACGACGGACCTGATTCCTCTGCCCGACCGGCAGGAAGCCTGGTTGACCAACGCCAAGCGAATCTGCGGAGAGTGCAATTTTCAGTTTCCGAAACGTTTTCCGTTTCACGGTTCCATTGAGAAGCGCAAAGTTTCGGACCTGGAAATGACGCTGTTTTCCTCAAGCGCGCTATCGTTCAACAAGTATCCAACAGTCGCATTAAATTCAGACAGCAGAGCGTGGATCGTTATCACGCAACTGGCAGGATTGCGGAGATATCGCCAGGACGGCAAGGTGGCGGTGCTGAAAAAGGGTGACGCCACGCTGATTGATTCGGGAAAACCGTGGTCTTCGGATTGTCCCGGAGATTGCGCGCGGTTGTATCTGCGCGTGCCGCGGTCGTTGCTGCAGACGCGCGTGCGCATGAATGAAATTCCCGTGGCGAGGCGGATTTCCGGCGATTCTGGTCTGGGGCCGGTTCTTTTTCATCTGGCGACATCCATGTACCGGCAAGCTGGAAAAATGACGGACGAGGAAGGTTCCGCGGCGATTGAAGCTTATTTGCGCGTTCTTGCCGCGTGCTTTGGGACCACGAGAAAACTCGCCGAAGGAGCGGGCCGGGGAATTGAACTTACATCGCAGATCCTGCAATACATCGAGTTGCATTTGACGGACACAACGTTGAACCCGGCCGATATCGCCGGTGCCCTGGGTGTCTCCGTGCGCCACGTACACCGGCTTTTTTCCCGGCAGGGTTCGACAGTGGCGGACTGGATCCGGGCGCAGCGGTTGCGGCATTGCCGAAAGGACCTGGCGGATCCGTATTTGCGCAGGAAGAGTATTACGGAGATCGCCTTTTTTTGGGGATTCAACGACTCGGCGCATTTCAGCCGGGTTTTCAAGCAGGAGTTCGGGACGTGCCCTCGGGCTTTTCGCTCACGGATCGAGGCCGGCCTTCAGATCCCGGTAGATGTGCATCAGGATCGAAACTTGGTAAAGCTCTTCGGGACGCGCGAGATGAGCGCGAATTGATGGTTCGATTCCGTTGCGGTTAATGTCTGCCAAGTCTTTCCGCTAAATTGGCGTCCAGGGGGCGCGGTTTTCCCGCCTCCAAGGCTTCATCAATCCGCTGAAATGCTTTTTGCATATAGGTGACGACGAGCCATCGGAGCGGTTCCATTTCCCAATTGGGAGAAGTCCGCTGAGCGAGCGGAAGCTTGCAGGCGGCAGAGGTATCCGCTGTAACGAGCGAAGAGAGAAGGCGCCCGGCGAGATTGCTGGTAGCGACACCCTGGCCCGTGTAACCCCCGATGAAACCGAGCCGCGAAGCCGGATCGAAACGGACTGAGGGCATCCAATCGCGCGGCACGCCGACGGGACCGCCCCAATTGTGAGTGAAGCGAATACCGGCGAGCGAAGGAAACCAGTCCACAACCGCCTGGTGCACGCGGGCGTGGGTTGGCACATGATGATCCTGGTTGTCGCTGATGCGCGAACCGAATTCGTAGGGAGCGCCGCGACTGCCAAAAAGGATTCGGCCATCTGCGGTGCGCGTGAGGTAGTCCACTGTGAGACGGTTCGAAGCGAGGCTTTCGTGATTTTGCCATCCGACACTGGCCCACTGCGCGGGAGTAAGGGGTTCCGAAAGACTGATGAGCGAGTACATGGGGAGCAGAGCTCGATGAAACTTGCGTAGCTTTGTGAGGTAGGCTTCGCCGGCGAGGATGATCGCCTGTCGCGCACGCAATTCACCCCCCGGAGTGATCAGCCGCGCGTTGGGACCGGAGAAAACGTCCGTCACTTCCGTATCTTCGTAAATAACGCCCCCACGCTTTTCCACGGCAGCGGCCAAGCCGCGAACGAGTTTTCCGGGGTGAAGACTGGCACCCTCTGGGGTGTAGAGGCCACCATGCATATTCGTAGCTTTCACTCGATCGCGGCAATCGGCAGCACTTAGGAGCCGGAAGTGTTCGGCGAGGCCGAGAGAATCGTACGCGGAATAAGATCCATGAATCAGAGGAACCTGGTGAGCGCCGCGGGCGAGACTGAGGATGCCACCTTTTCGAAAATCAGCCGCGATCGATTCTTCAGCGCAGATGCGACCGACTTCATCAACCGAGTCGAACATCGCGAGCAGAAGATGGCGAGCGGCTTGCGCCCCAAAGCGCTCCTGCAGAACGGTGGGCGTTACGGGAAAACGGGAAGAGCACCATCCGCCGTTGCGGCCAGAGGCTCCATAGCCAACGATTTCCTTTTCGACAACGGCAACGCGCAGAGCGGGGTTCGCTCTCAAGAGGTAATAGGCTGTCCAGAGGCCGGAGTAGCCGCCACCCAAAATGGCGATATCCACTTCATCGGAGCGTTGGAGGGCAGGGCGGGGAACGAGAGCGTCGCCCGAGGTTTCGAGCCAAAAGCTGTATTGGCTGTAGTCTTTCATTTTGTCGCTCGGTTCGGGTTGCTCACAATATTTATTCCGGCTGACCCGCGAGAATTTCGGCTGCTCCGGGAGTGCTTCCTTTGGCAGGGAGCCGCACCAGAAATCCCAGCGTGGCCCAGATGGCCAGGGCAATCCATTCGTAGACGGTGAAATGCCCCGGAACGATAGGAAGAACTTTGACCAGAATCATCATCGAAGTGACCAGAAATCCGAAGGCAGCGGCGAGGCGATCGGCAAGCCGGGGTTTCATCAGAAAGTAAGAAACGCAGGCGGACATCCAGCCTACGGCGCATGCGACCGCGCCAACTTCCAGAATCGGGACCAGGCCGGCTTCGCCGAAAAAGATGGCGAGGACCGTGGCCGCGCCTACGCCTATGATGGCCAGGACCGGGGTGCGATTCACAACGTGAACGCTGCCCATTGAGGGAACGAGAAGATTTCGGCGTCCCATGGCGAAGAGAAGACGCGAGGCGGCGACCATGTTGGCGTTGAAGGCTTGCAAAAGCGCGACCAGCGCCGTGCCGAGGATGAAGTCCACGATCCAGTGCTGGTGAAAAGCCTTTTCAAAGGCGACAGCCGTGGGGAATTGCAAGTGGCTGTCGAGGCTTTGCCAGGGAGCGACAAAGGAGACCGAGGAAATTACCAGCCAGAAAAAGGCGAGGCCGGCGAAAATCGTCATGATGATAGCGACGGAGAAATTGCCGCCACGGAAATTGGGGCTGGCTTCTTCCGCTGACTTGCCGACGGATTCGAAGCCGGACATCAGCCATGGAACAACCTGCCAGACGAGCAGAACGGAGATGAGCGGCGAGTGGCTGAAGACAGGATGCAGATTGGCGGTGGAGCCATGCTTCGCTCCAGCCAATGCGAAACCGATGACCAGAGCGAGAAAAGTGAAGGTGGTGAATTTCAGGAAGCGGGTGCTGGTGTGAATGCCGCGATAATTCAGCCAAGTAAAGAAGAGGGCGATGGCCAGGCCAAGGGCCAAATGAGGCAAATAGACGGGATGATTGCCGATCCGGTAAAGCTCGAACGAATTCAGGGAGGGGAAAAGATATCCGGTGATCCGGCCGGCCGCGAGCGCTTCGAAGGGGCATGTCAGGAAATAGGCGAGGAACATCATCCAGCCAGTAACAAAGCTGACGCCGGAGGGAAAGACTCGGGCAGTGTACGCGACCTCGCCGGCAGCATCCGGAATTAATTTTACGAGTTTGCCGTAGACATAGCCGATGGGAAGAAGGGTGAGCGCGCCGCCCGTGAAGCCGAGAATTGCACCGAGCGGCCCGCCGCGTTGCAGGATGTCGTCCATCACCACCAGCCAGCCAGTGCCGACCATGGTGCCGAAGCCGAGGGCGAAATAATCGATCAGGCGAAGTTTGCGGGCGAGTGTGGTCATTGCGAAGGGATCGGCAAAGGGAAATGGCTCCGGTTGAACGGATTTTAAGCGATTTTTCTGCAAAACGAATCAAACGACGAAGGACGCGCGGGAGAAGTGCGCTGGGCCAAGCCTTCTCCCGCGATCAAGGAGAGGACAGCGATCTCCCTGATTCCTAGAAATCGTAACGCAACCCAAACTGCATGACGCGCGGATTGGTGAGCAACCCCGCGTAGTTGCCAAAGCTTGTGCTTGATTGTTGCAAAGAGGGAGCGCCGTCGCCCAGTCCGGCCATAACGTTGAATCGTGTCAGGTTTGCGACGTTGAAGACTTCCCAGCGGAACTGAAGGGAGTGGCCTTCCCAGGGCATGTTCCACCGTTTGCTTAACGCCATGTCCCAGCTTGCGTAGCCGTCGCCGCGGAGTCCGTTGCGAGTGCCGCTCTGGCCGGGGAAGGGATGAACGAAGTCGTTCAACGCGGCGGCCGGATCGGCGAAAACGCTGACGGTGCCGGTGGTGGGATTCTTGAAAACGCCGGTCTTCGGTTTGGCAATCATAAGGCCGCTGCCCTGCTCGTCCCAATTGGTGGCCCAGAACTGGCCGTTGTCCACGGAGAAGGGAAAACCGCTGGTCCAGCGGAGCAGGCCGTTGAGTTGCCAGCCGCCGATCAGGGCGTTGGTTACGGAACCGGAGTTCCGGCCGAAAACCCTGCCTTTGCCAAAGGGCAGATCCGCAACCCAGTTGGCGTTGATCTGATGTGTGGTGTCGAAATCAGACACTGCCCGGAACTGGTTTGGAGAAAATGCATTTACAAGGCGGCTTCCGGGAGCGCCGATATTGTCAATGCCGCTGAAGTTGAGGCGCGTGGCGGCGGAGGTGATGTCGATGGATTTGGAATAGGTGTAGTTGAAGTCAAACTGTACGCCGTTGCGAAACTGCTTCTTCAGGGTGACTTGCAAACCGTTGTAGTTCGAACGGCCGATGGAACTCCAGGCATAGCTGGTTGTGAATTGCTGGTTCAGGAGTTCCCCGCCAAAATTGCCCGTCGGATGGCCGTTAGCGCCGCCATTGATAAAGTATGAGTTGCCCGAAGTGTCGGTGAGATAACCGTAGAGATCGATGTTTCCCGCACCGACTACCTCGTCGCCGACGTAGGCGCCTGAAGATACGAAGAGGGAGTAAGCGACTTGGGCGATGTCTTGCGAAGTGTAACTGGTGACGAAATTCTGAAAAGTGGTGCCGGCCGGGGGAGGAGTGGCGGAACCCGGCGCTTTCAGCAGATCGCTCCAGTACACAGCGGATTTTCCAAGTGCCTGGTCGAATTGAGCAGGGGTCAGCCCGAGAGGAGCAAGGGAACCAGCGGGGCCATTGTTCGGATTTTGCGCCAGCTTGGAAATGGCTGTGGCGGCTGTGAAGTAATCGATTTTGGATTTGGGATCGACGATGTCGAGCGGCTGTGCCAGATCGCGCTGAGTGAGCAGATTGCGCCCGAACCGGCCGACATAGGCCACTTGCAGCGAGTAGCCGTGGGACAGTTCGCGGCCAATGGAAAAATCAGCGGCGTAGGCATACGGTGTCTTAAGGGATTGATCTATTCCCCAAGTAATTGCTTGACCGCCAGGATAGTTGGAAGGTGGAGTCTGGGGAAACGCTCCTGGAGGCGCCTGCTGGAAATATGGTGTTCCGGTCGGATTGCCAGGACTTGGCTGTGTGGCGAGATCTTGAACATCGTGGATATCCGTAATGCGGGGCACGTTGGCAGCTCCGTCCACACAACACGGATTGGTCAATGAAGTCGAGTAACCGGCCGGAGCGTTGGCGTCAAATGTGTTGATCAGCTGCATGCCTGCGCGGTCATAGACGATACTGAAACCACCGCGGATTACGGTCTGGTCCGCGCCGCCGAAGAGAGTCCTGAGGAAGCCGTCCTTTGCGCGAGGAGAGTAAGCAACAGAGATGCGCGGAGAGAAATTCGCTTTCTGTGTGTTGTAAAACCCCGGGCCATTGTTGGCCTTGCCGCCTGGAATAAAGGAGATAAGGGGGGCGTCGGCGTACCCCAAACCATTTTGCATGTTGCGGACATTCTGATTGAAATATGAGCCGAGGTTGAAGGTGCCCGACGGACAGGGTGGCGTGCCGTCCGCCTGAGCCACAGCGGACGAACAGGTAGGCGAGGCCTGAAGGCCATTGGTCTCCCAGGGTGGCGGGAAGATAGACCAGCGCACGCCAAAGTTGAAAGTCCAATTCGGCCTGAAGCGCCAGGAATCCTGTCCGTAGAACTCATACCAGTTCAAACCATAATTGCGTTTTACGGGAGCACCCTGGGCTTGCGGGGTTCCATCCTTGTTGTAATTCCAGTTTGAATTCACGAGCGAAGCCATGCCAAGAAGGCCGAGCATCGGATAGTCATAGGCACTGCTGGAAGCGGGCTCAGGATAATTGCCGTTGATAGGATCGAGCGGGCTTGCACCCTGAGTGTTGGCGAATCCGACGGGATACATCCAGAACGTGGCGCCTTTTCCCTGGCTGAAGGAATGCTGGAAGCTGACGCGAGGATCGCGGGCAATGCCGACCGTGGCGCCAACCTGAATGGTGTGTTTCCCCCTGGTCCAGGAGAAATCGTCCAAAAGATTGTTTACCGGCATCTGGAAATTGTGGCTGTAGGTGAAGCTGTTATCGAGGGTATAAAAAGTGTTCCACGGCTGATTGGAATTTCCGACAAAGCCCGTGCTCTGGCGAGTGAAACCATAACGGAAGGTATTCACTTTATTGCTGCCAACCAAGACGGTGTAGCCAATGGCCATGCCTTTGCTGAAATCTATCAAAGTTTGCTCCGGCGAAGTGCCTGGCAGAAAGGGTGCCTGCGGATTCGAAAGATTCTGGATTGCGCCGCGCCAGAACAGAGTTTGGGTGCCTTTTGCGGTGAGGTTGTAATCGATGCGCGCGATATTGGCATCGTTGTTCAGATTGAAAGGAGCTCGCCAACGGTAGCCGGAATAGTTGCCGAGTATTGTGCCGCCCACGATGAAGCCGTCTCCCACAGAGGTATCATTCGTCACCAAGTTTCCATAAGTCGCGTTGAAATACCGGATCATGTAGGAGTTGGAGGTAATAGGAAATTGAGAGCCGAGAGGATCGAGGGCGGAGATTTGTTGGGGAGAAAGGCCGAAGACGCCTGAAGGGTAGTTATATACGGCGCCGCTCAAACCGGTAACGCTGCCCGCCGGACACACAGTCGGGTCGGCACACTGATAAATAAGGACGCCATCGCGGAGCGAGGTTGTGGGGATATTGCGCACCACGCTTTGCTGTTCGCGGAGGCGGGTTCCTTCATAGTTATAGAAAAAGAAGAGGCGGTTTTTGATAATGGGGCCACCGATGGTGCCGCCAAAAACATTGCGAATGAGTTTAAGTGGCTCGTTGGACTGGCCGCTGGAAAGTTCGGCGCGTTTGGTGAGGTAGTCGTTGGCGCTGGTGATCGTGTTGCGCAAGTATTCATAGCCGGAGCCGTGCCAGGCGTTCGTACCGCTGCGGGTGATTAGAGCGACTTGGGCGCCTGAGCCGGTTCCTTCCTCTGCGTTGTAGTTCGTTGTGGTTACGCGGAATTCCTGGACGGAGTCCTGGGTAATGGGCAGGACTGAGGTAAACGCGTAGCCGCTGTTCTGATCGTTGACGTCCACGCCGTCGAGAGTGATGTTGCTCTGGTCGCTGCGCGCGCCGTTTACCGCGCCATTGCGCGTGTCCTGATCCTTGTATGCAGCGAGCGAAGTGCCGAGAGTGTTCCCCGTGAAAGTGACGCCTGCTTGCAAGCTGAGGAGTTCCGGAACGTTGCGGCCATCGAGAGGAAGCTCCCTGACCTGCGTTTCGGTGAACGGAGTGCCGAGAGAAGCGTCCACGAGGTTCAAGGGCGGAGGTTCCGAAGTAACCGAGACGGTTTCAGTTGTGCCGCCGACCTTGAGCTGAAGGTTATAGGTAGCAGGGGTGTTGACCAGGAGTTGCAGGGCCTTCAATTCCTGGCGGGCGAAACCCGTTGCGACGACGGTCAGGGTGTAGGTTCCGGGAGGGAGAGCCTGGAAGCGGTAGTCACCCTGTGCGCCGGTGACGGTGCTGCGCTCGGCCTTGGACTCTGCGTGCACAAGCGTGACAGTGGCGTTGATGACGGCGCCGCCGCTGGGGTCTGTGACCGTACCCTGGAGCGAGGTGGTGGAGGACTGTGAGAAAGCGCTGCCGCTGAAAAGGATAAGAAGCAGGAAGAAGCGAATTACTGGAGATTTCATGGCCATCATTTGCGACCTCCGACGGAGAATCCTGCCGAACAACGTCCGCGAACTCCGTTGACCCGGTTCCTATACTCGAAAGCGGATCAACACCTGAGGCGAAATGTGCCGAGAGCTCGGCAGTCATGGAGACTACATTTATAGAAAAGAGACTATGCAGCCGGGACAGGAATAACTTGTCTATAAGTGACCTTAACTTGACTGGGAATGACCTGGGGAGGGCGGTCCTGGCCGGTCAAGGGGAAGTTTTGAGGGTCACATGCTTGCCCTCCCCGCGGTCGGTTCGGGGATCCCAACCGGCACCAGGCGGGTGCAAGTGTCTTTCCTAGGTCCCGGTTTTGTCAAAAAATTGCAAAATCGGAGGCTCGTCCATTTCCCATTCCTTGCCAGGAGTTAGGATTCTTAGGCCAAAGCCCCCACGCCCTGGCTGGCATTTTGAAGAGGACCCGCCCGCAAAACTCGCCGTGCCAGGCAGTCAAATCTCCATCCAGGAGGGTGCGACGATGATTCTTTTCACAAACCGGCTTTACAAAGTAACTGGTCTGCTGGCAGCGCTAGCACTTCTTTGTGTACCGGTGCGGGCCAATGACAACGATTCAATTCTGAAAAATAGAAACACCATAGACACAATTTCCTCGACCGTACCGGCCAACGGGGATATCAATCCGTACGGGCTGGTGCGGGTTCCGAAGAGCATAGGGAACCTGAGGGAAGGGCATTACCTGGTGAGCAATTTCAACGCGAGCTCGAATTCGCAAGGCACGGGCACGACAATCGTGGACATTTCACCGAACGGTGCGCTGACCGTGTTCGCCCAGCTCAGCGCGACTTCTCTTCCCGGACCTTGCCCGGGCGGAGTGGGGCTTACGACAGCGCTCGCGGTGTTACAGACCGGATGGGTGATCGTAGGGAGTCTCCCGACATCGGATGGCACATCCGCGACGGCACAGGCTGGTTGCCTGATTGTGCTGGACAATATGGGCAACGCCGTGGAAACGATACAGGGATCCCTGATCAACGGACCGTGGGATATGACCTGGCTCGACGACGAGCGGCAAGCGGCGTTGTTCGTGACCAACGTGTTGAATGGAACGGTGGCGGCCAGTGGCAGCGTGGTGAATCAGGGGACGATCGTTCGCGTGAACCTCCGGGTGTCAGAGACCCAAATGCCGTTTTTGGAGTCGCTGACGGTGGTGGGCGCCGGCTTCTCAGAGCGTACGGATCCGGCGGCACTGGTTATCGGACCGACGGGGCTGGGATTATCTCCCGGCTGCCGGCACGGAGAAGAGGAGTGCGAGGAGCATTCGCGCGGAGATGAACCGGTTCTTTATGTCGCCGACAGTGTGAATAACCGGGTGGTGGTCATCACCGACCCGCTGACGCGAACGAAACCTTCCGGAGCGGGAATGGTGCTCAGCGCCGGAGGAAGCCTGAATGATCCGCTGGGGCTTACCGTGGCGCCAAACGGGCACATTTTGGTGGTGAATGGGAACGATGGCTTTATTACCGAGATCACGCCACGCGGCGCACAGATTGCGAAAAAGCTGATCGACAATAATGGCAATCCGCCGGGCGCCGGGGCCCTGTTTGGCCTCATCTTTGATCCGGAAAATGGAGTGGTTTTCGTGGATGATGCTACGAATACCCTGAACCTGCTGCACTAGAAAACCAGAGAGGAGACTTACCGACCTTCGTGGTGTTGCAACGTTTCCTCTCCATAATTCCTGAGAAAGTTGCGGATTACCGGCCACGTCGAGGGCAGGGCGGACGTGTATTTGTCTCCCGTGCGCGTCTTCAATTCTTTGGCAAGCCAAGAGGCCGACGAGTTTTTATTGAAGATCGGGAATATGCGGGCTTGGGTCTAGTTCTATTTATGGGGTGCGCCTGAATCAGCTGCCGTGCATGAAACTGAAGCCCGCGGATAGACAGTCAGGTTTCAAAAGACATGCGACCCGCGCACTGGTGCATGGCAAAGGCCCATTTTACAAGAAGCGTTGTCTCGAATTAACCTGCTGTGACCGTGCAGGAGGCCAAGCGTTTAACCCAGTGGAATCCTGCCGATGGCACAACACTGGGCGGTCCCGGCCGATTGTGGGGACCAGAAGCTCCTAGATCACTATTCATCGCCGCGGGGCGAAGTGCTGCTGGGACAGGAGGCGGTTATGCGAGGCAAAGTGTGGGCGAAAGTGATTCTGGTGAGCGGAGCACTTGCGTGCACGGTTTTGATTCAGGCCAGACCGGCGTGCGCACAGGGCACGGAGCAGACTCCCGCCCAACAGTTGGACCTCGCCACGGTGGGCGCATTGCTGCAGAAACTGCAAGCGCAGGTTGAAGATCTGCACGCGCAAGTGAACGACTTGAAGGCTCAGCAGCAATCCGCCAAGACGGAGTCCGAATCATTAAGGAAGGAGCTGGACATCGCGAAAACGCAACTGGTGGCAATCGCGGCTCCCACGAGCGGGGGCGCGCCCGGTCAGGCGATTTCAGCCGCATCCGGGAGAATTGCTACGGCAGAGGAGCGTATCAACCGGATCGAGGAAACCCAGCAACTCGCCGATTCCAAAATAGCGGAGCAGAGCCAGACGAAAGTAGAGAGCGGATCGAAGTACCGGCTGCGGTTCACGGGGATCGTGCTGCTGAACCTGTTTGAGAATCGAGGGACGGTTGAGAACGAGGACTTTCCGTTGTTAGCGGAAAATCCGCAAGCGCAATTTTTGTCTTCGGGAGGCTCTTTCGGAGGGTCGCTCCGCCAGTCGCAGATAGGGATTGAGGCGTTCGGACCGACGATCGCCGGAGCGCAAACCAGCGCCAATGTTACATTCGATTTCGCGGGGGGATTTCCGGAAGTTCCCAATGGAGCGAGTTTCGGAGTCATGCGGCTGCGAACGGGGACGGTGCGGCTAGATTGGCCGAAGACCTCGCTTGTTGCCGGCCAGGATACTTTGTTTTTTGTGCCGAACAATCCTACTTCTCTGGCTACGCTGGCAGTTCCGGCGCTGGCGTACTCCGGAACGCTCTGGAATTGGGCGCCGCAACTGCGTGTGGAGCATAAGTTCGCGGTGTCGGAGTCGAGTTCGTTCCGGATCCAGAGCGGAATTCTTGACTCGCTCTCGGGGGACACTCCACCCTCTTCTTACTATCGAGTGCCGACTTGGGGCGAGAATTCCAGTCTGCCGGCGTTTGCGACGAGACTTTCCTGGACTCAGGACATTCACGGGCAGAGCTTTATCCTGGGGGCTGGCGGCTACTATGGACGGCAGGACTGGGGTTTCGGTCGCCATGTGGACGGCTGGGCTGGAACAGTGGATGCCACGTTGCCATTGGGAAGAAAAGTTGAGCTGACGACGGAGTTCTTTCGCGGGCGGGGCATCGGCGGGCTGGGCGGAGGGATCGGGCAGAGCGCGCTGTGGCAAGGTTCACTTGCCGATCCGGCAACGGAAGTTTACGGCTTGAATTCCCTGGGAGGGTGGTCACAGTTGAAATTCAAAGCGACCTCCAAGTTGCAGTTGAATGGCGCGTTTGGGCTGGACAATCCTTACGCGCATGAGCTGCGGGTGCATGGCGGCAATACGAACTACTATCCAATACCACTGTCGAAAAATGAGAGCGGGTTTGTGAACTTCATTTATCAACCGCGATCCGATATTGTGTTTTCGATGGAATACCGGAGGATCAAGACCTTTACCCTGGACATGGGCGCAAACACGGCTAACATTGCCAATTTCAGCGTGGGTTACATATTCTAGTGGGGATGCTCCACATCTCTCAAAAACATGGGCTAATCATCGCCGCGATGGCCGTCCTGGCCTGCGGCGGCATTCCGGCACGCGGGCAAAACAATGATGTGACCGTGCGCATGGTGGTCCAGCGACCGGGCGCTACGAAAGCAGAAAAATCCGCGAAGGCTGCGGCGGATGCGCCGGATATCGTGGTTTGGTTGAAGCCGCTGGACCCTGCAGCGAAGAGTGAAACCGCGGATGGCGGCACGCAAAAGAGATTTCAGCTTGTTCAGCACAATAAGACGTTTCATCCGCATGTACTGGTGGTTCCGGTGGACTCGGTGGTTGATTTCCCGAACCGCGACCCGTTTTTTCACAACGTATTCTCGCTCTTTGACGGGAAACGATTCGACCTGGGCCTTTACGAAGCGGGAGCGACAAATTCCGTGCGGTTTGACCGGCTGGGCGTGAGCTTTCTGTTTTGCAACATTCATCCGGAGATGAGCGCTGTGGTGGTTGCGGTGGATGCGCCTTACTACGGGCTTTCCGACCGAAAAGGAAATGTCGCCATCCAGAATGTGCCCGACGGAAAGTACGAATTGCACGTCTGGTATGAACGAAGCCTTCCGGACGATTTGAAGGCTCTCACGCGAACCGTGGTGGTCAACTCGACTTCGAAAGAGCTAGGGACCATTCAGGTTCCGGAGAATCCGAGCTTTACGACGGCGCACAAGAACAAATACGGGCAGGATTACACGCCCCCTCCCGTTCCCAGTTATTCGCACCCCTGAACCAAGCTGCTAATGAGCAGGAGAGATCGCCGCGGCTGTCACCGTTTGCTGAGTGGCAGGTAGACGAACCAGGACCGTGGTTCCGGACTCCGAAGTCTGCTCGATGGAGACATTCCCGGAATGATCCTGAATGATCTTGCTGACAATGGCGAGGCCCAAACCAGTGCCGTTAGGCTTACCAGAGCTGATGAAGGGGTCAAAAAGCGAGTCGCGGATGCCAAGGGGAATGCCCCGGCCGGAGTCGTGAACGCGGATTTCAAATCCCGCCGGGGTACGTTTGGCATCCACTGTGATGGCGCCTTCGGTCTCTGCCGTGGCCTCACACGCATTGAGGATCAGATTGAAGAAGACGCGCTCCAGCTTGCGCGCGTCGAACATGCCTTCCAGTTCGCCAGAAGAAGACAACACGATTCGCCGATCGCGGAATTCGGGTTTTGAGTGGATGGCTTCGATAGCGCGGCGGATCACCTGATCGATTTCGGTGCGAGCGGGGGTGATCGTGCTGCGCTGATAAGAGAGCTCGCGCAGGGAATCGATCAAGTCAGTCATCTGGTTGGCAGCGGTCTTGATCTCTTCGTAGATTTCGTCCCTGTTCAGTCTGAGTTCTTCCGCTTCGTAAAGGAATTCGGCGTTGGCGACCACCGCGGCAAGATAATGACGCAGATCGTGGGAGATAGAGCCCGCGGCCCGGGCCAGAGCGGCGATGCGTTCGGACTCTATGCGCTGCTGCTGGAGAGCGAGCAACTGGCCCCGCATCTGGGCGAACGAGGTGCTGAGTTCCACAAGTTCGGTGCTTCCCCGAGGAGTAATCGAATAGGTGAAATCGCCGGCGGCCAAGGCTTTGACGCCGGCGACGAGATTGTCGAGAGGGTGCGTGATGGTGCGGGCGACGAAGCCAAACAGGATCACGCCGAAGAACACCGCGAGAGCGCCGGCCACATAAATCGAATAGTTCAGGTGCTTGAGAAAGCTGTTCACGGGAACCAGGGGCATCATCACATAGCAGCGAACGGGCGAGGGCGACGAGCCGTGGAGCAATACGGAAGAAAAAGCGTACTTGTCGGTGTCCAGCGCGATTTCGCCGGAGGCGTTTGCATACGAGAATTTGCCGGAGCGCATGCGCCGCTGCAGCTCGGCGGCATCCCGCGCGGGGAGAGTAGAGGCGATCACGGTATCGCCGGTCGTGAGAGCAACCTGGTTACCGGTGGCCACGGAGAGTTGCTGAGCGACGGCGGAATCCACCTGATAACCAACGGCGAGGAATCCGAGGGGTTGCATGGTCGAGCCGGCGCCGGACGTGATGGGGTGAAGGAAAACCCAGTAAAGACGACCATCGTCGTACCACCAGGAAGCGTCCTCGCCCGCATCGGTGGAGCGTACCAGGTCGCGCTCGGCGGTCTGGGACGACCAGCCCGGCTTGGTCATGTGGAGCGCAACTACGTTTCTGTCCGGTTTGGCGAGAACCAGGAGGTCACTATCGGCGAGTTTCCAGAAAGATGCGGAGCCGTCCTGGATGGTCGGGGCATGCTGCGTTGACATCAAAGCTTTCATCGTGGGGAGCTCGGCAAGCATCGCTCCCATGCGAGACAACTGCAGCTCGCGCTGCCGCTGGACGCTTTCGAAAGCGCGCACAGATTCGTCGGTGCCGTTCTTTACCTGCTTCTGAATTTCCGAATCGACGGTATAGCGGATGAAAAAAAGAAGCGAGCCCGTGAGTCCGAGAATGATCAACAGGGCGGCGACGAAAAGCTGAGAGCGAAGTCGAAACGTAGTCATGGAACGTTCGTTGAACAATTTATTTATGCAATTGTTCCTGGAGCTGCGCCTCCGGGAGAAAATTTGTAGCCTGCGCCGTGCATGGTCATCAGGAAACGCGGGACGGCGGGATCCGGTTCCAGTTTCTGGCGCAGACGAAGCACATGATTGTCCACGGTGCGGGTGGACGGATAGTTCTGGTAACCCCAGACTTCATTGAGCAGTTCTTCACGAGAGACGACGCGCCCGGCGGAAGCGGCCAGGTATTTCAGCAGCTTGAACTCCTGCGAAGTCAGAGTGATAGGCTTGCCGGCGCGGGTGGCCTCCATGCTGGTGAAATCGATGCGCGCGTCGCCGAAGGTGAGAATCTCGTGCTGGACGGCTTTAGAGGAAACTTGCGTCACCGCGGGAGCGCTGGCGCCTGTGCGGCGCATGGCGCGGCGAACCCGGGCGAGCAGTTCCTTGGGACTAAACGGCTTGGTCACATAGTCATCGGCGCCGAGTTCGAGCAAGAGAACTTTGTCTTCGACCTCGGAATTGGCGCTGAGAACCACGATTGGCACGGAGGCAGCCAGGGCTTTGAACTCGCGGCAGAGCTCTTTGCCGGAAATGCCCGGCAATTTCAAGTCAAGAACCACGGCGCAGGGAAGTTGCTTGCGGAAAAGCTCCAGACCGCTCGGCCCATCGGACGCGATCTGTACCTGCAGAGAGTCGGACTCGAAAAGCCGCTGCAATGTGCGCTGCATCGCCCGGCTGTCTTCCACCACCAAAACGGTGTCTGTGGACATCGAAATCGAGCCTCCTCTCAGCATTTCTTCCTGGGGCATTTCAGGCGCATTCCAAGTTGATATAGCGGCCGTTCTCATAATACCTCTCTCTTGTCTCTTGGCGCTTTCCATCCGAGTTCGCGGGGTGCCTGCGCTTTGCAAACGGCAAATTGCCTGGCAAGGCAACTGAAAAATCCTGACTCCCCGTGCGAACCGAATTTGGCCTTCTATGAAGTACCCGAATCAGCGCGTCACTCTCTAAATTTAGCGCGAATTCAAGCGTCCCGGTGGCTGCAGGGCAAGAATTGACAGCAAGGTGACATGATGGGGACAAGGGTGCGCTGGGGAGATGACCGGCGGTTAGTTTGATCGACCGGGGGGCGCGGACGCGAGGAGTAACTGTCTGAGAGCCGGGCCGCCAGTACAGGTCATTCCCGGTCCGGTTGGGACAAAAAGTTTGCCCGGCTATGACTTTGCCGTGACAACTTGGAATTCGCTTCCCGATAGAGTAAGCGTTCGACCAGAAGGGCCGCCTAATCTTTATCAACTGCGCGGAAGATGGGAGTGGGTAACTCTTCTGGTCGAACCTCTAACTCCCGGCAGAATTCCTACCCGCAGGTATCAAAGCAGAACAGGACTTCGCAAGGTCGCCTTCAGATTGGTTGAGTGATCGCAGGGGTTTCTTTTGATCCTGTTAATTGCTGCTCCAGTGCCGTGCGATCCAGTTCGTTCTCCCAACGGGCCACGACAACCGTTGCGACTGCGTTTCCAATCATGTTTACGACGGCGCGGCACATACTGAGGAAACGATCAATACCGAGAATCAGGGCCATACCGGCGACGGGGATGGTGGGGATAACCATCATGGTGGCAACCAGGGCAATGAAGGCGGCGCCCTGAACCCCGCTGGCGCCCTTGGAGGTAAG
Source organism: Candidatus Acidiferrum sp. (assembly GCA_035693545.1). GTDB lineage: Bacteria > Acidobacteriota > Terriglobia > Acidiferrales > UBA7541 > Acidiferrum. The sequence continues at coordinate 20,663 of DASSGJ010000174.1, forward strand.
GAGCGCGACACCGAGGATCGTGAACTGTTGGAGGAGCGTTAAATGCGTGCCGGTTGCCTGGGCTACGAAGAGCGCGGCAAGCGTCATATAAAGGCTGGTGCCGTCTGCGTTGAATGTGTAGCCGGTCGGCACCACCAAGCCGACGAGGGTCTTCGAACAGCCCAACCGCTGGAGCTTGGACATCAGATTCGGCAGGGCAGGCTCAGAAGAGCTGGTTGCCAGGACGAGCAAAATTTCCTCGCGGATATACCACAAGAGCTTCAGTATCCCGAATCCGGCGACGCGGGCGATGAAGCCGAGCACCACAACCACAAAAAAGAGGGAAGTGAGATAAAGCGTGGCGATCAACTTTACGAGCGGGCCCAGGGAAGCCAGACCGTATTTTCCGATCGTGAACGCCATCGCGCCGAAGGCACCAATCGGGGCAAAGCGCATCAGAATGGCTACCACGCCAAAGACGGCCCGCGTGAGGCTGTCCATTACGTCAAGAAGAGGTTTGCATCGCGACCCGGCGATCGAAAGCGCGAAGCCAAAGAGGACTGAGATCAGCAGGACCTGCAGAATGTCTCCCTTGCCGAACGCGTCCACGACGGTGTTGGGAATAATGTGGACCAGAAAGTCCGTGATGTTCTGCGCTTTGGCCTGACCTGCGTAATCGGCGACAGCGCGGGCGTCGAGCGTTTTCGGATCCACGTTGAAGGCACTGCCGGGATGAACGAGGTTGCCGACCAGGAGGCCAATCAACAGGGCCAAAGTGGAGACGAGTTCGAAATAAAGAAGCGCTTTCCCACCGACACGCCCGACTTTCTTCATATCTTCCATGCCGGCAATACCGGTCACCAGCGTGCAGAAGATAACCAGGGTGATGATCATGGTGATCATGCGGATGAAGGCGTCGCCGAGCGGCTTCATGGAAACCGCGACGGAGGGATTCACATAACCGAGAACGATGGCGATGGCGACGCCGGCCAGCACTTGAAAGGAGAGGCCCATATAGAAGGGCTTCCTGGGGGGCGGCGGTGCTGCTTCATTATTTGCGGCGGATTCGACCAGCATGGATTGGACTAGCTCCTTTGCAGCAATGGCCTGAGTTCGCGGACATCTTCCAAATTCTCAAGGGCAAGCAATTTGTTGAGGAGTGCCGAGCAATTGGAAGAGCCAAGGACCGGGGCGATCAAGTCGCGGGCCTTCTCCACAACTTCCTCGCGAGTCATGGGGTTTTCGGCCGTTCCACGGACGTCGCGGACCCATTCCGAAAGTTGGGTCCCATCGTTCAGCGTCAACTCGACAATGGCTTCGCGGCGCGGGCGGCGCGCGTCAATGCGGGGATCCGCAAGCACCTCGACTTTGGAGCGGACGCGAAGGACAGCGGGATCTTTCATGCGCGCTTTGTCGTGGACCGATTGAAAGGTGACGGTCTTGTCGAGGAGCATGACCGCGACCATGTGCTCCATGCAGATATCGGGGATGTCGCGATTGCTGACGGTGTTGGCTTCGTCGGTGGCGACGCGAACTACTACTTTCTGAACGTCGTCGGCAGAGAACGAGCGCTGTTTGAAGAAAATGACCAAAGCATCGAGCGGCGCCTGGATCGGCGAACCAACTGTCCATTTCTTGATGTTGGTGCGGACGATTTCATAGCGCTCCCCGAGTTTGTCCACCAGCAGCGACGGGTCGGCTTTTATGGCGCCATTTTCGCGCGGAGCGAAGGCTTCGTAGAAATTGTCAGAACCGGAGAAGACGTCTTCGACGCCGCTCCAGCCGGAACGTATCAGGGAAGCGGCAAGAACCGCGACGCTTGCCGGCTTTCCGGCGAAGAGGAAGGCCTTTTCCATGTGCTCCGCATCGCGCGACCAGGCGCCGATCCCGGAGGTTTGCTGCGCGGTGTAGTCGAGCAGCAAGCGCATCTGCTCCGTGCTCAGGCCCGCGGCGCATCCTGCTGCAGCCCCCGCGCAAAAGCACGCGGCTGTGCCATGAGTACTGCGATGCGTCGCCGCCTGGTAGCCGGGGCCGCCGAGGCTCATGGAAACGCGCGTACCGACGTCATAGCCAAGCGTGACGGCGCGGATAAAATGCGCGCCGCTGATTACGTATTGTTCGCCGGATGCGAATCCGGCAGGAACCGTTGAAACGCCGGGGTGGGAACGAGAGGGGCCGTGGGAGTCGTCAGTTTCGTCAGAGTGAGCCAGGACGCCATTGGCGAAGGCAGCTTCGATGGGGCCGCAAACGATTTTGGATGCTACAACGGTGGCGATTTCTTTTCCTCCGTAGGAGCGGGCAAATTCCAGCGCGGCGCGGCCAGGAGGCAGACCGGACCCGGAGATCATGGCGGCAAAAGTATCCAAAATGTGCTGCTTGGCTTTTTCGACCACTTCGTCGGGCAGAGCCCTGGTGCTTGCGGCGCTCATATAGGCGCTGAGTTGCTGCATGATGGGGCCGACGACGTTCGGCGGCTGGTCGGGGGCCAGCAACGTTGCCGCCTTCACAAGGCCGGGGGAAAGCGTTGCCATTGCGCCGGACAAGCCGCCCAATTTGATTAACCGGCGCCGGGAGAGCCCTCCCGGCTCTTTCTTGAAGCCTCTGTTTTGTGACCAAGGATTCATGCGTATCCTCTCTCAACACAGCTGGCCGCTTGCTACTCGACCATTGCTTTCATGACACGAAACAGTTCGTTCTTTGCTTCAAACCCGATACCCGGAATTTCCGGGAGTTTCACAAAGCTATCTTCCACGGGAATGCCATCGGCGAATCCGCCGAAGGGCTGAAAGATGCCGGGATAGGATTCGTTTCCGCCCAGACCCAAGCCTGCGGCGATGTTCAGAGACATCTGGTGGCCGCCGTGAGGGATACAGCGCTTCGCCGACCAGCCATGTTCGCGCAACATGTCCAGAATGCGCAGATACTCGACGAGGCCATAGCTCAGCGCGCAGTCGAACTGCAGAACATCGCGATCGGCCCGCAGCCCGCCGTAGCGAATCAGATTGCGCGCGTCCTGAACGGAAAACAGGTTTTCGCCCGTGGCCAGCGGCGGAGCATAAAAGGGTGCGAGCCGGGACAAAAGTTCGTAGTCCAAGGGATCGCCGGGTTCTTCATACCAGCGCAGGCCGAGCGGGGAGAGGGCACGCGCGTAGGCTATGGCAGTCTGAACGTCAAACCGGCCGTTGGCATCGACAGCCAGCTGATCGGGGGATTTCAGAATTTTGAGGACGGCTTCGATGCGCTCTAGGTCCTCGGCGAGGGAAGCGCCGCCAATTTTTATTTTGACGACCGAGTAGCCGAGATCGAGATAGCCCGCCATTTCGTTGCGGAGGCCGTTCAAATCTTTGCCGGGGTAGTAATAACCTCCGGCCGCATAGACAAAAACTTTGCTCTCGGTGATTCCGCGGCGATACCGGTCCGCAAGCAGACGAAACAGGGGGACGCCCGCGATTTTTGCAGTGGCGTCCCAGACGGCCATATCGAGCACGCCCACAGCCACCGAGCGTTCGCCGTGACCGCCGGGCTTCTCATTGCGCATGAGAACATCCCAAATGCGAGACGGATCCAGGTTGTCACCGGCGTCGTTCAGCAACGCTGGAGCGTCGGCGGCGCGAAGGCGCGGGATGAAGCGATCACGCAGGAGGCCGCTTGGCGCGTAACGTCCATTAGAGTTGAAACCGAAACCGACCACCGGTTTGCCGTCGCGAACCACATCGGTGACGAGGGCCAGAACACTGACGGTCATCTGACTGAAATCAATGAAAGCGTTGCGGATCGCCGATTTGATCGGAACGACTGTCTCGCGAATGTCGACAATCCTCACGGGTTCACCTGTCGTTTGAAGCGGCGCGGCGTCATGAAAGCTGGAGCAGCGGGCGCAAGGCGCGAATGTCGGAGACGCTTTCGAGATCGAATATTTTATGGAGGAGCGCGGAGGATTTCTCCGGACCGAGGACTGGCGTGATCAGGTCGCGAGCCTTGGCGAGGACTTCTTCGCGGGTCATCGGATTTTCGGGTGTGCCGCGCACGCTGTCCACACGCTGGCGAAGTTGGGCGCCGTCCACGAGTGTGACTTCCAGGATGGCGACGCGAAGAGGCATCAGGCGCTCAAGTTCGGCATCGGGGATCAGGTTGACCTTGGCGCGTTCCCGCAGGACCGACGGATCCTTCATTCTGGAAGAGTCGTGCGCGGAGGCGAAGCTGACCGTCTTGTCCAGCAGCGCAACCGCCATCATGTGCTGGAGGCAGATGTCCGGAATTTCACGGTTGTTGACGATGGCAGCTTCGTCGGTGGCCAGGCGGACGTCTACCTGTTTCACTTCGGCGGCCTCAAAGGGGCGCTGCTTTCGCAAAAGCACAAGGGCGTCCAGGGCGGCCTGGATGGGCGAGCCGACCGGCCATTTTTTGATGTTGGTGCGGGCGACTTCGAAACGCACACCCAATTTGTCCAGGAGTCCCGCGGGATCGGCTTTGGGGTTGTAGGCCTGAAAGAAGTTGTCTTTGCCAGAAAAAACGTCGTTTACGCCAGTCCAACCGGATTGCACCAGAAGGGCGGAAGTGACTCCACTGCGCGCGGTCATTCCGCCGAAATGAAAGGCCTTCTGGATGTGCTCGGTGTCCTGATTCCAGGAGCCGAGGCCGGAAGACTGATGCGCGGTGTAGCCGAGCATCCAGCGCATCTGCTGGGCGTTGAGCCCCGCGGCGCAACTTGCTGCCGCCGCCGCACCGAAAAGAGGCGCGATGCTGTGGGTGCTCCAGTGGCTCTCGGCCTCGAATTGCTGGCTGCCCAGCGTCATCGTGACGCGAGGGCCGATGTCGTAGCCCAGCGTAACCGCACGAATGAAGTGAGTGCCACTGATGCGAAACTGTTCGCCGGCGGCCAGTGCCGCGGGAACCACGGCACAACCGGGATGCGATTGAGAGGGCGCGTGAGAATCGTCAGTTTCGTCGGAATGAGCGAGCATGCCGTTGGTCATCGCGGCTTCGATTGCCCCTCGCGAAAGTTTTGACGCGACGACGGTACAGATGTCTTCGCCGCCGTAAGCCTGAGCAAATTCCAGGGCGCGCTTGCCGGGAAGCAAGGTCGAACCGGAAATCATGGCTGCGATGGTGTCCAGGATGTGGTGCTTTGCTTTTTCGGTGATTTCGTCAGGCAACGAATGATTGGCGGCTTCGCTCATGTAGGTGCTGAGTTGACTCATCACCGGGCCAGCGGATTTAGCGGGTTTGTCTTGCCACATCAGGTCGAGAGCGAAGATCGACCGGGAAGGGAGCGCGGCGGAACCGATGGTCAGGCCCGCCAGTTCGAGGAGGCCGCGGCGGGAGAGTTTTCGCGGCTTGCGGGCGGTGTGATCGGATTTCATGTGAGTCGGCAAACGCTCTCCCCGAGCGAAACTAGGTCAGCTCGCACGGACCTGATTGGCAATCGCCTCGCCCAATTCCTGAGTGGAAGAGCGGCCGCCGATATCGGGCGTGCGAACTTTTGACTGGGCGAGAATCGCGGCGATTGCGTTTTCCACGGAGTCGGCTGCTTCGTTGGCCCCAAAATGGCGCAGCATCATTGCCCCGGACCAGATCTGCCCGATCGGGTTAGCGATTCCTTGCCCGGCGATATCGGGGGCAGAGCCGTGAACGGGCTCGAACATGGAAGGGAATTCTTTTTCGGGGTTGAGGTTCGCCGAAGGAGCAATTCCAATGGAACCTACGACAGCAGGGCCGAGGTCGGACAAAATGTCACCGAAAAGGTTGGAGCCAACCACGACGTCGAACCAGTCCGGATGGCGGACGAAGTGAGCAGAAAGAATGTCGATGTGATACTGGTCGGTGCGGACGTCCGGATATTTTGCGGCCATTTCGTGAAAACATTCATCCCAGAAAGGCATGGTGTGGATGATGCCGTTGGATTTGGTGGCGGAGGTCAGGTGTTTGCGGCGGCCGAGCGCCAGTTCAAAGGCAAAACGCAGCACGCGATTCACGCCGCGCCGGGTGAAAACCGCCTGCTGCACGGCCATTTCGTCTTCGGTGCCCTGGTAGATGCGGCCGCCGATGTTGGAGTACTCGCCTTCGTTGTTCTCGCGGACGATGGTGAAGTCGATCTGGCCAGGCTTCCAGTTTTTCAATGGTGTTTCTATGCCCTCGAAAAGACGGACGGGACGAAGGTTGACGTATTGCCGGAACGTTCGACGGATGGGAATCAAGAGTCCCCAGAGCGAGACGTGGTCCGGAACGTTGGGGTAGCCCACGGCGCCCAGAAAAATCGCATCGAATGGCCGCAGTTGCTCCAGGCCATCGTCGGGCATCATTCTTCCCGTGCGCGCGTAGGTCTCGCAGCTCCAGTCGAAGGCCTGCCAATTGAATCCAAAGCCGAAGCGCTTCCCAGCCGCTTCCAATACGCGGATTCCTTCAGGCACGACTTCTTTACCAATTCCGTCGCCCGCGATTACCGCAATGTTGAAAAGTTTCATCGGTTTTTTTTCATCCGGCGTTCGCGGACAGGAACGGCGACAGGGCCGATGCATCGGCAGCCCTTTCCAGGGTCCGGACGAGCGCAATTATTTTTTCCGCTTTATCCTGCGAGCAACCAGCATACTCCGTGCAGTCATGAAATTTCACCACCGCCTTGCCGAACTTGGGTGAAACCGGTCCGACGTTCTGGTGCGAATCCGTCAGCGGTTTAGGGCTGAATGTCATAGACGCGAACTTCGGCTTCCTTGCCGGCATGATGGGGAACAGCCAAATAGTAGCGGTTGAGTTCGGGCACTAGAATTCCAGTCTTCGCGCGAAAGGCGCCGGGAATCTTTGCCAGAAGCTCGTAGTGATCCGGGTCTTTCTGTTGAAACACATCGAGGAAGCCGTCACCGGCGAGATAGATGCGTTTGTGCTGCGCGTCATAGGCGGCATCGTCGACCATACCAACCGCGGGAACGTCGGCGATCACTTTTCCGTCGTTTGAGTTGAGGACAATCAGCTTCCCGGGATTCCGCGTGACCACGAACAACCGGTGGTTGGCCTCGTCAAAGGCCATGGCGACGTTGAGTTTATCACCGGCGGGGAGGGCCCACTTCGCGCTGAGCTCGGATTTACTGCGATCCATGACGCCCACCGTGTTTTCCCCCGTAATATTGATGAACATACGCGGGCCGGACTTCTCGAGCACGATCGCTTCCACATGGTTCGAAGAGATCTTGATATCGCGCAGTTTTTTCGCATTATTGGTGTCAATCACGCTGATCAGGGAATAAGGGGTGTGGGCTTCCCGCCCGCCATTCACAACGTACATGTATGAAGTTGCGGGATCGTAGGCGATAGAGTCTGCGTCAATGGAAACTTTTATTTCGCCCAGCGGCTTGTAGCTGTCGCTGTCGTAGATTTTGACGGCGGAGGCATCACCCTCGACCACGAAGAGCTTCTTCAAATCCTTGCGAAACAGAATGGCGTGCGGGGCCTTGATGTCCTGCATGGTGCGGACAGGCTGATTGGATTTGGAATCGAGAATCTCCAGCTTGTCGTTCTCCTCAGCGGTCAGGAACAGCCGGTGGCCGTCCAGGTCAACGGCGAAATGATCGAAGTCGCCGTCCTTGAGTCCCGGAAGAGGGATGGTGGCCGCAAGTTTCAAGGGCGTCTTTTCCTGCGCCACCGCAACGATGGGCAGGAGAATCGAGAGGGTGAACAGGACTGAGAGGCTGCGCTTCATGCGTTCCGCTCCGAAGAATGTTGTGGACGTGCGTTAAAAGATTTGCGAGGCCAGCAAAACCACGCGGATGCTACGCCAGGCGAGCAGGTGCGTCAACGCCGCACCACATTTGCAAAATACTAAAAACATGGGGCGAAGCTGGAATCCACCGTGTTTGAAAGGGATTTCTCTTGCCGGCCGCCTGGGCGGCTAAACAGAAATTAATGTTGCCTTAAGTTCGAATTAGAACCGATAGAGATTATGCTTTGTCGTGCTGGACGCTTGCTGTAACGCGAGTCCAGAAATCATCCGCTTTGAAATTGCGAGTGAATCTGCCTTCGGGGGAAAAGATGAAGAGAACGATTGCGATACTGCTGGTGATGTGCGGCTTTGTGACGGCGAAAACGCAAAGCCAGGAAGCGGCACCGCTGAAACAGGTGCAGACGTATAAGCTTTCCGCAGATGTGAAGGGGAATTTCGATCATTTCGCGATCGACCTGGGGGGCAACCGGTTGTTCACCACACCCGAAGGGTACAAAGCCGTCCTGGTTTTCGACTTGAAGACAGGAAACATGATTCACAAGATTTCGGGAATCGAAAAGCCTCATGCCATTCTGTTTCGAAGTGATCTTAAGCGCTTGTATGTAACCGACGGTGAAGCCGGGGACGTAAAGATCGTGGACAGCGACAGCTATAAAATTGTTTCCACTGTGAAGCTGCTGGAAGACGCGGATTCGATTGGATATGATTCCGCGACAAAACTTCTCTACATTGACAACGGCGGCGGCGACGTTCACCAGACCTATTCGATGCTGAGCGTTGTGGACACTACGGCCGGAAAGAAAGTGGCGGACATCAAGGTTGACGGGGAAACGCTGGAGGCCATGGCTCTGGAGAAATCCAGCCCGCGGATTTACCTGAACAACAAAGCCAAGAGTCAGGTGGATGTGATTGACCGCGAAAAGCGGACGTTGATCGCGAGTTGGCCGATCACGATGGCCAAAACCAACGTGGCCATGGCCTACGACGAAGCGAATCACCGCTTGTTCATCGCGTGCCGGAGCGGAGGAATCGTTGTGATTGATACCCAGTCCGGCAAAGAGCTCTCCGTGTTGCCAATTACGAAGGGCGTGGATGATCTCGTTTTCGATGCGGCAAGCAAGAGAATTTACGCGTCCTGTGACGGCGACGTATCGGTGTATCACCAGGAGTCCGCGGACAACTACAAACTGCTCGGGAAAGTTTCGACGGGCCCGCTGGGAAGAACCTCGCTATTGGTTCCGCAACTCAACCGGTATTTTGTGGCCGTGCCGCAGCATGGAAGCACAAACGCGGAAATTCAGGTCTTCGAGGTGCACTAGCATACTCGAACGGGCCGAAGAGGGGTGGGCGGACCGCCCGGGTCCACCCCTTTTCGATATTCTTTGTGCAAGCTGGAGCGAAATTCAGCGGGCTTCGAATTCCAACCATCAGCAGCGGCGAACCTTGGAGGAATGCATGAAAAGCTTTCGGTGGAGTGCGGTTAGTCTTCTCATACTCTTGGCAACAATCTGCCCGGTGTATGGACAGACCGATAAAGTCACTGCGATTCGAGCGGGGCATTTGTTTGACAGCAAGTCTGGAAAGATGCTGGAAAATCAGATCGTCCTGATCAAGGACGATAAAATCACAGCTGTGGGGGCTTCGGAGGGCGTGCAGATTCCGGCTGACGCCCAGGTGATTGACTTGAGCAAATCCACCGTGCTTCCCGGACTGATTGACGGGCACACCCATGTATTCGGTTTCGGACTGGACGGAATCAAGCCGGGCGGGCCGCCATACGCGAACGCAATTAATGACACACGCGAATACCGCACGCTTCTCGCTCTCGCAAACGCACAGAAAGACATGCGCGCCGGTTTTACAACTCTGCGAGATCTAATGAGCCACAACGGCGGGTACGCCGACGTGGACATCAAAAAGGCGATTAATCGCGGCTACTTTCAGGGGCCGAGGATGCAGGTTTCCACGATGGGGCTGGTCGCCACAGGGGAGGGTATTCTGGGTTCGCCGGAGGTAAATCTGCCGAGGAATTATCAAACAGTGGATGGACCGTGGGCGGCTCGACAGGCCGTGCGTGAACAGATTCACTACGGTGCGGACTGGATCAAGTTTCATTCCACCGCGGACTACGAGTTCGAAGCCGATGGCGAACTGAAAAGCGATCCGACCTTCACGAAAGAGGAAGTGTTTGCCATTGTGGACGAGGCGCACCGCCACGGGAAGAAAGCTGCGTGCCACGCATTTGGGGGCGAGGGGCTGCGGAACTGCGTGGAAGCCGGCGCGGACACGATTGAGCACGCGATCGAGCTGGACGAAGCCACCGCCGACCAGATGAAAAAGAAAGGCATCTATCTGGAGCTTACCGCCTACCATTATTCGCTGAGCGACTACACGGTGCGCGATGCCAAGTCCACGGGGGGGAAATACAGCTTGCAGGCGCTGCGTGAAAAAAGCGGCCGGTTGGCGATTTCCCGCGGGCTCAAGATTTCGTTCGGCAGCGGCGCCGGCCCGTTTCCCCACGGCACACAAGCCGCGGAGTTTTCTTACCTGGTGAAGTACGGAATGTCTCCGAGCCAGGCTATACAGACCGCGACCACGGTCGCGGCGGAGATGATGGGATGGCAGGATCGCGTCGGCTCCATCGAAAAAGGGAAGTTTGCGGACATCATTGCCGTCTCCGGCGATCCATTGAAAGACATCACAGAACTCGAGCGGGTAAAATTTGTGATGAAGGGCGGACAGGTGGTCCGGGACGATTCGAAATAAACCGGCCGCCGGGCGGAGGTTTCCGCGCGGAGTAGTGCTATGATTTCCGCCTGCCAATCATTTCAGGGATGTTTTTAGGAACGTCGGCTTATGCGCATCCTGCTGGTCGAAGACGAACGCAAGGTGGCCAGTTTCATCGCGCGAGCGTTGCGCGAAAATTCTTACGCCGTGGACATTGCAGAGAGCGGTGAGAAGGCGCTGGAGCTCGCAACGGATGTAACCTACGACGCGATTCTTCTGGATGTGCGCCTGCCGGGTCTGAGCGGCATTCAGGTCTGCCGGGAACTACGCCAGCAGGGAATGGAAGCGCCGGTTCTGATGTTGACGGCGCGGGGCCTGGTCGAGCAGCGCGTCGAAGGACTGGACGCTGGAGCGGACGATTACCTCACGAAACCGTTTGTGCTGGCCGAGCTTCTGGCGCGGGTGCGTGCGCTGGTGCGGCGAGGTTTGCATAGCGGAAATGCGAAACTGCACTATGCCGACCTGGAGCTCGACCGGCACCGCCGCCGGGCGACACGCGGCAAGCTGGCCATTCCGCTTACCTCCAAGGAATTTGCGCTGCTGGAACTTTTCCTGCTTCATGCGCCGGATCTGGTGACGCGCAGCGAAATTGTAGAGCATGTCTGGGACCGCCATTTCGACAGCGAAACCAACCTGGTGGAGGTTTATGTCAATCGGCTCCGGCAGAAAATTGACCAGAACCGTCCGGTTAAACTGATCCACACCGTGCGGGGGATTGGCTATCGCCTGGGGGCCGTGGAGTCATGAAGACCAAAACTCTTCGCTTCCGGATGATGGTTTTGTTCTGCACTATCGTCAGCGTGATGCTGGTGGCATCGTATCTCGCGTTTTGGGGATTGCTGGCACATGCAATTCCTTCCCAGCTGAATCACCAGTTGCAGGAAACCGGGCGGCTCCTGATTGCCGACGTAGCGGCGGAGCCCGAAGCTCACGATATTGAACGCCTGGATATACCCGGCGAATTCTTCGAACTGCTGGATACGGATGGCCATGTTCTCCAGCAATCCAGGAATCTTCCGGGGCCGATCCATTTGAGGAGGATTGACACGGCGGCGGTAAGCCCCACGTTTCAGGTGGCGGATATCGCAGGGGAACAGTCGGTCCGGGTGGCGATTCTTCCGTTCGAACAAGCCGGCCACAAGCGTTTTTTGGCGGTGGCCATTCCGACGTTTGGGACAAACCGGGTGCTGGATACATTCGGGGGGATCGTCCTGATTTTGTTTCCCATCAGTTTGTTACTCACCGCCGGAATTTCCATGATTTATGTGGGACGCAGCCTTGCGCCGATTACCGATCTGACGCAACACGCGGCGGCGATGGCCCGGCGGGTTACGCAAAACCAGGGATTTTGGGAGCCGCTGCCGGTGACCACACCGCACGACGAATTGGGGCGCCTTGCGGCGACATTTAACGATCTTTTTCGCGGAGTGGATTCCGCCGTGCGTCAATTGCGCCAGTTTGTTACGGATGCCTCCCACGAGTTGCGAACCCCGATCGCTGTTCTTCACGGAGAGACGGAGCTTCTGCTTTCCAAGCCGCGGACGGCGGAGGAGTACCAGAAAACGCTGACTATCTTTGATGACGAGCTAAAGAAACTTACGCGCATGGTCGAAGGCTTGTTCACTCTTTCGATTGCCGATGCCGGGCAATTGCACCTGGAGTCCGAGCCACTCTATATCAACGAAGTTCTGGAAGAGGCTTGCTCGCTGGTCTCTTCGCGGGCGAGAAAAAAGGGAATTGCCATCCTCCGGCAACTGGACCAGGAGCTTGCCTACACCGGTGACGAGGCGTTCGTGCATCAGCTTTTTCTGATTTTCCTGGACAACGCGATCAAATATTCGCCGGAGAAGAGCGTCATTCGCGTGACGCTCGAAGAAGCGGACGGCACGATCCGGGCGTGTTTTCAGGATCACGGCATTGGCATACCGGCCGAGCATTTGCCGTTCATTTTCGAGCGGTTTTACCGGGCGGCGCCTTCGACCTCCGGCGATTCCCACAGCGGCGGGCTGGGTTTGGCCATCGCTCAGGCAATTGCACGTGCACACGGAGGCACGATTGAATGCACGAGCGAGGTGGGTATAGGCTCCAGTTTTACCGTGGTTCTTCCATTGATTCCCACGGGCAAAATCGACACTGCGGAACCATCTAAACAGAAATTAATCATGGGTTAAGGCATCCGCCGCGCCTATACACTAGGCTCCGCCCAACGTGGAGGTGGGTCCGTGTTCTCGAAAAAAACCGCTAGGTTATATTCGTTTGGCCGCACGACCACTGTTTTCTTAATACTTGCCATCTTATTTGCAGTTCCGACGCTCGCACAGGTCGCGGGCGGAACGCTTTCCGGAACGGTATCCGACCCCAACGGGTCCGGAGTTCCACAGGCGAAACTGGTCATTAAGAACATTGCGACCGGGGTCGAACGCACAACCACCACCAACGGGGACGGTTTTTACACCACGGTGAACCTGCTGCCGGGGTCGTATGAGATTTCGATCACGGCCACGGGCTTCAACTCGGAAACGCGGCACGGCGTGACCATGACCGTTGGCTCACAGATCACCATCGATATCACCCTGCGTGTCGGTACGATCTCGAACAAGGTGGAAGTTACTGCCCAAGTTCCAGACGTCCAACTCCAGAGTTCTGACATTAGCGCCGTCGTCATGGCCAATACCGTCCGCGAACTGCCCCTCAACGGCCGCAGTTGGACCGACCTGGCCGCTCTTCAGCCCGGCGTTTCGACGATCCAAACGCAGCCAACTTTCGCCGTTGGAGCGGATCGCGGCAATCGCGGCTTCGGTCAGCAACTCACAATTTCCGGCGCCCGGCCACAGCAGAACAATTACCGCCTGGACGGCGTTAGCCTGAATGATTACGCGAACGGCGCCCCGGGCAGTGTGCTCGGCGGAAATCTTGGTGTCGACGCAATTCAGGAATTTTCTGTCCTGACCAGCAACTATTCCGCAGAATATGGGAAGACCTCCGGAGGCGTTGTCAACGCCATCACTCGCTCCGGCACGAATGATTTTCACGGCAGCGCCTACGAGTTCCTAAGAAATAGCGC
>DASSGJ010000175.1:0-4731 GCA_035693545.1 Candidatus Acidiferrum sp.
TTTTTTGGGGTTTTGCACATGGTTGTGCCTCTATCCCTCACATTTTGTTTGGTTTTCCTTGTTCGACCGTGTATATTTTCCCCGGCTTTGGGTGAAGATGGCGAATTCGACTCCTCAGACACGACATTATTGGATCTTCAGTACCGACCCGCATCACTATCACTGGGACACGCTTTTCGTTAAAGGCAAAGAAATGTGGCACGGGGCGGGTTCGAAACCCGACGCGATCCGCGCGCTTAAGCAGGTGAAGCGCGGAGACCGGGTGCTGTGCTACCACTCCGCGCCGGAACGTTCGCTCTATTCGATTGCGGAAGTCACGCGGGACCCGTACCCCGATCCACACGATCACAAGGGAAAAAACCTGGTGGCGGACCTGCGCGCGTTCGAAAAGCTGCCGCGGCCAGTGACGCTGGCGGAGATGCGGGCGAATCCGGCGGTGAGAAAAGCGAAGCTGTTGAAGAATGTGCGCCTGATTATTTCGCCGATTACGGAAGCGGAGTATCTGGAATTGCTGAAAATGGCGGGAATTGTGGCGACGCCGGGTGTGCCGCTGCCCTGAGTAGCTCCTTTCCCCGCGGGAGAGGCGGCCTAAAGCCGCCCCTACAGGTTCTGACAGGCTGGTGTTGCTTTGCCTGGGGAATGGGTCGAGCCCGGACACGGGTCCACCTGAAGGTGGACGCTACGTGAGCACATTTCAGGATCCCGCGCGTCCAATGACTAGGGTTGTGTTCAAGGAAAACCAATGAAAAGCAGATGGGAAAGGCGCGCAGCACTGCTGGTGCTTGTGGCCGCGCTGGTGTGCGTAAGCGGCGCGAACGGCCAGGAATATCCGGTGGCGACGAAGACGCTGAAGAACGGGATGAAGATTCTGGTGCAAACAGACCACAGCATTCCCAACGTGGCGCTGTACACGTTCTATAAGGTGGGGTCGCGGAATGAGAGGCCGGGGACGACCGGGCTGTCGCATTTTTTCGAGCACATGATGTTCAACGGGGCGAAGAAGTATGGGCCGGGCGAACTCGACAAGGTGATGGAGTCGAACGGCGGATCGAATAACGCGTACACGACGAGGAATGTGACGGTATATCAGGACTGGTTTCCGCGGACGGCGCTGGAACTGATCTTTGATATTGAGGCGGACCGAATACGCGACTTGAATTTCGATCCGAAGAAAATCGAGAGTGAACGCGGGGTGGTGGCGAGCGAGCGGCGGAGCAGCGTGGATGGGCAGAACGAAGGGGTGCTGGACGAGCAACTGTGGGCGACGGCGTTCATCGCGCATCCGTACCAATGGCCTGTGGTGGGCTGGATGAGCGACATCGAGCACTGGACGATCGAGGATTTGAAGCATCACTTTGAGATGGGTTATTCGCCGAGCAACGCGACGATGGTCATTGCGGGAGACGTGACACCGGAAGAAGTGTTTGCGCTGGCGGAAAAATATCTGGAGCCGATTCCGACGCATGCGCCACCGCCACCGGTGACAACCACGGAGCCGGCGCAACTTGGGGAGAGGCGGCTGGTGGTGCGAAAGCCGGCGGAATTGCCGCTGCTGATGATTGCGTACCACGTGCCGCAGACAAACAATCCGGATTTTTACGCGCTGAATGTGATGCGGTCGATATTGTTTCAGGGAGAGAGTTCGCGGATGTATCAAAGGCTGGTGGACAAGGACCAGATTGCGCTGGACGTGGAATCGGAGTCGGACAACGCCTTTGACCCAACGCTGCTGCTGTTCCTGGCGCAGCCGAAGGAAGGGGTGGATCCCGCGACGTGCGAGAAAGCCATTTATGAAGAGGTGGAGCGGCTGCAGAGCGCACCGGTTGCGGATCGGGAACTGGAGAAGGCGAAGAATTTCCGACTGGCGGAGTTTTACCGGCAGGTGCGGACGATTAATGGGCGTGCGAATACGCTGGGAACGTACGAGGTGTTTTTCGGGGACTACCGGAAATTGTTTGATGCGGCGAAGAATTACAGCGCCGTGACGAAGGAAGATGTACAGCGGGTGGCGAAACAGTATTTCGGAGCGAGCAACCGGACAGTGGCGACGCTGGTGCCGGACAACGGGGAGAAGGGCAAGCCCTTCCCTGGTCAGGACAAGCCATGAGGATGGGAATCGGGGTGCGGGAAGCCGGCAGGTTGAAAACATTTTTGAGGCGAGAAAAGCAGATCCCTCACCCCGCGAAAGGCGCGGGGATTCGGGATGACAGGTGTATTGAGGCGGGGGTGTTGATGCGCTTGCCGGCAGGATACCGGCGCTACTTCGTTGTGGGATTTGTGCTCGCGGTTGTGTTGTTAAGCGGGTCTTCCGGGGCTTGGGCGCAAAAGTTGCAGATGCCGCCGCATGAGAAGGTGGTGCTGAAGAACGGATTGACGGTGCTACTGCTGGAAAAACACAGCGTGCCGATGGTGAGTGTGGCAGGGCTTGTAAAGGCAGGAGGGCTGGCGGACCCGGTTGGGCAGGAAGGGCTGGCTTCCACTGCCGCGGGGTTGTTGCGGAAGGGAACGAAGACGCGGACAGCGCAGCAGTTTGCGGGCGACATTGATTTTATCGGGGGCACGTTCGAGGCAGATGCGGGGGCGGACTATTCGAGTTTTGGGGCGGAGTTCCTTTCGAAGGATACGGCCAAGGGGCTGGAGTTAGTCTCCGACGCGTTGCTGCATCCCACGTTTCCGCAAACGGAAGTGGATAAGCTGCTGGCGCAGTCGGTGGACGGAGTGAAGGCAGCGAAGGACAGCGCGCGGGACGTGATATTCGAATATTACCAGGGGTACCTTTACAACGGGAAAGGCTACGGGCGGCCGACGGGCGGGGATGAAAATTCGCTGAAGAAGATTCAGCGGGACGCGATTGTGAAGTTTTATGACACCTATTACACGCCGGGAAACACGATTCTGGCGGTGGCCGGGGACTTCAATGCGGGGGAAATGAAAAAGAAGATCGAGGAGATTTTTGGGGGATGGCCGGGGAAGGCGGCGCCCGTGGTGAAGGAAGAGGCTGCCGGACAGATGAAGGGCAAAAAACTGCTGCTGGTGAACAAGGCCGACGCAACGCAGACCTATTTTGTAATCGGGAATGTGGGAATTTCGGCGACGGATCCGGATCGGGTGGCGATTGAAGTGGTGAACGCGGTATTCGGTTCGCGGTTCACATCCATGCTGAACGAGGCGCTGCGGGTGGAATCGGGATTGTCGTATGGAGCGACTTCTTTTTTTTCGATGCAGAAAGAGCCAGGGCCGTTTGCGATGTACAGTTTTACGCGAAACGAAACCACCGGGAAGGCGGTCGAGCTTGCGCTGGAGGTTTTGAAGAAGCTGCACGCGAACGGGCTGACGGCGGAGCAGTTGGGTTCCGCGAAGAGTTACCTGAAGGGACAATTTCCGCCGATGATCGAGACTTCGGGGCAGCTGGCACGGCTGATTTTGCGATACGAGTTTCTGGGATTGGACGACAGCGAAGTGAACCAGTTCGAACAGCGGATCGACGGAGTGACACCGGAAATTGCGAAGCAAGTGATCGCGAAGCATTTTCCATTGGAGAATCTGACGTTCGTGCTGGTGGGGAAGAGTTCGGAAATTGCGCCGATGGTGAAGAAGTTCGCGGAAAAGCAGGATGCGAAAGAAATTTCGGCGCCGGGGTTTTGGACAGGGACGAGATAGTTGGTGCGGGAACGAAGGGAAGAGGGAGGGGCGAGCCCCTCCCCTACAAAGAGTTCGAGGCCACCTGAAGGTGGCCGCTGCTGGATGGGGGAGAAGATGCGTAAATACTTCGGGTGGTTGATGGTGGTGGGATTGCTGGTTTGCGCTGGTGCGGCGGCAGCGGATTCTCCGTTGCTGCTTCAGCAGCCTACGATTTCAAAGAGTGAAGTGGTGTTTGTCTATGGCGGGTATTTGTGGAGCGCGCCGCGCGACGGCGGAGAGGCGCGGCAACTGACGACAGGAGGGCACGAGTCGCACCCGGCATTTTCGCCCGATGGGAAATGGGTCGCGTTCACGGGTGAATATGACGGGAACGCCGATGTGTACGTGATGGCAGCGGAAGGCGGCGCGCCGAAACGGTTGACGTGGCATCCGGACGCGGACGTGGTGGCGGGCTGGACACCGGACGGAAAGAAGATCCTTTTTAATTCGACGCGCGAAGCTTACGCGGATTTCGACCGGCTCTATACCGTGGCTGCCGAGGGCGGTGTGCCGGAAGCGCTGCCAATGTGGCGGGCGGAAGGCGGGTCGTATTCGCCGGATGGGTCGCACCTAGCGTACGTGCCGAACTTGAAGTGGCAGGCGGCTTGGAAGAGATACCGCGGCGGCCAGACAACGCCCATCTATATCGTGTCGTTGCGGGACCTGCAGTTGACGAAAATTCAGCGCGAAAATTCGAACGATTCGAGTCCGGTGTGGTTTGGCGAGACGATTTATTTTCTTTCGGACCGCAGCGGAGCGGTAAGCCTGTTTGCGTACGACACAAAGACCCAGGCCGTGAAGCAGGTGGTGGAAAACAAAGGGTTGGATTTGAAATCGGTTTCCGGCGGGCCGGATGCACTGGTGTACGAGCAATTCGGAGGGTTGTATCTGCTGGATCCAAAGTCCGGAAGCACGAAGCACATCGAGGTTCGCGTGAATGCGGATTTGCCGGCGACGCGGGCGCATTGGGTGAAGGCAGCGGACAAAATTGTAAACGCGGGAATCTCGCCGACCGGGCAACGGGCCGTGTTTGAAGCGCGGGGAGAAATC
>DASSGJ010000176.1:0-4086 GCA_035693545.1 Candidatus Acidiferrum sp.
AGCCGAAGCCACCCGTTTCCCGTTTCCTCTACCGAGGGCGAATATAGGCGAACAAAAAGCGAAAGTCAATGGCTTTTTTCAGCTCCGTATTTTTCTTTTTGCCTGTAAAACGGAGCCCCCGCCGCAGCAAAATCAAGCGGATAGAAAATCTCTTATCGGTGATCGCGCTCCTGTTTCATCTGCCGCGAGTTGTAAACTCTTGTAAAATCACCGGGCATTCTCCCCTCCTTCTGCTTACTCACCTTCTTCCTTCCCGTCTATCGCTCTGGGCGTGTTCGTCCAACTAATTCTCACTTCCGCGAAACTCCATCTTTCGCGACCAGGATGGTGTAGCTATGCGCAATACGATTCGTTTTCTTTTCACAATTTCTCTCGGCCTCGCCGTTTGCATCACCAGCACACAAGCACAATTCAAAAATGGGGCTCAAGCCACTGAGCTGAATCTTCCCCGTATCAGCCAGCACGGCGAGACCACGCAAACTATCGGCATCAGTACCGTCAGCATCAGTTATAGCCGCCCGCTCGCCGGCACTCGCGAAGTCTGGGGCAAAACCGTTCCCTACGGAAAAGTCTGGCGGTCCGGCGCGAACGAAAACACCACGATCACCTTTTCCGATGACGCCACGGTCGAAGGCAAGCCGCTTGCGGCGGGCACCTACGGCCTGCACATGATCCCCGACAAGGATCAGTGGACCGTCATCTTCTCCAAGAACTCCACCTCCTGGGGCAGCTTCAGCTATGACGAAAAGGAAGACGCCCTGCGCGTCACGGTGAAGCCCGCGACGGATCAAAACTTCGACACGCTCACCTACACCTTCGACGATGTGAAACCCGATTCCGCCGTCGCCACGCTGCGTTGGGAAAAGATCGCCGTGCCCTTCCGCGTTTCCTTCGACGTGAAGGCTGTCACCCTCAAGAGCATTCGCAACCAGTTGCGCAGCGTTGGCGGCTTCACCTGGGCCGGCTATGACGAAGCCGCGAACTGGTGCCTCGACGGCAACTACAACCTGGAAGAAGCGCTGAAGTGGGAAGACACCTCCATCCAGAACGAAGACCGTTTCGAGAATCTCGAAACCAAATCGCGCATCCTCGACGCCATGGGCAAGAAGGACGAAGCCGCCAAGACGCTCTCCGCCGCTTTCGCCAAGGCCAGCGCCACGCAGCTTTACGTTTATGCGCGAGGGCTGCAGCGCGCCGGCGATGCCAAGCGCGCCTTTGAGCTCTATCCGCAAGTTGCAAAGAAAGATCCCAACCACTGGCT
Organism: Candidatus Acidiferrum sp.; assembly: GCA_035693545.1. Classification (GTDB taxonomy): domain Bacteria; phylum Acidobacteriota; class Terriglobia; order Acidiferrales; family UBA7541; genus Acidiferrum. The sequence continues at coordinate 1,262 of DASSGJ010000176.1, forward strand.
CAGCCATCTGGCGCAGGCTCGCCTCGCCTCCCACAGCGGCGATTACGCCTCCGCGTCCAAGGAAATGAAGTTGGCCATCGCCGGCGCTCCCGACGTCAACAAGCCGTTCCTCGAGCCCATGCTAGCCAAGCTCGAAACCAAATCCGACATCAACAACTGAACCGCGCGAGACTCTCCCCGCGCCGTTTGGAAAGGCCCCGCGGCTTCGCCAGCCAGCGGGGCCCTTTTCGTTTGCCAGAAAGATGAATCGGTGAAGGTGGGGACCCCAGCCCTGTATTCGGTGTGTTTTGCAGTCATGCGGAAAGAATAAGTTATTATTAATATAGCTGTCTAGTTACAGGGAGTTACATGATCTTTCGAACGGAGGTCTGAAGCGTTCGAATGGAAGCAGCAGAAGAATGCCGGGGGATGGAGCAAAAACGACCCCAAGACCCAGGTACCAAAAGCAGGAATCTGGAGAACGTAGGCTAAAGCTTCGAGGAGCCGACTCGATTTATATCGAGCAGGGTCCGGATACCTCTATAAAAAGCTTCCTTGCGATAGCGAAGTTCCCACTGATGCAGGGTTTCCTTCAGCTCCTTATTGACAGCTTTGATAGCGGCCTTCGCTCTGGGACGATTTTTCCGAAGACTCCGTAGCTTTCGCATATATTTCTCCACGGAAGGCTCTATCGCCTTGCGCGACGTGCGTGCGTTTTCTATCCAACGAGGTGGGATGTTTCCGCGCAGCTTCCAATATCCCTTCACGGCTGAACCGGAGCAGAATTCAAAGAACTGTGCTTCCCGTGGCATAGTCGGCCTCCTAGGTACATATTTTAGCGATTGCAAGTTTTATTATATTCTCCAACTTGTCTAGAGGGCGATCAGAAATCCTTTCTTTCACACTCGAGTGTCGAAAGCGCATGGGCGCACCCTTCGCGCACTGCACTACGACGCGAATTCTCTTGACTTGTTTCAAATGGCGGGGCTAAATGTTTCCCGCCCCGTCCTCTATCGGTTACTTTGAAAACCAATACAATCACAGGAGGAATCACATGACTCGGTGGGAACACGCTTCAGGCTGTTTTCTCGCTCTTCTGGGGGTTCTGGCAGTGAGTCCTTTGTCACACGCCCAAGAGCCGAGACAGCCGATGGTTTATGAGGAAACAGTCGGTGGGTTGAGATACCTGGAGGAGGGCCAACCGCCGGCAATGATCCATGCAACCGTTGAGGATATGAAACGCTTCCGTGAGGCCCACCCCAATGCGCGGCCCGGCTCGGTGCAACCGGCCAGCACATCCAATGACCTCTTCTACCATGGCGGAATCGGTGGCATCGGCGTCGAAACGGCCCCGAAAATCTTCCTGGTCCTCTGGGGCTCACAATGGAACAACAATGATCCAAGCGGCGAGGCAGCCATTCTGGAAAACTTCTACCGCGGCGTCGGCGGCAGCTCCTGGCTCAATAGCGTCACCCAGTATTGCCAGGGCGTGGCAAGCGGCACGGTCACCTGTGGCAATTCCGGAACGCCAGCCGGCAACCAGACCGGCATTTTTGCAGGAGTCTGGGCGGACAACACAAGCTCTGCGCCGGCACGGCCCAAGCAGTCGCAACTCGCAGCCGAGGCCGTCCGCGCCGCACAGCATTTCGGCAACACCACCGCCGCCAGCAACGCGACCGTCCAATATGTGATCGCCACCGCCACGGGAAACAGTTCGAGCGGATTCGGCAGACAGTATTGCGCCTACCACAGTTCGACCAGTTCCACGGTGGGCAACGTCGCCTATACCAACCTGCCCTACATCACGGACGCAGGCGCAAGCTGTGGCGCCAACTTCAACGGACTCGGCCCGAACGCGGGCATCACCATCGTTGGCGGGCATGAAATGGGGGAAACGATCACCGACCAGTTCCCGAACGGCGGATGGCTGGACTCGAACGGTGCGGAGAACGGCGACAAGTGCGCCTGGATCTCCTCGGGCCAGGGTGCCTCGGCGGAAATTTCGCTCTCCACGGGCACGTTCCCGGTGCAGTCTCTCTGGAGCAACGCCTTCAACAGCGGTTCGGGTGGCTGCGTGCTCTCCTATCCTTGATGTTGCGCAATTGTTTGGGAAGGCCCCACAGCTTTGCAGAGCTGCGGGGCCTTTGTTTTGGTTGGTTGCGCTAGTCCTCGGATGTGGAGCGAATCTCTCCGGCATCCAGGCGGATTTCGGTGACGAAGCCATAACGGCGGGCTTCGCTCGCAGTCATCCGGACGCGGCGGTCGCAGTAGTCGGTGCATTCGCGGACCGCGTACGGCACGCGCGCATTCGGGCCGACCAGGCGGCAGAACGCTTCGGCTTCGTTCTCACGAAAGCCCTTGCGGACGGTGCCCCAGCTGCAAGTGGCGCACAGGCCGGTGGCGGCTTCCGGGGCATAGCGCAGCAGGCGAATCAGGATCATGGCTTCTCCTTTCCCAGGAGAGCTTTGAACTTCACCCTCCTGTTTTCATCTGGTTTATCCGCGCGGCAGGAATGATTTCGGCATCATCCCCTTCGGTCGCCAGAAACTGCTTGGCCGTGACGAAGCCAATGCTCCGGCCCGCCGTTTTGGTCAGCAGTATCCACGCGATTTTTTCCATATCGCGCTTGCTCGGCAGATGCGCGTCGTCGTAGGAATTGCACCGACTCACCGGAAATGGCACCACCGGATCATCGGCGACCCAACGGCAACGGATTATCTCCTGCGAAGCACTAAACCCCTTCACGATATGGGCCCAGCGGCATGTCACACACAAGGACTGCGCTCCCTCGGGAGTGCCACCCTTGATTTTGACGGTGACCATAACTTTCTCTTTTCTAAGAAGCG